>CAZYPA010000014.1:0-36275 GCA_964649175.1 uncultured Leptospirales bacterium | reverse complement strand
AATAAAAGCTTTTTCCTGAACATTATAGGGAAGCTTTATTAGCAACAGGGAGATGGAAATTCCAGCAGCAATAAGAAGAATGATTGCAAGCAGGGCTGCTGATATAATAGCTGTTTTTTTAAAAAGCTTCATTTCTTTCCCTATTCCTGTTTTGTTATAATTAGTTTTTATTCCTGGGGATTTTGTTCTGCAGAAGGTTCTGGTTTAACTACCTTGATTTTGCTGTTGATTATTTCAATTTTAAGATAATAACTGTCCAGGGTTGAAAAAAATCGGCTTAACTCACCAGTAACATCAATGAAGGATTTATTCTTTTCTAATCTTGACAAAGCACGAATATTTTTTGTATATATATACAGCTCAATATTACCATTTTCTGTTTTAATATCAGAAAGGGCGCAAAAATCATAATCAACATTTGATGAGGTTACTACATCTTTTACTTTCAAATTATTTAAAATAATTATTTTATTTGTAAGCTCTTCCTGCAGCAGAAGTTGTTTTGCCACATTATCAGTAGCATCAATATTTGCTTTAGATCCTAAAAGCTGATTCATGGTAATTTTGTCTTTAAAAAAAGTTGTTGTAGCACAAGCCTGAAGTGCCAGCAATAATAGAAATAGGGGTGCAAGTTTTTTCATCATTAATTCTCCTGATATATAGCTCATTAGTTAAGTATAAAAGAGGTTGAAAATGATTCAAGAAAAAAAAGCTGTTCAGGAATTATAACTGTTTTTAAATTAGAGTAAAAATATGCTTGAAATGATGGCAAGAGTGATTATTCTGCCGTAAGATGAAAATAATATGCTGAGAAACAGGAATGTCAAAAAATAACAGGATAGATGAAGATAATATAGTAAACAGTATAATAGGGTCAGGCTCTGAATTCAAGGGTGAATTCAAAATAAATGGCCTATTGCGTATTGACGGCAAGTTTCAGGGTACAATAGATACCCATGGCAAAGTACTTGTGGGACAAACAGGAGATGCGGTTACAGATATCAAGGCCCGTCTTGTTGTTGTTGGTGGTAAGGTTTCTGGAAATATTTATGCTACAGAAAGAATTATTCTTCTTTCTACTGGCGATATTAAGGGAAATATTATTACTCCAAGCCTGGTTATGGAGGAAGGGGTCAAGTTTGATGGAAATTGTATTATAAATAAAACCCCGGGGATATAGGGATTATTATATGATTGAGATTCAAAAAACAAATATGAGGCGGCAGGCCAAAGGTGGTATAAAATCGAGGAAAAAGGCGGGTGTGGATTCTGTTTCATCTTCATTTGCCTCTGAGCTTGTAAAGACTGTGCAGACCGAATATTATGGAACTGTTGAAGAGCTTCTTGAAGATCTTAAAGAACAGGAAAAGAGATTCCTTGATCAGCAATCCCATTATGAACTTGAAAGATATAAATCTCTTGTGAAAAAGATATTAAAGATGATCCTTGAAAAAGGTTTTGAAAACCGATCACTTGAGTTAACAGCCAGGGATAAAAGGCTTAGCAGGGGTGAAATGTCTGTTGTTAACAAAATTGATGAAAATCTTATCAAGCTTTCACAAATGGTAACCAGGTCAAGTGATGCTTTTAATTTATTGAAAACAATAGAAGAGATTAGAGGGCTTGTTTTTGATCTTATCTATTGATATTGCGGATATTCTAAAATAATGACTGAGTTAAATCTTACCGGTATTAAGGGACATTACAGGCAGTTGAAATATATCAATACTCTGGTTAGGGAAGGCACTTATCCCCAGGCTCTTCTTTTTTCCGGCCCTGCTGGCATAGGTAAAAGGCTTATTGCAGAAAGATTTTTGGGGTCAATTTTTTGTGAAAATCAATCTGCGCCCTGTCTGAAATGTGATGTATGCAGGCAGATAAAGGCAGGGTCATTTCCAGATTATCTTACATTGCTAAAAGACGATAAGGGTAAAATTCCTGTTGGTGAGCGTGACAAAGCTTCTCAGGGTACAGTGAGGTGGCTAATTGACAAACTTGGCAGAAGTTCAATAAGCGGAGACTATGGAATTATTATTGATGGTGTTGATACAATTTCAGAAATTGGCCAAAACGCCCTGCTTAAAACAATAGAGGAACCACCTCCAGGAACATGTATTGTTCTTATTGCTGAAAGCAGTTCAATTATTCTTCCAACAATAGTTTCCAGATGCCTTGAGATTACATTTAATCCTTTATCTGATGAAGATGTTTTGGATATAATAGAATCTATCTATCCGGGATTTGACAAAAACAGGTTAGTTTCTGTAATTTCCGGAGGATCAGTTGAGACTGCGGTTTATTTGAATGGTGATGGAGCAGTTGATGATGCCCTGGATATGTGCAGATCAATTACAGAAGTTATAAATGAGAAGAGTAATTATTTTAACATATCCAATTCTATCAGTGAATCAGGAAATGAAATACTCTTGACTGTGCTGATTAATATTTTTAGCTATATGCTTAAAGAGCCCTATATCAGTGATGCAAAGCTGCTGCCAGATGATATCTATATTGATTCTGAAGAAAAGCTGAAAAATATTATTAAGCTCCTTCTTTCTGTAAAAAAAGGGCTTAATAATAATTTAAATGTTAAAAATTCTCTAAAGGGAATGCTTTATTCCTTTAATAGCAACAATGAAACATTTATTGAAGGCAATGATTATTTTTGACTGTAAATAAAAGAGGAAAGGAATGGAGATTACAGCTGTAAAATTACGTAATAGCTATCAGATATATTATGTTGAAACAAATAATATTTTTATTAAGCCTCAGTCCAACTGTATTGTTGAGATTGAGCATGGTATTGATATTGGGAGAGTTGTACAGGTTTTCAAGCAGAAAGGTGATTCTGAGATTGCAGTGTCTGGAAAGGTAATAAGAAAGGCCAGTGATGCAGATGATGAAAAAATTACTGAGCTTGTAAATATTGAAGATAAAGCCTTCGCTATATGCAGGGAAAAATCAAAAGCAAAAAATCTGGACATGAAACTTGTTGCTGTTAAGTGTCTTTTTGATAAAACAAAAATTATATTTTATTTTGTAGCTGAAAATCGCATAGATTTCAGGGAACTGGTAAGGGAGCTTGCTGCTGTTTTCAGGACTCGTATTGAAATGCGCCAGATTGGGGTCCGCGATGAGGCACGGCTTGTTGGTGGTTATGGTCCATGTGGTAAAGCCATGTGTTGTCTTTATCAAACAGATGATTTTGAACCTGTTTCAATTAAAATGGCCAAGGAACAGCATTTGAATCTTAATTCCATGAAGATTTCAGGAATGTGCGGCAGGCTTTTATGCTGTCTGGGTTTTGAATATGGTACTTACAAATATTTGAATTCTAAAATGCCTGCAACAGAAACTGATATCCTGGCAGGGAAGAATTCTTTTACTGTAGTATCTGTTAATACAATTAAGGAATCTATTACAATTAAGGATGGGGAGAGATATATCCAGATAAAGGCAGGTGATCTTCAACAGGTTGGTGATAGGTATGTATTGAAAGATCATCTTGTTGAAGAAATCTTCAGTACAGAGGATTAATTTTATAAAAGGATTTTTGAGGAAAGGGATGAAAGAAAGTTTTTATGTTACAACGCCTATTTACTATGTTAATGCAGAGCCTCACATAGGCCATGCCTATACCACTATTCTTGCAGATTTTATTGCCCGTTTTTATTCCATGGTGGGATATGACTCCTATTTTTTAACAGGCACTGATGAGCATGGAGATAAAATATTCAACGCTGCATCAGCAAATAATACCACACCCCAGAAATATGCTGATAGCATAAGTGCTAAATTTAAAGCTACCTGGGATTCTATTGATATAAAATACAGTGATTTTATAAGAACAACTGAAAGCAGGCACAAAAAGGTTGTTCAGGAAATCCTTCAAAAGGTATATGATGCAGGCGATATTTATTTTGGAAGCTATGGCGGAAATTATTGTGTAGGCTGTGAAAGGTTTTTAACTGATAAGGAAATTGTTGATGGAAAATGTCCTGAGCATAACAGGGTTCCTGAATATATAGAGGAAAAGAACTATTTTTTTAAAATGAGCAAATATCAGGAATGGCTTGTTGAATACATAAAGGACAATCCGGATTTTATAAGGCCTGAGCGATATAAAAATGAAGTTCTTTCCATGCTTAAAGGTGAGGCTTTGGAGGATCTCTGTATTTCCAGGCCTGTATCACGGCTGACATGGGGCATTCCTCTTCCCTTTGATGAAGGCTATGTTACATACGTCTGGTTTGATGCTTTGATCAACTATGTGAGTGCTCTTGATTACCCTGAAGGCGAGCTGTATAAAAAGTACTGGGGCTCTGTGCAGCATATTATAGCTAAGGATATACTTAAACCGCATGGGATATTCTGGCCTACAATGCTTAAAGCAGCAGGTATGGAGCCTTTTCAAAATCTTAATGTTCATGGCTACTGGAACATGGATGATACCAAGATGTCAAAGAGTTTAGGGAATGTGGTTACCCCTTCTGAGCTTGTTTCCCGTTTTGGCAATGATCAGATAAGATATTTTTTACTAAGGGAAATGACCTTTGGACTGGACGCCAGGTTTAATGAAGATGTAATTATAGACAGGATAAATTATGATCTGGCTAATGATCTGGGTAATTTAATCAATAGAACATATAATATGATGGGCAAATATTTTGAAGGCAGTATTCCGGCCTTTGGCAGTAAAAATCCTGGCAGGGAAGAGCTTCTAACATCGTTTAAAGTAAAATCAGGTGAGTATATTGATAACTGCAAGCGCTTTTATACAAGTACAGGTTTGGAGAGTCTGTGGCAATTTATAAGATCATTGAACAAGTACATAGATGAAAACAAGCCATGGCAGCTGTCAAAAGAGGGTGACCTGGAAAGCCTTTCATCAGTAATAAGAAATATTCTTGAGTCTATTTATGCTGTTGCAGCACTTCTTTCACCAGTATTAATAAATATATCACCTGAAATTATGGAGTCTTTAAGCCCTGGGAAAATTCAAAAGGGGATTGAATCCCTTTTGTCACTTGATAACCTTGAAGCAGGAGTGAAGCCTGAACCTCTGGGAATATTATTCCCAAAGCTTGAAAAAGCTGTTAAGGAGAATCTGGCAGAAACAAAAGCTGATAATAAAAATAATAATAGCACTGAAGGGCTTATTGATATAAAGGATTTTACCGCTGTTGATATAAGGGTAGCCAGGATAATGAAGGCTGAGGTTGTTGAGGGTTCTGATAAGCTTCTTTATTTAACAGTTGATTCAGGGTTGGATGAAAGGAATATTGTTGCAGGTATTGCACAGGTGTACAGGCCTGAAGATATTGAAGGGAAAAATATTCTTCTTGTTGCTAATCTTAAGCCTGCCAAAATTTTTGGTTTAGAATCAAATGGGATGCTCCTTGCAGCTAAGAAAAAGAGCAAGGATAAACCCGCTGTAATTTTTGTGAGTATGGATATTACTGTTGGTTCAAGGCTGGGATAAAATGCAAATTGGCATAATATCCGATACTCATAATGATATTGAGGCTACAGAAAAGGCCCTGGAAATTTTGGCAGAAAGAAATGTAAAAATACTGGTTCATGCTGGTGATATAAATTCACCAAGAATGTTAGAGTTTTTTAAAAACATGGATTGTTATATAGTTTTAGGCAACGGTGATTTAATAGACAGAGATGAAATAAGAAAAAAGGGTATTGAACTTGGAATGAGGCCTGTTGAGGAAAAAATTGAGTTTACCCTTGATGGCAAAAATTTTGCAGTTTTTCATGGACATGTTGTGCCGCTTTTTCGTACGGCAGTTTCTTCAGGGAAATTTGATTATATTATTAAAGGGCATACCCATTTTTTTGAAAACTATGTTATAAATAATTGCAGAATTATCAACCCGGGTGCCTTGTACAGGCGTGATGAGTCATCCTTTGCTATCCTTGATATAGAAACAGATAAAGTAGAAAAAATAATACTCGATGAGTTGTGATTATTTGATCAGGTCAAAAATTCTTTCAAAATCATCCAGCGAATAATAGCTTATTTCTATTTTACCCTTGTTACCGGAATGCCTTATTTCTACTTTGGTTCCCAATCTTGAGATAAGTTCCTCTTCCATTTTTTTCAGATGCGGTGTCTTGGGAGATAGGGATTTTTTATTGGTTTCATTTTCCGAAACATTTTTTGCTGGAGTCAGCAAGGCTTCCAGTGCTCGTACAGAAAGATCTTTTTCTATAATTTCATTATAGAGGGATTTTTGTCTGTCAGGATTTTCAATTGAAAGAAGAACCTTTGCATGACCGCTGGTAATTTTCTTTTCTATTATGCCATTTTGTATGTCATCTGAAAGATTAAGCAGCCTCATGGAATTGGCAATAGTAGCCCGATCTTTCCCTACCCGCCTGGCAAGATCCTGCTGTTTTAACTTAAAGCGGTTTATCAGTATTTTGTAAGCCTTTGCCTCTTCAATTGGATTTAGATCCTGTCTCTGGATATTTTCAATTAAGGCCAGTGTAAAGTTTTGCTCTTCATCTGCCTCAATAACAATAGCCTTAATTGTTTTCATCTGATTTAGTTTGCAGGCTTTGTAGCGTCTTTCACCTGCAACTATTACGTAGAGGCTATTTTTTTCCCTTACTATTATAGGCTGGATAAGCCCTACTGATGTTATTGATTCAGCAAGTCCCATTATTTCACTTTCATCAAAGTGCGTTCTGGGTTGATCCGGGTTTGGAATTATTTTGTCCAGATCGATTTCAATCACCCTTTCTTTATGGTCAGTTACAGCTTTTTCTATTTCTTCTACAGGGGTAGGGGACGCAGATATTATTGCGCCAAGGCCCTTGCCCAATGCTTTTTTAGCCATTGTTGAGTACCTCTTGAGCTAATTTTTCATAGGATATGCTTCCAGCGCATGTTTTGTCGTACAATCCTATTGGCTTCCCAAAAGAAGGTGCTTCAGAGAGTTTTACATTACGCGGAATAATCGTGTCAAAAACTTTATCTTTAAAATATTCTCTTACATCAGAAACCACCTGGGCTGCCAGGTTAGTTCTTGTGTCAAACATTGTTAATACTACTCCCTCAATTTTTAATGTTTTATTAAGGCGCTCCTGAACCATTACAATAATTTGTAACAGCTGGCTTAGCCCTTCAAGGGCATAATATTCACACTGCAATGGTATAAGGACTGAATCTGCAGCAACAAGGCTGTTAAGAGTTAATACGCCAAGTGAAGGGGGACAGTCAATAAATATGTAATCATAATAGTCACGGATCTTTTTTAATTTGTTTCTTAATATGAACTCTTTTCCTTCTGTGTCAAGGAGGTTTACCTGTGCACCGGAAAGATGAATATTTGAGGGTATTATTGAGAGGCCTTCAATCTCTGTTTTAAATATGGCTTCTTCAATTGGAATCTCATCTATAAGAACTTCATAGATTGTTGTTTCAATCTCCTCTGCATTTATCCCGATTCCAAATCCGGCATTTCCCTGAGGATCTATATCAATAATAAGCACGCGCTTGCCTTTTTCAGCAAGAAAGGCTGCCAGGTTAACAGTGGTTGTGGTTTTTCCCACTCCCCCTTTTTGGTTTGATACAGATATTACCTTGCCCATTTAATATTACCTCTTTGCATTTAAAGCTCACAAAAATGATACATAGCTGATATTATGAAGCAGACCCTGACTATGTAAATCAAAAAAATTATTTAAGGCGTGATATAATAACTTTTATAAAAGCAATAATAAAAATCAGAATAAATATAGAGGCAATTATCGCAAGTGATATCTTTATGCCCTGGGAAATAATTGCACCCTTTGCACTGACTATTGCAAAAATACCAAATCTGGATGAACTGGATGGATATATTCTGATAAAGCAGATATCATCCTCTTTAGAAATAATATTCCAGGTGTTATAAAGGTTCTGACTGTCAACCAGGGTTAAAAGATGCATTTTGTTGTCGTATATTTCAAACATATAGGGGCATTCAGGGGATTGAAAATAGATTGTGTTATTCCCCTTGTGAAGGTTTATAAGATATAACCTTGATGCTTCATTATCAAAAAAAGCATCAATAATAGTACCTGTTATTTTTTGATAATTGCTTTTAATTTTTTTTATAAGATTGTTTTTAAGGGAATTCCCGGCAATTCTGTAAATATTGAATCTTTTAAATTCACTGTAAACAGTGCTGTAATAGCTGGTATAAAGAATTTCGCCTTTTCCATATTTTAAAAGCATGCTTATAGGGCCTGATTTTTCTCCTTTAGGTGTGCTGAAAGTTGAATGAGCTAATATTTCAGCATTGTTTGCATCTTTAATAGCGATCCATCCCGGGTAATCCATGTATATGGCTGCTTTTCTTTTAAGGCTGAATCTGGCAAGATCATTATAGACAGATGCTTCCAGTCTGCCAGGCTCTCCCATATATGGGAAGTCATCAAAAAATTCAAAAACATCGTATGCCTTTGAAAGAAGGTTGTAGGAATATCCTGAAAAATATGCAGCGCCACCTTCATCAATAAATTTTTTTAAATACCTGGTGAATTTATCAGTGTTGAGTTCGAAAAAATTATCTGATATTTTTACTGAGGTTATTTCCTTGCCGCGCCAGTTAACAGAAACATTGGATTCGTAATATGATGACATTCCTGAAGGGAAAAAAATTGCATTATATTTTGAAAAGGTTTCTTCATTGTCAAGATCAGGATAGTTTATGAGTGTGTAGGGAATTTTGTAATTGCCAAGCACAAGCTCAATATTATCATATTTGCTTTTAACAACTGCAATACCTTTTTCATCTATATTCCCATAGAGAAATGCAGAAGCTGTAAAAATAGTAATAGCTGTTATAATAAATTTTTTTTTCATTGGACTAATTTTATAATAAAATTTTTCTAAAGCTGTTGCTGCATTAAGTCAATAAAAAAATATTTGCGTAACTTCTGTCATCGAATACATGCTAATATGTTTATATTCAAGGCTATGAAAAATTAAAGTATTGAAGTAATACGGATTAAAGATGAGATGTATTAATGAATATTAATCTGACTTGATGATTCATATTTCCCTTTGGGTTTTCCTTATTGTACTTTTTATGGAGGTGTAAATGAATTCTGAAAAACAAAGCCACAATCATGTTCATACACATAGCAGTCATGGGCATGTTCATGCACCTGATAATAAATTAAGATTTCTCCTGGTTATTATTTTTAATCTTATAATAACTATTGCAGAATATATAGGAGGAGTTCTTTCTGGCAGCCTTGCTCTTATTTCTGATGCAGGACATAACCTGTCAGATGTAATGTCCCTTGTTCTGGGGTATACAGGGGAAAAGGTATCTGAGAAAAAGAGTGTTAACTATACCTTTGGACTCAAAAGGTTTGAGGTGTTTATTGCCAGTATAAACGCTTTGACTTTATTGGCAATAGGGGTGTATATTTTTTACGAGGCTATAAGCAGATTCCAAAATCCTGAGCCTGTTAATCTTTCAATCATGCTGCCAATAGCTATTCTGGGTTTACTGGGAAATATTTTTTCAATCCTTGTGCTTCAGGGGGTAAGGGGGAGCAACCTTAATTTAAGGGCTGCATTTCTTCATCTGGTTTTTGATGCAATATCATCGGTTGGTGTTATTTTTGCAGGTATTATAATATATTATACCTCGCTTTACTGGATAGATATTGTTGTTAGTTTCATTATAGGGATAATGATAATATGGAGTTCTCTGGGTATTATTAAAGAATCTTTCAGGATTTTTTTGCAGGGTGTTCCTGTTCATATTGATATTGCAGATGTTTCCAGGCATATTACTGAAATTCCGGGAGTTATAGGTATTCATGGTCTTCATATATGGTCTGTTAATTCACAGGAGGTTTTTTTATCCTGTCATGTACGCATTGATACCTGTGGAGAAATGAGCTCTGATGAGTTTCTTCAGAGAATCAATGCAATGCTTGCAAAAGAATTTAATATAAAGCACACTACTTTGCAGATAGAGTTTGGAGATTTTTGTGAAAGCCATGGAAGCTGCTGTAGTTAAAAAGTTGAGGCTGTTGCGGTAATTTCCCGTAACAGCCTTTTATTCAGATAAAATTTTTATTCAGCAGGCTCTTCGCTACATGCTCCATCTTCACATGTGCATATTCCAAGCACTGTATAGAGTCCGCAGTAGTGTGTATATGCTGTTGCAAGAAATACAACACCAAGTACAAGAAGAGCTATTGTTCCTATTGCTGCAGGTTCAAGAATTATAATGTTAAGAAGAAAAGAAACACCTACCATAAATCTGATAAAGCTGTCTGTTGGCCCTACATTTTTTTTCATTACATCACCCCCTCATGAATTTGTTTATGTAATAATTAATAGATGTTATTATGATTGCAACCCTTTTATTATATTGTTCTTCTCAATTGAAGTTCTTTAATGCCTAATTTTTTATTGACACATATTTGTAAGTGATTATCTCTGAAAAGAGAAGCTTTTTTGCAAAAAAATCCGGTAATTCCGGTTAATATACAGGTGAAATATGGCAAGGGTACTATCAGGAATACAGCCTTCAGGCTCGCTTCATATTGGAAATTATTTTGGTATGATGAAGCCTATGATCGAAATGCAGTATAAGCACGAGCTCTTTTGTTTTATTGTTAATTATCATGCAATGACCACTTTGCATAATGGTAAGGAGCTTAAGGAAAATACAATTGCAGCAGCAATGGATTTTCTTGCACTTGGCCTTGATCCGGAAAAATGCTTTTTTTGGGTCCAGTCCGATGTTCCAGAGGTGACTGAGCTTACATGGATATTATCATGCCATACTTCTATCGGGCTTCTTGAAAGGAGCCACAGTTACAAAGATAAGGTAGCCAGAGGGCTTGTTCCAAATGCAGGTCTTTATATATATCCGGTTTTAATGGCTGCTGATATTCTCCTTTTCAATGCAGATATTGTACCTGTTGGCAAGGACCAGAAACAGCATCTTGAAATAACAAGAGATATTGCAGAGCGTTTTAATCACACCTATGGTGAAACTTTTGTTTTACCAGAACCTCAAATTTCTGATGATATTGCTCTTATACCTGGAACAGATGGGCAGAAGATGTCCAAGAGCTATGGCAATTCAATAGAGATTTTTGAAGATGAAAAGAGCCTTAAAAAAAAGGTGATGAAAATTGTTACAGATTCAACCCCTGTTGAAGATCCCAAAGATCCTGCACAATGCAGTATATTTGCCCTGTATCGTCTTTTTGCAAGTGCTGCTGAAACAGAAAATATGAGGGAACGCTACCTTAGAGGGGGCACAGGTTATGGGCAGATGAAAAAGGACTTGCTTGAAATCATGATTGAATACTTTCGCCCATACTGGGAAAGGCGTAAAGTCTTTGAAAATGACCCTGCAGAGGTTTACAGAATTCTTCAAAAGGGAGCTGTAAAAACGCGTGAAGTTGCATCTGTTGCACTTAAAAAAGTACGTGAGGCTGTTGGTCTCAATTATCAGGGTTGAGAGAATCGAGCCTGCTGATAAAGTCAAGCATGTGTTGAGGTAACTCTGCCTTGAACATCATTGTTTCACCTGTAAAGGGGTGAACAAAGGAAAGTTCTGTTGATGCAAGCAGGTGAAAGGGTACCCTGTGTTTCTCCCATTTTTTTGAATAAATCTTATCTCCAATTACCGGGTTTCCCATTGAGGATAAATGTACCCTTATTTGATGGGTACGGCCTGTATGAATCTGTATGTCCAGCATTGAGTATACGGTGTGATTTATGTGCCATGTCTTTTGCACAGTATATTCTGTTATGGCCTCTTTCCCATCTTCAGCTACTGTCATTTTTTTATGTCTGTATTTTGTATGCCTTCCAATAGGCTTGTTGATCCTATCCTTTTCCTGGCCGGTTTTTCCTGTTATTATTGCGCAATATTTTTTATACACCCTTCTTTGGGAAAATTCTTCAACAAGATGATTATAGGCTAAATCTGTTTTTGCTATTACCATTAAACCGCTTGTATCCCTGTCAAGTCTGTGAACAATTCCAGGACGCATAGGATCTCCTGTCAGGGGGAGTGTTTTTATATGATAGAGCAGGCCATTAACAAGGGTGCTTTCATAATTTCCCGGGCCTGAGTGTACAACAAGACCAGCCTGTTTTTTTAAAACAGCAATATGTTCATCCTGATAAATAATATTTAAAGGTATATTCTCAGGAACAGGCCTGGTTATTTCCGGTTCAGGTATGGTTATTGAAATTTCATCATCGGTTTTGACTTTGTAGTTTGGGCGGACTTCATTTTTATTAACAAGGATATTTTTGTCTTTAATGAGTCTTTGAATAATACTTCTTGATACTCCAGTATCTGTTGAGGATGCCAAAAAAACGTCTATTCTTTCCAGATGGTTTTCTTCAGGGACTGTAAGTGTTATTGTATTATTCAAGTATATGCTCCGGTATTTTTAGTCACTCTATAGAGAGCCTTTGTTTATGACAATTATTTTAATATATTTATTTCAGTGAAATATGATGAGTTGCTCTGGCCCTCTTTTAGAGACCTCTCCCTCCTAACCTCCCTCTCCATAATGGAGATGGAGGAATTGTGATATGAATTTTTTATAAATAGTGAATTATTAGTTTCATAAGTCTAAAAGTTTAATGTGAAAATTGAAATTTTATGCTACAAAGCCCTCTGCTGTCACGATGACAGCGTGCCAGTCCGGTACAGGATGTACAAAAATGGCTGGCCTCCATTGTGGGGAGGCAGGCTCTTTTCGGCACTTCCTGTGCCTGAGCCTGCATCAAGCTCATCCTGAGAACGTGGCGCGGCGAAGCCGGGGTGGGGTCTTGAATAGGGAATTACTAATATAGCCTAAATATTTCTTTACAGGATAAAGTATATACACTTTTATAAACTATGGTTTTAATTAAAAAAAGAATATTGAATTTACGCATATTAGCAGCTGATAAAATTTTATCAGCTCTGGCCAGGTATGAAAAAAAAGCTCCGGTTTTTCTTTCTTATTTTTCTACACTTTTCTTTGTGGAAATACTTTACTTTATGATTATGATTCTTCTAGTCTATGGAAGAACTGTTGCTGTTATATTTGGTTTTTTAACAGCTTTGATACTCACTCTACATGTGACCGGGCTTTTTTTTCAGAAAAACAGGAATCGAAAAATTCAAATTTTATTGATGGATCTGCATATTGCTTTTACTGTGGGTTTTTTGATAAACAGATTTTTTGGTGATTTCTCACTATCAGTTCCTGATCAGTTTATGATTGTTTTCAGGGGATTAACAGCATTAGTGGAAATCCCCCTTATTATTGTTTTTACAAACGATTCTGTGATTAAAAAATATTCCTGATACAGATATATCAGCCTATATTTTCTACAATTGCATCACCAAATTCAGAACAGGTTTTTTCTTCAGCTATTTCCATCTGCCCTGAAAGATCACATGTAACTTTTTTCTGGGAAATAGTTTTTGTGAAACCCTCCATAACAAGGTCAGCTGCTTTGTCCCATTTCATGAATTTAAGCATCATTTCGCCTGAGAGTATAAGCGAACCGGGATTGGCCATGTTTTTGCCGGCAATGTCAGGAGCTGTGCCATGCGTTGCTTCAAATATGGCATGATTTTCTCCTATGTTTGCACCAGGGGCAATTCCCAGGCCTCCGACAAGTGCAGCCAAAGCGTCTGATATATAATCGCCATTAAGGTTTGGAGCTGCAATTACATCATAGTGCTGAGGTCTTATTATTATTTCCTGGAAAAGGGCGTCCGCTATGCGGTCCTTTATTAAGACTTTATCCTCCGGCTGTTTCCAGTTGTATTTTTCACCAAGCTCTTTTTCTGTAATTGTATAATCGGGAAACTCCTCTGCTGCAACTTCATAGCCCCAGTCTTTGAATGCTCCTTCAGTGAACTTCATAATATTTCCCTTATGCATTATTGTTACTGATTTACACTTGTGAGCAATGGCGTGTTGAATTGCGCTTCTGAAAAGATTTTTTGTATTTTTAGCACTTATTGGTTTTATCCCAATGCCAGAGTTAATATTCACTGACTGTGACATTTCATTGTTTATAAAGTTTATAACTTTTTTCGCTTCAGGTGAACCAGCCTTCCATTCTATTCCTGAATAAAGATCTTCCATGTTTTCCCTAAAAATTATTACATCAACATTTTCCGGAACCTTTGCAGGACTTGGAACACCCGGGAAATATTTAACAGGCCTTATGCATGAAAAAAGGCTGAAACGCTGTCTGAGTGCAACATTTATGCTTCGTATTCCCCCTCCCACTGGTGTTGTTAAAGGCCCCTTTATTGCAATTTTGTATTCATCAATAAGTGCAAGTGTTTCCCTGGGGAGCCATTCGCCTGTTTCTTTAAATGCCTTTTCTCCTGCAAGGACTTCCTTCCATTCTATTTTTCTGCTGCCTCCATAGGCAGAATATACAGCCCGATCTATAACTTTTCTGGTTGCCTCCCATATTTCAGGACCAATGCCGTCACCCTTTATAAAGAGTATTACCGGCTGGTCTGGTACTATTATCTGGTTATTGGAGTATTCAATTTTCTTGGATGACATTTTTACCTCTTTAAGTTTTTTCAATTAATGTTACAGGAAATTTTTCAGTATGCTGGATTTTATTGATTCAGTTGCTGGTATGGAAATAGGGCATAACTTTATTATATATCTTCTGGTTAATAAAAAGGTCTACCAGGTCCGGGTCAAGTTTGTTTCTTGATGCTTCTTCCTGAAGTATGTGGAGAACTTTTTCCAGAGGCAGTGATTTTTTGTAGTGCCTGTCCTGTGCTGTAAGTGCATCAAATATATCTGCTATGGACATTATTCTGGACTGAAGCGATGTGGACTCTCTACCCTTTAGGCCGTCAGGGTATCCCGAACCATCGAGCATCTCATGGTGTCTTAATGCTATTTCAGGAATGTTTTTGTATTCCGGTGGCCATGGTATTTTACTGACAAATTTGTATGTTTCAACAACATGGCTTTCAATCTCTTTTCTTTCAAGGGGATTAAGGCTTCCTTTGCTTATTTGCAGGTTCATGTGATCTTTTTTTGTAATGATTTCAATGTCTTTTCCTGAAATATCTGTACATTCAATATTGTTTATTTTTTCTATAATTTTTAAAAGGGTTTCTTCAGGATCCCCTTCTGTAATGGTTGGTTCATTTAACTGTAAAAGGTTATTCTTAATTTCATTGATATCTGAAAGGAGTTCATTTTTTTCCTGTTCAAGCTTGTGAATAGATTCCATCCCCTCTTGTGGATGTGACAGCCTGTGTCTCAGGATTTCTTTTTCTTTTGAGGCGTATTTTAGTTCTGTAAATCTGTAAAGATAATCGAGACGCAGAATTAAATTTTCCAGTTCAGCTGGGAAGAGTTTTTTTGCCTTTTTAAAAATATTAAGGTCTATGTAAACTTTTCCAAAGTCGTGAAGCAATGCTGCAAATTCCAGTTCTTTTATATCATCTTCAGAAAAATTGTATTGTCCTAAATAGCCATTTTCAACGCTGTTAACTGCAATGGCTAATTCCTTGCATATTTCAGCCACCCGGAAAGAGTGACCTGATGTTGCCGGATCCCGTGATTCTATAGCTGTTACTGAAGCTTTTACAAATTCTTCAAACTGGGTTTGTATCTGGTTAATAAGCCGGTTGTTTTCAATAGCAATTGCTGCCTGTCCGGCAATGGCTTCTAACAGACCATTATACTTTTCAGCAAATGTAACAACAAATTTATCAAAATCCTCTTTAGTTTCCAGCTTAATCTGAAAAGCCTCATTGTCGTATTTAGTTTTTCCTGTTATGTCTTCTTTACTGTTAATAAGCTGGATAACACCAATGATCTGATCTGAATGATTTTTCATGGGAACAGTAATCATGGATCTGCTTATGTAATTATTCTGTTCATCAAAATATGGGTTAAATGAATACGGAGCTGTTTTATCAATTAAATAGGCATCAGGGATATTGAGAACCTCCCCAGTGCAGGCTACATAACCTGAAATGGAATTCATGTTTATATCCATAACAAATTCCTCAAGGGGAATAACCCTTGAGAAGGTGTGGGAGTATTTGAATCTCAATCTTTTTTTCCCGGAATCATCTTCCTCTACAAGATAGATGCTCCCTGCATCTGCCCCTGTCATTTTTTTGCTTAGGTATAAAATAAGTCTCAGGAGCTGGTCCTGATTCTTTTCTGCGGACAGGGCTTTGCCTATGTTAATAAGATCATTTTGATCCGTTTGCGCGTCTATGAGATGGTTGTGATACCATTGTCTTTTTTGATCATCTTCATAATGCGCTTCTATTATTGAAAAGGCTTTGGTTATAATAAATTTAATTTTGTACTCACTCGTTTTTTCAGTTATAAAATCGACAATGTAATAAAGATGCATAATTTTTTGATTTAGCAGATCGGTTTCACTTCCTGTTAAAATTATCTGGTAGAATATTCGGGAGTTATCTGCAAGGTTTAAAAATTTATTAATTTCATTATACTGAGAAAAAGGTATAATAATCAGTGTTAAAAGAGAGTAGTTGTCATAATCATGAAGTAGAGAATCTATTTTTTCTGTAATATTATCGCAGTATACAACAGGAGCCTCAAGCGTAAAAGAAAAATTAAATTGATCTTTTATGCTATTATGAACTAAAATTCTCTTAATTATCTGTTTTTTTTTATTTTCCATTTAGGTACTAATAATTATAATTGTTTTTGATAAAACATAGTTTAAGTTTATAAGCTAATATGTTGTAATTAGCAATTATTTGCAAGTTATATTTTTTATTTACTCTTGACATTATTCTATTTATTGCAGTAAACCTATTTAGCTATATGTTGATGCAGGCAGATTGTAACATAAAATTGTGAAGGACAAAATGCCTTTAGAAAAAAAAGAAATTGATAAGCTTATAACAAAACTTAGAGAAAGCTATAAAGATTATTCTCAAAAGCATAATTCAACCTGGTTTGATCTTAATGCTTTTGATGAAAGGCTTTCCATGGCAATAAAAAAAAGAATGAATCTGGAAGGTTTTATTCTGGCAGAGATTACTAATTTTGAAAAAATTAAAGAAAAGTATGAAGCCAGAAAAAAGATAAAGGAGAATAGTTTTACAAAAGAGGTAGATCGGATTATTGAAGAAAATACAGCAAGAATAAAAAAATACCCTTCAGTTGTATTTCATCCTTTATGCGGGCTGGAAATATCCTATTTTTATGGTGCCATGCTTGAATTTGCCAATGATTTTTTTCCTGTTTTAAGAATGTTCCTTCTTGATTCATCTCTTAGAGGGTCTCTTTTGAAAATTGAGGAAAAACTGGATTTTTTTGTATCTCCTGTTAATGGGAAAAATTCAAAAAGAATTGAGGATCATATTCTTTTGCTTAACAGAACTGGAGTGAAAGAAATTGAAATTGAAAAAGATAAAAACGATTATTTGAAAGAATGTGCTTTTGTCCTTCATGAAATAATTGATCTTTGTGAAGGTTTAATGGACAGTGGAAACGATGATTGGGCAGTGCCTGTGGCCTTTTCAAAGCTTTATGTGGAGGATGGGAGAAAAAGAAGGGTTGTTGATAATTTTAAGGGGCTTACAGGATATGGTGCATTTTTAAAAATAAAGGATAAGGCTTCAGATATAATTGAGGATTTCAGATTGTTGGCTTTTAGGCGTATAGGTTAGGTTTTTTTATATAAACTAAAATTATGGCATCTTTTTGTAGTTTATATTTATTTTCATATTTTTTTCGGTGCATGATGACATATTATTAATTTCATGAAAAGCATATAACAATTCCTATTGATGATAAAATCCGCGGATAGGGGGGTGTTGATTTCACCTCAGTTTGTCCCTGACGCAGATTTAAAAAAAGCGTGGCAAAAATAGGCGATATGTAGTGGAGACAGTTATAAATGGATTATTCATTACTTACTTTAATATTATTTAATGTATCAGGTGGGCTTGCAATTTTTCTCCTTGGCTTAAGCTATATGTCAGGAGGGATTCAGGCTGTTGCAGGTTCAAAGCTGAGAAAGCTGATAAGTGCAGTAACCAATAACAGAATCATGGCTCTTGGAGTTGGATTCTCTGTAACAGCTTTAATTCAGTCAAGTTCTGCAACTTCAGTTATGGTCGTCAGCTTTGTAAATTCCGGGGTAATGACTCTTGTTCAGGCAATAGGGGTTATTCTTGGTGCTGATATTGGTACAACTGTTACAGGGTGGATACTTGTTCTCGATATTGGGCTTTATGCTCTCCCTGTAGTGGGGGTGTTTGGTATTCTTTATCTTTTTGCGAAAAATGAAAAGTTAAAATATATTTCAATGATGTTCATGGGTCTTGGTATGATTTTTTTTGGCATGGAGCTGATGAAATCAGGATTTATGCCCTTAAGGGAGGTTGAAGAATTTCTCAATCTTTTTCTCAAGTTTAGACCGGACCATTTTTCCGGGCTTATTGCCTGTGCTTTGATTGGAGCCTTTATTACTGGTCTTGTTCAGTCTTCAGCTGCTTCAATAGGGATTGTAATGGGTATGGCATCAACAGGAGTGCTGAATTTTGAAACATCAGTTGCTCTTGCTATGGGGATGAACCTGGGTACAACATCAACAGCTCTTTTGGCTTCCATGGGTGCTTCTGTAAATGCAAAAAGAGCAGCATATGCTCATGCTCTGATTAAAGCTATAGGGCTTCTCTGGGTTTTACCTCTTTTCCCTTTTTTCCTTAAAATTATTCCATTGATAGTTGGTCACGACCCTGGTACAATGCGTATTCAAAACGGAGTTGAAACCTTTCCTTATATGTTTCAGGGGATAGCAATTGCTCATACGATTTTTAATATTTTAAACGTGTTGTTGCATCTGCCCTTTGTAAAGCATATGGCTATTCTTCTGGAAAAACTGGTTCCTGATCACCCGAAGGATAAGCAGGTTGAGTTTACAAAATTTGATATAAGAATGCTTGGCTCCCCTGTAATTATAATTGAACAGTCCAGACGGGAAATAATAAATATGGGTAACGGCATACTTGGTATGTTTAATGATTTGAGAACAGTGATACAAGTCGGCTTTGATGAGGATAAGTGCATAAGGGCTGTTTTCAGGAAAGAGGAGGAGCTGGATGTTGTGCAAAAGGAGATATCCATATTTCTGGTTGAAATAATATCCAAGGATTTGCCATATACCCAGGTAATAGAGGCACAGGCTCAACTTAGAATAGCTGATGAATATGAATCAATAAGCGATTATATTGCAAATATTATGAAGCTGCTTCTTAAGCTGCGGGATAATAACATGACGTTAAGTGATATCAAGATAAGCGAATTAACCGGAATTCTCAATGATCTTACGATTTATTTTGATTATATAAATAATGCAGTTGTTTTTGATAAAAAACTTGATACTACATACATTTACGCAGAAGGAAAAGCTATTACCCATCATTTTAGAGAACTTCGAAACAGGCATTTACATCGTCTTGAGAATGAAAAGCTTGAACCTTTGATGATTGTGACCTATATGAATATTCTAAACAGCTTCAGACGAATAAGGGATCATGCAGTGAATGTTGCAGAGGTAGTGATTGGAGAAAAGTAGCTTTGACTTTTTTTCAGAACAAATATATTTGACATTTGGGTTCAGGGAGTTAATCTGCCCCTAATCTAATACACAGGGGTTTTCTATGAATAATTCGTTTAAATTTTTCCTGGGCTTTATTTTTTCCCTGATTTTATCTGTACCTGTTTTTTCTGCTGAACCTGCATCTATAGAAAATCCCTCTGGTCTTCATGGAAGCGGCTGGGCATTATACAGTGAAGGCCTTCTTTATAAAAATCAGGCAACCACTGCTTCTTCAGCTCAGGAGCGTAATTCTTTTCTTGAAAAAGCTATAGATAAATTTTCCAAAGCTGTAGAGGCAGGGGATAAATCAGCAAGGGTTTATCATCAGCTTTCTGATTCCTATTTACTTCAAGGCAATACAGCTTTGGCTATTGAATATGCAGAAAAAGCTATTGAAAGCGATAAAGATTATTTCCCTCCTTACAATATTCTTTACGGGATAAAGATGTCGCAGAATGAATTTGAACCTGCTGCAGAAATAATGGAAAAATATCAATCCATAAATCCTGATGATCCCTATACCCTTTATCTTTTGGGAATTCATTATTTTAAATATCTTAATGATTCTGAAAAATCATTAGATGCATTTGAAAAAGTTATTTTTCTTTCAGAAACTGTTGCAATGCCTTCCTATTATCTTGAAAATTCATATTATAATTGCGGATATATTCTTCATTCAAAAAATGAATTTCAGGAGTCATTATATTATTTCAAAAAATCCTATGAGCTCAATGAAAATAATACTACAGCTTTGTATATGGCTGCTGTTGCTGCCATGAACTATTATAATCTTGTAGATGCTGAAAAATATGCTCTTCTTTTTCTTAAGGTATCCCCTGGTAATCCTAACATGGCATATATTTTGGGCAGGCTCTACTATATAAAAGGGGATATTGCTGCCTTTGAATATTTATCAATGATTAAGGATTCCAACTCCTTTGAGGGCCTTTTGTCAATGGCCCTTTATTCCGAGCTTACAGGTGATGATGAAAATGCAGATAAAATTTTAACTGCCATAACAAAACATAGCTCCAGTTTTATTTCTCCCTATATAGCCATGGGCAGAATAAGGGCTCGTCAGGATGATAAAACGGATGCTTATAATGCTTTTTTAGCTGCAGGAACAAACTGTTTTAGAAATGGAATATTCGATGTTGCTGAAAAGCTTTTTTATCGCTGTCTTGAACTTAAAACAGAAGATAATTCTGATCTCTATTATTACCTTGCAAGGACACATGAAGAGACTGGAAATTTTGCTCTTTCAATAAGCTATTATAAAAAATATTATGAACATTCAGGTGAAATAAACCTCTTGATCCATATTGGCTATCTCTATGCCTCAAGAGATCAGTTTGACCAGGCTCATGATTATTTTGCAAAGGCTGAGAAGATCGAACCTGACAATTCTTCTGTTCATTTTTTTAAAGGGCTTACATATATATGGCAGGAAAAATATGAGAAGGGTGAGGCGAGTTTAAGAAAAGCTATTTCTCTGCAGGATGGGGAAGAGGGGTATTATTTTTATCTTGCAGTAGCACTTGAAAAACAGGATCGTTTTAATGAAGCCTGTGATATACTTGAGAAAGCTATAGAGATTAATCCCATGAGTGCCAGGTCGTTGAACTACCTTGGCTATCTTTATGCAGAAAGGGGGATTCATCTTGAAGAGGCTTATAATCTGATAACCCGCGCACTTGCAGTTGAATCTGATAATGGTGCATATCTGGATTCATTAGGATGGGTTTTATACAAACAGACTTTTTATGAAAAGGCATTAAAAAATCTTCTTTTAGCTGAAGAAAAGCTGGATGATATAAATTCTCCTGACTTTGTTGTTTATGATCATATTGGCGATACCTATGAAAAACTTGAAAATTTGACAAAAGCTATATACTACTGGGAAAAAGCAATGAACCTTGAAAAAAATAGTGTAATTGAAGAAAAAATTAAAAGAGCATCTGTAAAAGGGGGGAACTAAAATGAAAAAATTTTTATTTTACATACTGCCCATTTTTGCAGCTATTATACTCTCCTGTTCAGGAGCTGAAAAAAAAGATGTTTCTGATGCTATTCTTTCAGGAGCTGAAGATGAAAAATGTGCTGAATTTAAATCGAGAATTGTTGAAATAAATAAAAATCAGCCCTGCACAATTCGCTCAAATGTCACAATAGATGGTGATAATAAAGGTAAAAAATTCAGATTCGAGGGAACACTGTTGCATAACAGCTTTGGTTATACAGAGTTAAAAGTGGTTGATTATATTTTTAAAGGAGCTGTGGTTGATTTTTATAAAAATCAAAGCAACCTGTTTTTTTATTATCCTACAGAAAGAAAGCTTTATAGTGATTTAATTGAAAAGATTAATTTTGAAGCCTACACCGGATTTCCCATTGATTTTTCTTTTGTCTATACTCTGTTAACAGGCGGGGTTCCTCTAATTAAGGATGGAGTTGTTGTTAAATCTTTAGTAGAGGAAAATCAGGATGCTTATCATCTTATTTTAGAAAACGGTGAGTTTTTCCAGAATATTTATGTTAAAAAAGATATCCCTGAAAAAATTCTTGTTATTCACAAAAAGAGTAAGGAGAAGATTGAAGTTTATATAAATTCTTATAAGAAAAAAGATGAAAGTCTTTTCTTTAGTAAATTAAGGGTTGTTGTTCCCGGATCAGACTTTAGTGTTAATATAAAGTTTACAGGAATAAGGCTGAATGACCCTCTTAAAATAGAGCCGTTTTTGCCTGAAAAAATTAAAGGTGTTGAAGTAATAAAAGTAAACTAACGAGGGGCGTTATATTAGCCACATCTTGAAAAACCGCACCCTCTACATACTGAACACCCGGACTCAAACTCAAGCGGGCCATAGCAGTCAGGGCAAACTCCGGTCATAACAGTATCATTTCCCTTGCCATTTGTTTCAGCAATATGCTTGGCAGTTTCCCTTATTGCTGCTTCATTCCTGTTTGTTCTGGAGCCAGCTACTGTATAGTTTTCTATTGCTTTTGCTATAGCATCAGAACATGAATATATGCGACCCCCTTTGCCCCATGCCTGATTAGGACATCTTACACCCTTGAGTTGCCTGACTATCTGCTCCTTCTCTATTCCGGATCTTAGGGAAAGGGAAATTAATCTACCAATAGCCTCTGTCTGGCTTGCTGCGCATCCGCCCCCTTTTCCCATTGCTGCAAATACTTCAAATATTCCTTCAGCATCTTCGTTTATTGTAACGTATAAAGATCCGCATCCTGTTGTCATTTTTCTTGTTGTACCCCAGGTGACTTCATGCCTGGGCCTGGGAGCCATGGCTTTTATATAAACAGTGTCTTCCGGCTTAACTTCATTTTTATTTTTGTCAGATGATGTTTGTAAAACCTGGTTGTCCCGCGAACCGTCTCTGTAAACCGTAACTCCCTTGCATTCAAGCTGGTAGGCAAGGTCATATACTTTTTTTATATCATTGATGGTTGCTTCAGATGAAAAGTTAACTGTTTTTGATACAGCGTTGTCTGTGTATTTTTGAAATATCGCCTGGGTTTTTATATGCCACTCCGGGGAAATATCATGGGCTGTTACAAATACCTTTCTTATGTTTTCAGGAATTTCTTCTATTTCTGAAGCAGATCCATGATCAGCAATCATGTCCATAATAATTTTATAGTCACCTTCCTGTACATATTCCCTTACAATTGCAGCAAACTCCGGATTGCTTTCAACAAGCCTGTTATTGTCCATTACGTTTCTTACATAGGCAAGTGCAAATATAGGTTCAATACCGCTGGATGAATCAGCAATAATGCTTATTGTACCTGTTGGTGCAATAGTTGTGGTTGTGGCATTTCGCAGAGGAGCTTCTTTTTTCGCTGCATACTCTGATTTGGAAAAGTTAGGAAAGGGGCCACGCTTTTCAGCAAGGATAGCTGACATTTTTTTTGATTCTTTATCAATAGTGGACATTATCTTTTCAGCAATCTGTGCTGCTTCCTGAGAATCGTATGGTATGGCAAGCTTTATAAGAAGATCTGCATAGCCCATTACACCCAGGCCTATTTTTCTGTTTGCTTTGGTTTCTTCTGCTATTTTTTCAAGAGGATATGTATTTACATCTATTACATTGTCCAGAAAATGGACTGCTGTGCAGGTTATTTCTTTTAGAAGCTCATAATCAATTTCTTTGATTCCTTTTTTCTCAATAACAATCTTATTCAGGTTAATTGATGCTAAATTGCATGACTCATAAGGGAGCAGGGGCTGTTCACCGCATGGATTTGTGCTTTCAATAAGTCCTATGCTTTTTAGGGGGTTGTATTTGTTTATTCTGTCAATAAACACAATTCCGGGTTCACCGTTTTTCCATGCCATTTCAACAATAAGATCATAAACTTCGCCAGCATTGAGTTGTCCTGTTATTTCTCCATTTCTGGGGTTTATCAGGTTGTAGTTGCTTCCTGTTTTAACAGAATTCATAAATTCATCAGTAAGAGCAACAGAGATGTTAAAGTTTGTAAGGGCTGTTGTATCGGATTTGCATTGTATAAATTGCATAATATCAGGATGGTCAATATCGAGTATGGCCATGTTAGCGCCTCTTCTTGTGCCTCCCTGTTTTACTGTTTCAGTAGCAGCATTAAAAATACTCATAAATGATACAGGGCCGCTTGAAACACCTGCTGTGCTGCTTACAATATCATTTCCTGGACGAAGCTTTGAAAAGGAAAAGCCAGTTCCTCCTCCGCTTTTATGTATAAGAGCCATGTTTTTTACTGAATCAAATATCCCTTCCATTGAATCTTCAACAGGGAGAACAAAACATGCAGAAAGCTGTCCTAAGGGGCGTCCTGCATTCATAAGGGTAGGGCTGTTTGGAAGAAATTTAAAGGAAACCATATTTTCATAAAAATTTGATGCTGTTTTATTAACTTCATCATCGCTGGCATTGTATAAAAAATCTGCTGAAGCTACAAAGCGTGCTACTCTTTTGAATAAATCTTCAGGAGACTCGATTATGTCTCCTTTTTCATTGCGCATAAGATATCTTTTTTCAAGAACAGTAAGGGAATTTTTTGAAAGTTCAGGTTTTAATGCTGAGTTTATTTTTATTTTATCAAATTTAGTCTTTTGCATGTTTTCCTCTTGTTGATGAATAGTGCTGAGAGCTGGAATTTTAAGTTCATTTTGATTATTATTATAAGATAATAGCAATCAAAGATGAAAAGTAAATTATTTTCCTAATTTATTATAGAATTTTTTAAATTGAAATTTAGTCAAGAATTATTATTAATAAGCAGGAG
Organism: uncultured Leptospirales bacterium; assembly: GCA_964649175.1. Taxonomy (GTDB): domain Bacteria; phylum Spirochaetota; class UBA4802; order UBA4802; family UBA5550; genus JBBAGC01. The sequence continues at coordinate 11,338 of CAZYPA010000014.1, read as the reverse complement.
TATATTTTGTAGGGGATATGTGTCTTATAGTTCTATCAGGTGTGATGTGATTTGCTGGTTCTGTTTTCTTATGGACAAAAATAAAAACATAATACAGGCTTTGTCCGTTATTAAATTTTTTGGAGGGCTTTTTGAAAAGGAATGATTATAAAGAAGAATTTAAGAAAGCCCTGTTTGATGCTATTGAAGCTGTAATTGAACATAAAATCAGTTTAAGTGGACATCAGCTTATAATGAGCTACTTCAATGATACTGATGGAGATTCAACCCTGGATAGGGCTGTTAAAACTATAGAGAAATATTCCCAAAAGGAATTTCCCCCTCCTGAAGAGAGGTCAAAAAAACTTAAGGCTTCATTAAACAGGCTTGCTTATGCTGCAGAGCAGTGGGACAGTCACTAGCTGTTTTGCGTCATGATTCCATCCTTTTGAGTTTATCAAAGAGATGGAATCCTTGAGTTTATGGGCAGATTTAAGTTTTCTGTTTATTTAAATCTGATATCTATAGAACCACCATGCTTATCATCAAAGCCTTCATATTCAGACATGAGCTTTACCTTTTTATGGGTTTTTTTAAGTGCTTCTTTATCAAGAAGCTGAAAGGTTGTGTGTCTCATGAATGTTCCAACAGAAGTGCCTGATGAGAACCTGGCAGCCCCTCCTGTGGGTAGAACATGGTTTGTTCCTGAATAATAATCACCTACTGCAACAGGTGCATAGCGTCCCAGGAAAAGAGATCCCACGTTTTTGATTTTATCTAAATATTCGAGTGGATTATCCACCATAAACTCCATGTGTTCAGGTCCGTATTTGTTGTTGAACTCTATTGCTTCATCTATGGAATCAACAGTCAGTATGAGTCCGCTGTTTTTTATAGAAGTCTTTTTTATTTCGCTTCTTCCTGTTCCTGATTCAAGATCTTTATTGATTTCATCTTTTACTTTATGGGCAAGTTCTGGTGAAGTTGTTACAAGAACAGCAATTGCCCTTTCCTCATGTTCAGCCTGTGACAGGAGATCCCATGCCACCCATTTGGGATTGGATTTTTCATCTGAAATAATTAAAACTTCACTTGGCCCTGCCATGGAATCTATCTGTATTATGCCCATACTGAAAAGGTAAGTTTTAGCTGCTGTAACAAAAATATTTCCCGGGCCTACTATAATATCTGATTTTTGTACATTGTCAGATCCAAATGCTGCAAGGGCAATTCCCTGTGCACCACCGGATTTAATTATCTGGCTTATGCCAAGCTCTTTACATATTGCATAAATTATATCAGGAACTTTTCCATCCCTGTTTGGCGGAGTAATTATTGTGATGTTTTTTGTGCCCGCAATTTGCGCAGGGATTACACCCATAAGCACAGAAGAAGGATATGAGGCCTTTCCTCCTGGCACATATATGCCTGCATTTTCAATAGCCTGGTGTGTGATTCCCAGTATTATTCCATCTTCCCTTGTGTATATTGAGTTTTGTTTAATCTGTCTTTTATGGAATTCCTCTATGTTGTCCCGTGCTTTCATAAAGGCTTTGAGTACATTCCTGGGGGTGTTTTTGTGGCCAGCGTCTATTTCGTCTTTTGATGCTGTAACTGATTTTAATTTTACACCATCAAATTTTGCAGTGTATTCAAGTACTGCTTTTTCACGTTTTGATTTTACATCATTTACAATGGGGACTACAGTGTTAATCATTATGGAGCTGAAATCTTCGCCAAATCTGTTAAATTGGGCATCAAGCTCAGCAGGTGAAAGGTCCTTTAACCTTTTTATCTGGATCATAAGCCCCCCTTTTTTATTTGATTAATTTTACATAAATAAATTAGAGGGGGTAAAATGTCAAGTTTTAGATTAAAAAGGGATAGTGTGTTTTTTTATTGTAATTTTTTGCAGGGTAAAGAAATTTTTATTGCGTAGAATAATTTTGGAATTTATATGTTTAATAATTTCGCAGAGATTGGAGGGTGTTTTGAAAAATTTAATAATATCTGTTCCTGTTTTTCTAATGTTAATTTTTAGTTTTTCCTGTGTTTCTGGAAAAGTTAAAGGGGAGCGCATTGCTGATCAGAATCCTTCACAGTCTCAGTACGGGGAGCAGGGGGAGTTTAAGGAATTTCTTTCTGATTTTACAAAGGGAGTGGAAAGCGGTAACTGGGATTATGTGCTTTCTTTTTTTGATAGCGAAAATTTCATGCTTCAGGCGTCTATTGGCGTTGGAGAACATCAGTATTTAATTGAAGGCATGGAGCTTCCTTCAGATGAATTTATTGATGAAGATAATTTTTTGAATATAGATCGCCTTAAGAGCCTGGTTGTTAAAAAAATAATTTACGGTGTTGACGATTACTATGCTGAAGTAAGTGGTGAGGCTCTTTTGAAAACAGGGCATAAGGTTCCATTTTATCTAAGAATAAAAAGGAATTCAGATGGGAGCTTTTTCATCAGTCCTCCTCTAGGATAAAAAATATTTGAACTAATCTTACAGCCCTGTGCTTTAACAGGTGATATTTATTTTTTTCTTAAATTGTCCCAAAAGCCTGGATTTTTATATATTACTTTCTCTAAAATTAGCTACCTTTTCATGAAGGTGTTCAGCTATTTCTGATATTTCTATTGCATTTGTGGACATTTCTTCAGCACCTGCTGCATTGGCCTGGGTAAGCTCGTTGATTGTTGAAATAGAGCGCATAATTTCATTGGTTGCATTTTTTTGTATTTCAGAGGCTTTCTGAATCTCCTCAGCACGCTGTTTAACATCTGAAGCTTCTTTGTTTACAGTTTTATTGGTTGTAACCTGGTTCTCCATAAATCCTGACATGGATTCAACCATGTTATTTATTCCGGTTACACCTGTTAGTATTTTTGAGAGCGAGGTTACCACGCTGTTAACAGTTTCAAGTCCCTGTCTGGATTCACCTTCTCCAGCCTTGATTAGTGAACTTATCTCCTTTACACTGGCGAATGTTTGATCTGCAAGCTTTGAGATTTCATCAGCAACTACAGCAAAGCCACGGCCTGCATTTCCTGCCCTTGCAGCTTCTATGGCCGCATTCAGTGAAAGAAGATTTATCCTGTCTGAGATGTCATTGATAATATTTATAATACCAGTCATTGCAGTAGATCTTTTATTCATTGAAGTTATGCTTTCTTCCATTGACTTGAGAGAGTGTCCGCCGGTTTGTGCTTCAGCTGAAATTGATGATGTCATTGTACGGGCTTCATTTATTTTGTTCTTCATCCCGCTTATTTGACTGGAAAGCTCATCAAGTCTGGATACAAGCTCTTCGATTTTAATCATCTGTATACCGGCGCTTGTGGCAACATTTTCAACTCCTGCCGATATTTCTTCAATTGTTGCTGCTATTTCTTCAGCTGCTGCTGCCTGATTTTGTGCGTTATTGGAAAAAGTTTCTGTGGTTGATGACATTATGGAAAAGGAATCATTAAGACGGTTGGAAATTTCTGAAACAGAAACTAAAAGTTCCTTTGTCCTGTTAAGATGTTCCTTGTTGTCAGCTTCCTCTCTAAGGCGCTCCATGGTTTTCTCAGTAATGCTTATAATAAGATAACATATTGCAGTCATAATAACAAGCTCAAATGAGAAATTTATTAAAGCTGTTATGGATTCAGCCTGACTTATTCTATGGGAGGATAAAAGCGCTGTACTCTGTATAATTAAAACGAAAAAAGCTATAATGAGTGTCATTCTTTTTTTGCAAAAAAGGGTACAGAAAATTATAAAAAGAAAAAGCTGGTATCCTGAAAATATAACACCTATATCTAATTTGAAGTCTCCTAAAAGAAAGAAAAGACTGAATCCTGCAAGAGCGAAGATAACAAATATGTTTGCAGCTGCATGATATCTGCCTGTACGGAGAATAAAAAGAGATGCAATATTTGATATAATAATAATCATTATAGAAAGGCTGAGTATGGATACTGTTGAATGTCCCTGCATTGTAACAAGGATCAGCCATAGAGCAAATAATACTGTAACTAAGACAAAAGAAAATATTAAAAGGGTTTTTGATTTTAAAGCTATATCAAAGCTGTATTCTTTTTCGTGAGGAATAAAAAAAGCTATAAATTTGTTCTTCATTTTTTACCTGCCTTAAGTGATCATTTGATTTTTATATTTAAAATTAATAGGAGTTATCTGATGAAATAATATACTATTTTAGTTATACCAAATAGGTCAATAAATACAATTTTATTAATAAGTCAAATGTTTTTTAGTCATAAGTTTTTTCACATATATACTATTATCTGAATGCGAATTGGGCGGAGATCTCCTTTGATGTGTTTTTGACTTCCTTTATGATAGATTCCTTTTTTTCATTAATCCGGTCAGCATTACCTGTAAGGGCAAATGCTGCAATGATATGACCGCTATGGTTGAATATGGGACCACCTATGCCAGCCATGCCGATAAAATTTTCTTCCCTGTCAAAGCTTATCCAGTCATCTCTCACCAGATCAAGCTCCTTTAGAAATTCTGCCTTTGAGGTAATTGTGTTTTTTGTTAAAGGTTCAAAATTATAATCTTTAAGGGATTCCTCGAGCTTCTGCGGTGTCATGCTGGCAAAGAGGATTTTCCCTATACATGAAGTATGGATGGGTATGATTGTTCCTGATTGGGGAAATGTTTTGAAATTTTTATCAGGCTCTGCTCTAAATAAAATAAGGGCTTTTTTGCCAACCAGCATGCCCACATTTACCGGTTCCTGGAATTTAAAGCAGAGGCGTTCCATCCAGACCTGTGCTGCAGTGAGCATATCCATATTTGCCGCATAGCTCATGCCTAACTGAAAAAGTCTGGGTCCAAGGCGGTATTTTCCGGTTAAATGATCCTTTTCCAGGTAGTTCATATGGGCAAGTGTGGTAACAAGTCCCTGAATTGTGGACTTAGGCAGAGAAAGGCTTCGGGCTAGATCAGATATGCCCAGGGTTCTATTGTCTATATATAGAGACAGAATATCTCCAGCTCTTTTAACTGATTGTATTATTTTTTTCGTATTTTTTATGTCTAAGCCCATTTTTATCCTTTTTTCTTGACATATTAATTGATTATGATACTGTATTGGTACAGTGTACGTTATTGGCGTACACTGTCAATTATTTTTATAATTACAGGGGGGGAGTATGCACGAAAAAAAACCGTGGCTTAAATTTTATGGAACAACGCCTCACTCAATTGATTATCCCAGGATAACTATGTATGAAGGTGTTGTGGAAACAGTAAAAAGATGCCCTGATTCAATTGCTTATGATTTTATGGGTTATACAGGTACATACAGCAAATTTCTTGAAGAGATAGACCAGTGTGCTGATATGCTTGCGCACATGGGCTTGCAAAAGGGTGACCGTGTAACAATTTCTATGCCCACATCACCTCAGGGTGTTATATGTTTTTATGCTGTTAACAAGCTTGGTGCTGTGGCCAGTATGATTCACCCCCTTTCTACAGAGAGTGAAATTGAATTTTATGTAAATGTAAGTAAAAGCCGTTTTGCCCTTACGCTTGATGTTTTTTACGCGAAGTTTCGCAAAGTTATGGATGCGACAAAACTGGAAAAGGTTATTCTCGCACGTATTCCTGATTATCTGAATCCTCTAATGCGACTTGGTTTCAATTTAACAAAGGGGAGGCAAATCCCCAAAGTTCCATCTGATCCTGATTTTTACTGGTGGAAGGATTTAATGTCTAAAAAATACAGCAGGGTAAAAAAATCTGATATGAAGCCTGATGATATGGCTGTTATTCTCTACAGTGGCGGTACTACCGGGCAACCTAAGGGAATTATGCTGTCCAATTATAATTTTGTTTCTCATGGGCTCATGGTTGCTGCCTGGGGGAACCTTGTAAGTGATGATTCTATTCTTGCAATACTTCCTATCTTTCACGGTTTTGGCCTTGGCGTATGTGTCAATGCCTGTTTTATGAGCGGCGGAAAAAGTATTCTGGTGCCTCAATTTACTCCTGATGATGTGGCTAAGCTGATTAAAAAGAAGAAGCCTTCTTTTCTTATAGGGGTTCCTACACTTTATGAGGCTCTGAACAAAAATCAGGTATTCCAGAATGCGGATTTAAGATGTATTAAAGCTGCTTTTAGCGGTGCTGATACACTTCCCAAAGTTGTAAAGGACCGTTTTGAGAGTATTGTTAAAAATAAGGGAGGGAGTGTTAAGCTTCTTGAAGGATATGGGCTTACAGAAGCTGTTACCGCAATTTGTGCTACTCCGATTGATGCATACGTGGAAAACAGCATAGGTATTCCTTTCCCTGATATGGATGCGAAAATTGTGGGAATGAATACTATTGATACAATCCCCTTTGGTGAAGAGGGTGAGCTCTGTGTTAAAGGACCTGCAGTGATGTTAGGATACCTTGACAATCCGGAGGAGACAGCCAGTGTTTTAAGAAAGCATGCTGATGGGGAAGTGTGGCTGCATACTGGTGATATCTGTACAATGGATGAAGATGGATTTATTTATTTTAAACTGCGCCAAAAGAGAATGATAAAATCTTCAGGGATGAATGTTTATCCTGCCCAGGTGGAAGCCCGTCTTTATCAGCACAGTGATGTTGATATGGTTTGTGTTATAGGCGTGCCGGATCAGGATCAGGTTGAGAGGGTGAAGGCCTTTGTTGTTTTAAAGGATAAAAGTAAGGTCGGACCTGAAATGGAGAAGGAGCTTATTAAGCATTGCAGAGAAACCCTTATTGTGTGGAGCTGCCCCAGGGAAATTGAATTTCGTGATGATCTGCCAAAAACCCTGGTAGGGAAGGTGGCATATAAGGTGCTTGAAAATGAAGAGGTGGAAAAATTGAGGCAGCAGGGGAAATATACCGGTGAGCGGTAATTTAGGTATTGTTTTTATATCTGCGGCGGATTTATTATTTACTATAAGGAGTTTAATGTGAATGTTATAGATGAATTTAAAGATGTGGTGTTAAATCCCTACAGGTATGCGGCAAAGCTGAAAGCTGATGAGGGTAAAAAAATTATTGGATATTTTTGTACTTATGCACCTGAGGAGCTTATATTTGCTGCAGGAGCTCATCCTTTGAGGCTCTTTGGTACCAGTGAGAATATTCACCTTGCCGATTCTCATCTGCAGACCTATAGCTGCTCACTTGTCCGGGGGGCCTTGGAGGAGGCTTTAAATGGCAATCTGAATTTTCTCGATGGCTCTGTGTTTCCTCACACCTGCGATTCAATACAGCGTTTATCTGATATATGGAGGATGAATACTTCATTCAGTTTTTTTAGTGATGTTATTATGCCTGTAAAGCTGAATACTGAGAGTGCCAGGGAGTATATGAGGGATGTGATAGAAAAGTTTCGTGGTGACCTTGAGTCCGGTCTTTCAGTTTCTGTAAGTGATGATCAGATTGCAGAGGCAAATGATATTTATAATAAAAATCGGGCCTATCTTAAAGAAATTTACAGCCTCAGGAGTAAAGACCCCTTTTGCATAAGCAGTGCTGATACATATTATATTATTAAAGGGGCCATGATTATGGAACGGAGGGAGCTTTTGAAAAAACTTCCTCTTGTTATTGACTATATTAAGAGTGGTAAAGCAGCAAAGCCTGCTTCTGATAAAAGCAGACTTATTCTTGCAGGAAGTATATGCAACCATCCTGATATCTATAATATAATTGAGGAATCTGGTGGTGTGGTTGTATGGGATGATCTTTGTACAGGCTCTCGTTATTTTGAAGGGAAAATTTCATCTCAGGGAGATCCTGCAAAAGCCCTTGCTGACAGATACAGTAGCAGGGATATCTGCCCTGCCAAGCATATATCAAACACTTCAAGGGGGGATAACCTGGCAGCACTGAGTGCTGATCATAAGGCAAAGGGGGTAATTTTTATGTATCTGAAATTTTGCGATCCCCACTCCTGGGATTATCCCTACATGAAGGGAATACTTGCTGACAAGGGGGTGGCCAATATGCTTCTTGAGGTTGAGGACAAGCTGCCGCCCCATGGACAGCTTAAAACAAGGTTTGAAGCCTTTATGGAGATGCTATAGCTGTTCTGATGAATCCAATAAAACCTTAAGGAGTAGAGTATGTCTGGTAAAGATAAAATTATAGATGTGGAAAAAGAGAAGCGTAAGATCAAGAGCCTGGGCAGAATGAAGGATATAATGACCCGTTATTATATAGGTGCAAAAACAGCCAGGCAGAACAATAAAAAGGTTGCCTGGATTACCAGTGGTGGCCCTGTAGAACCGCTTCTTGTAATGGATATTATTCCTGTTTACCCTGAAAATTACGGTGCCATGATTGGTGCATCAAAGATGGGTGTTGAGCTCTGTGGGATTGCTGAAGGTATGGGCTATTCACAGGATCTCTGCTCATACGCCAGGGGTGACATAGGGCAGGCTGAAATAAAGGGCGGCCCTATTGGAGGTCTCCCTGAACCTGATATGCTGATTTGCTGCAACAATATATGTGGTACAGTACTTAAATGGTATGAGGTCATGGCTCGTAAATTCAATGTGCCTCTTTTTATTTTTGATACTCCCATTGTTCACACAGAGATCAGCGATGGTGCAAGAAAATATGTGAGGGCACAGATTGATGAATATATTGCTTTTCTTGAAGAGCAGTGCGGAAAAAAATTTGATTATGACAGGATGATTCAGGTAGGGAAACTTTCTGTGGAAGCGCAGAAATTATGGCGCGATGTGCTTGCTATAGCATCAAACAAACCTGCGCCTATGAGCGCCTTTGATGCTTTTTTTCATCTGGCACTTATAGTAACATTGAGGGGTACTGAAGAGTGTGTGGATTATTACAAAGGGCTTCTTGCTGAAATGCAGGAAAGAGTGAAGGAGGGGATAAGTGCTGTGCCTCGGGAAAAGTACCGCCTTCTCTGGGATAATATTCCTGTGTGGTATAAAACCAGGTGGTTATCCGATAAGCTTGCCTCCCATGATGCCTGTCTTGTGGCTGACACCTATACATCTGCATGGAGCGCCCAGGTGGATCTGCTTGATGAAAATGATTTTATAACAAGCATGGCTGAAGGTTACTCTTCTATTTTTCTTAATATAGGCACGGACAAAATGGCAAAGATGGTGTTGGAAATGATTGACAAGTATGATGTGGATGGCGTAATTTTTCATTCAAATCGAAGCTGTAAGCCCTATTCATTAGGGCAGTATGATATTCAGAAAATAATCTTAAAGGAGAGGAATCTCCCGTCCCTTATTATTGAAGCAGATATGTGTGATGAAAGAAGTTTCAGCGAAAGTCAGATCGCCACAAGGATTGATGCCTTTATGGAACTCATAAAAGACAAGAGAGGGGACAGATGAGAATAAATTATAATCTGAAAGATAAGGTAGTTCTGGTTACAGGGGGGAGCAGAGGGATAGGCCTTGAAATTGCCCGTTACCTGGTGGAAGAAGAAGCAAAGGTTGTTATATGCGGCCGTAAACAGGAATCCCTGGATGCTGCTGTTGCAGCATTGAATGGGGGGGATAAGCTTCTTGCTGTGCAGGCTCATGTTGCTAAAGAGGAGGATGTGGATGCTCTTTTTAAAAAGGCAATGGAGCACTTTGGCAGGGTAGATGTGCTTATCAACAATGTGGGGATGAATCTTTTTACTCCCTCACTTGCTGAAACAGAGCCTGCAATGTGGCAAAAGATTATTGATTCCAATCTTACAGGCACATTTCTTGTTTCCAGAAAAGCTGCGGAAATTATGAAAGCACAAAAGAGTGGTAAAATTGTAAGCATATCCTCCATAGCAGGCAGAAATGCAGCACCCGGAATGGGGATTTATGGAATTGCAAAAGCAGGTATTGAGATGATGACAAAAGTTCTGGCATCTGAGCTTGCTTTTTTTAATATCAATGTTAATGCTGTTGCTCCTGCAATGGTGCGTACTGATTTCAGCAAGCCATTCTGGTCCAATGATGATATCAGTCAGCATGTGGTGAAGGGTATTCCCCTTGGCAGAATCGCCGAGCCTCTGGATGTGGTTCATCCTGTGCTTTTTCTTGCATCAGCAGGAGCTGATTTTATTACAGGGCAGACCATAGTGGTTGATGGCGGTACAACAGCGGTTTAATTAAATATTGATGTTCAGAGGGGATTATGCTCACAGCAGGGATAGATATAGGTTCAATTACCACCAAGGTGGCAGTAGTAAAAGATGGGGAGATACTGGGTACAGGGATTGTTTTTACAGGCTACAATGCTGAAAAGGCAGGGAGATCAGCAATGGATGATCTTCTTGCTAAGCTTAAAATCAGACTAGATGAGATTGATAAAATTATAGCCACAGGTTATGGAAGAGCCAATATCAGCTTTGCCAATAAGGCGATAACTGAAATCAGCTGTCATGCTGCTGGTGCTCATTTTACCGATCCGCGCATAAGGTCGATTATTGACGTGGGGGGACAGGACAGCAAAGCCATTGTGGTTGATGAGGATGGCAGGGTAAAAGATTTTGCCATGAATGACAAGTGCGCTGCTGGTACAGGGCGTTTTCTTGAGGTCATGGCTCATGCCCTGGAGGTGGAGCTGGATAATTTTGGGTCTCTTTCTCTTCAGTCAAAGATGCCATCACAGATAAGCAGCATATGCACAGTCTTTGCTGAATCAGAGGTGATATCCCTTATTTCACGAGGGGAACAAAGGGAGAATATTATTGCGGGTATTCATGACTCTGTTGCTTCAAGGGTTTCTGCTCTGGCAAAAAGGGTAGGTGTTACAGCCCCTCTTATGATGACAGGGGGTGTGGCAAAGAATATTGGTGTTGTAACTGCTTTGCAGCGCAAGCTGGAAATTGAAGTAGAGGTTAGTGAAAATGCCCAGATTAATGGTGCGCTTGGTGCTGCTGTACTTGCTGCGAAAATCTGAGTAAGTGGATTTTCGCAGATGGAACAAAACACTTTCCTGTAAAGCTCTTGACTGTGCTGAATAGAGTTAATAATAGTATCTGTCTTTGTTCAGGGAGGATATTATTATGAAGATTGCCATGGCGCAGATTAATCCTGTTATTGCTGATATTGAAGGAAACAGAAATAGAATTCTGTCATTTATTAAAGAAGCTGATGTTGAGGGTGCGGATTTAATCGTGTTCCCTGAATTATCAACAATCGGCTACCCTCCAATGGATCTTCTTGAAAACATAAAACTTGTTAAGGACAACCTGTCATCTCTTGAAAAGATTAAAGATTTCTCCAGAGGAATTAAAAGTCATATTATAATAGGCTTTGTTGATTTTGATTATGAAAATGAGCCAATGCTTTTCAATTCAGCTGCTTTAATAAAGGGTGGAGAAATTCTTTTTAAGCAGAATAAAACCC
>CAZYPA010000013.1:0-38048 GCA_964649175.1 uncultured Leptospirales bacterium | reverse complement strand
CATCTCCATCTTCAGCCTCTTTTACCTTGATCATGGAATTATCATTAAGCCTTTTAGAAAAAGCAGCAGTAAAACCTTCCGGCATGTGCTGTACAACCAGAACCGGTGCAGGAAATTTGCGCGTAAACTTGTTAAACACTTTAATAAGCGCAGATGGTCCGCCAGTAGAAGTACCTATTGCTATTACTTTATCTGACTCAGTTTTTGTATTACTTTGAGCTATTACAGGCTTTGAATCAGCAGAACTTGTTGTTAATGAGCTAACTTTTGACTTGCAAACAGTCTTTATTTTGCTTATAAGCAGATCCCCAATCTCATCAATTGTCATAGACAATAAAGTTGAAGGCTTAGGGATAAAATCCACAGCTCCATGCTCAAGTGCTTTAAAAGTAGCTTCAGCCCCATTCTGGGTTAAAACACTCATCATAATAACAGGCTTTGGATTTGTACTCATTATGTGCTTAAGGGCAGCAAGACCATCGAGTATGGGCATTTCAATGTCCATAGTTATTACATCAGGATTAAGCTCCTGATTACGGAATATTGCACTTTTGCCATTATTGGCTGTACCAACAACCTCAATGTCCGGGTCTCTTTCAAGAATGTCTGTAATTATTTTTCTTACAAGTGTTGAATCATCAACAACAAGTACTCTAATCGGAAATGACATTCTTTCTAATTCCACTCACAAGGGTTTTCAATGATTCTGCTTCCGGAAGAATCATCAGATTTCCTACAACCCTGTCATCTTCAAAATAAAATGCTGTTTCCATTACAATTGCATACTCGTGTTGAATATTATGCATAACCAGTATTGAATCAATAAAAGACTGAAGGTAATCATGTACAAAAGTAGGTACATTAGGCTTAACAACGAGCTTCGATTTTTCAGCATAAACATTGAGTATGGATGAGCCGATTATATTTGTAAGCTCCTTAAGGGCAGACACGCCATCTTCGCTCAACTCTTTTTTTTGCGATTCAGGCATACCATAAAGCATATCTATAAGGTCATAGCCCACACCTTCATGTAGTACAAAAAGCAGAGTTCCGTTTATTTCTCCTTCAATTCCAAGCAAAACACCCATGTAAGGCTCATTGGGACTTCCCAAAAAGTCCGGGATATTTTCAATAGGAGTAATTTTCACTTCAGGAATAGAAAGGTCAATTCTTCTATTAAGAATTTTTGAAAGTGATTCAGCTGCAGTAGCAGCACCCATATTCGATATAAGGTTAAACTCATTAAGTTCATCTTTAGATATATCAAGCTCCACACTCATATGATCATCCGGACCACCAGATTGAACCAATGAGCTTACGTTCTGCCTTAGCTCATCCTTAAATTCAGCTAAAGCAGCCTGCACCTTCTCAGTTATTTCCTCATCTTCCGGAGTTTTTAATATATCATCATTATCATCTGCATTATCAACCTGCTCAGCTTCTATTTCTACAGATTCTTCTGTAAAAAATTCATCTTTTACAGGCTCATCATCAAGGAGGATTACATCTGAAAGATAATCAGGCTTTTCAGATTCCGGGTCCTTATCTTTAACAGGAACAGCCTCTATCCTATCATATTCCAAATCAGAATAAATTTCAGCCTTTTCAGGCTCAGGCACTAATTCAGTCAATGGCTCTTTTTCTGGCTTAAACCCAGGTTCAGCAACCTTTTGAGCAGGAATTTCATCATCATAATCCACTGCTCTTGACCTGAATATTTTTTGTTTTTCCTCTGGAGTAAGCTTTTCCTGCAGCATAATTACCCGATTAATCATTGTTTGGATATCAAGAATCAGGCAAATACTTCCATCACCAAGTATAGATGCCCCTGCAAGGCCTTCCACATTTTTATAATTCTGCTCAAGTGATTTAATTACAATTTCCAGCTTCCCTTCAAGAGAGTCCACTATAAGTCCGATTTTTCTATTGCCAAAGCCAACAACAACAACAGGAATTTTATTGTTTCGCCCAAGTGCACTTTTTACATTAACAAACTCATTAAGTCTTAAAAGAGAAAGAATTTCCCCTCTAAGATTTATCACCTCATGCCCTTCAATTGTGGCTATATCAGACGTTGATATTTTAATTGTTTCAACAACATCAGTGAGTGGAATAGCATAATCCTCCTGTCTCACCTTAACCATGATTGCAGGTATAATAGCCAGTGTAAGAGGAAACGTTAAAACGAACCTGGTGCCCATGCTTTTTTCAGTTTCAATTGTGACATTGCCATTAAGTTCATTCACTATTTCCTTAACAACATTCATTCCCACCCCTCTGCCTGAAATATCTGTTACTGTTTTAGCAGTTGAAAACCCGGGTGCAAAAATAAAATTATAAATATCCTGATCATCCATGTTTAAAAGCATTTCAGGTGTGCTGATTTTTTTTGCAATAACCTTCTCTTTTATAGCATCAATGTCAAGCCCATGACCATCATCACTTATCTCTACAAAAATCTGGTTACCACCCTGATAGGCATTCAGGGTTATTGTGGCAACTTCGCTTTTTCCAAGCCTGCTCCGTTCTTCTCCTGTTTCAATTCCATGATCAACGGCATTTCTAATAAGATGAAGCAAAGGCTCTCCAATCACATCAATTACTTTCTTGTCAAGTTCTGTTTCCTCTCCCTTTATAACAAGCTCAACTCTTTTGTTGTGCTCTTTAGCAAGGTCACGAACAAGCCTGTTAAAACGACTAAAAACCTGACCAACAGGAACCATCCTGGTTTTCATTATTCCAGCTTGCAGATCCTTTGCAATCCTTGACATCTGCTCCATGCGATTTTTAAATTCGTTTGCAACCCCTTTCAGTTCGTTATACTTTCTCATCTCTTCATAAAGTCTGTAAAAACCGGAGTTGGCAATTACCAGCTCACCAACATTGTTGAGAAGTAAATCAAGCTTATCTATAGATACCTTAACTGTTTTCAGAACAGGACCCTTTCTCCTATCGTTTTGAACAGATTCATTACTTTTTCTACGATCAAAAATTTTATGATCATTATCTATATAGGAAGAAACAATAAAATCATCTTCATCCATAAAATCATCAAAACCATTCAGTTTTTCATTATCCCTCAAGTGATTAAATGAAAGATCCTCTCCTTTAATAGCTCTTACCCCATCTTTTTTAGAAATTCCATCACCAATAGCTTTCCCTATTTTAAACATTTGCTTACCATTGTGATTCACAACATGTATAGGCTTAAACTCCACATCCTCAATCTGATCAACATTGCACCTTTTATAAAGTGCTAAAACAGGGCTAAAAGTTATAAGCACAATTTTAAATACTGAAATAGAATTATCTGCAACCATATCATCAATAGGAGGCATAACCTTTACAAGGGTTCCCTCTTTTTCAAGATTAGCTGATACAAGCTGTGCCTTTACCCACTTCATTTGTGCAGCAGGTTCCAGACTCACAGTAATTTCAAAACAATCTGCCCCTTCCAGAACAGATTGTTGTATCATAACACTTTCTTCTTTAGTAAAACTAATTTTAATCCCTGGTGTGTGAACTATCTTTTTCTCATATGAATCCCTTTTCCCGGATTCTGCACTTATAGTTTTTCTGGAATTATCAGTTACTATATTTATTCTTTCAATAAGCGGTTTTAAATCCTGGTCCGGGGCCTGTCCGGAAGAAATTTTTTCAATAATAGCACTAATTACATCAAAACATTTAAATATAACATCCACTACTTCTGGTGTTATATCATTGATTTTATCCCTGATTCCCTGAAGAAGGTTTTCCATTTTATGGGCAAGATCACTTAAATCATTTAATCCTACAAATGCTGCTGAACTTTTCAATGAATGTGCAGCCCTGAAAATATTATTAATTATTTCATCATCTTCCGGATTTTTTTCCAGCTTAAGAAGATTCTGATTAAGCTCCTGAAGCAGCTCATCTGCCTCTTCTAAAAATATATCCTGATATTCTCCAAGGGAAAAAGACATAATTTACTCCATATCTCGTTTAATTATTCGAAGAAATTAAACTCTTTTCTTCTTCATCATCTTCAAGAAAAATTATCTGAGTCATATTCAACAACACAATAAGCCTGTCTCTTAATCTTCCTATTCCAGAAATAAAATCCTCTGAAATTCCGGTTATAAGATCAGATGGAGAATCTATGCTGTCAACCGGAAGCCGTACAACCTGATAAACATTGTCAACCAGTATTCCAACCTGTTTCCCGCCGGTTTCCACTACAATAATTCTTGTTAAATCTGTTATAGCTCCTTCAGCAAATCCAAACCTTATTCTCATATCTACAACAGGTATAACATTACCCCTGAGATTAATCACCCCTTTTATAAATGGAGGCGTATTTGGAAGACGGGTCAACTCCGGGAAACGAAGGATTTCATGAACGCTCAGAATATCAACCCCATACTCCACATCATCCAGCATAAAGCTTACAAGCTGAACTACCTTACCTTCATAAAGCTCTTCGCTGGAATCTGTATTTTCATCAGGATTGAGAGTTCTTTTTGAATTAACCATAAGTTTATTTAGATCCATTTATCTTACCTGTTATTATCATTCATAACAAAAAAATTATACTTTAAATTCTACTATCGCCAATCTGTTTAAACATAAATTATTAAAATAATAATTCAATCAAAATACAATAGTTGCAACTACTTTTTATCTACTTTTAACATATAAAATAATATTTACTCATACATATACTTCAATTAACACATGAACACAAAGAGGCTGCATTATAGCAATATTAATTATAAAAAAAGATCATTTTTTGAAAAATATAATTGAAACATTATAATAAAGAAGCCGGGCTTAACCGGCTTTTTTATTATAATATATCAATCTACATACAAATATTAAAATTATAAGCGTAAAGTCTCCGCACCGGCAAAAATATCACCAATAAGGCCCTTATCAAGCATGGAAATAATCTCTCTGGTTTTTTCCTCAATATCACCCCCTATGCGGGTATTAAGTTTTCTTGATTGAAAATACTCATCAGAAATATTAAGAGCCACAAGAATTGCAATCTGAAGTGAATTAGTGTTGGAAACAATTTTTTGAACCTCTTCCATTTTTTCATTCACATAACTGGCAAGCTCACGAATATACTCTTCAGAAGTATCACCTTTAATACTATAGGTTTGTCCGAAAATATTTACCTTTACTTTCCCGCTTTCCATTATCCTATCCTGATATTAATTATCATCTTCTTCAATAATAATAAAATCATCATCATCTTCAATTATGATTTCATTTTCATCATAGTCTTCAATAATTATCTCATCTTCATCATCAAGCAGTATTATTTCATCATCATCTGGCGAAACCTCTTCACCAGCTTCAAAGTCAGCTGAATCATCAACTATCTCTAAATCAATGTCAGATTCATCATCAATTATTATTATATCCTCTTCATCAGAATCGGAAAAAGCCTCTTCAGAATCAACTGTTTCCACACTTAGGCTGTCAAATTCAGGATCATCTGTTTTCCTGTCTTCTGCTATAAGAGCATCCTCACCTGACTCAATAATTATATCATCGTCAATCTCCAGTTCAACAATCTCTTCTTTTTCATATTCTTCAGCAACCGGTGTCTTCTCAGATTCAGAAGAATAAGCAGGACTGGCAAAACCAGCAGAGGAAATACCCTCTGACTGAAGACCATCGAGTTTTCCCAAAAGGCCAAGAAGTTTCTTCTCAAGCACTTCCTCTTTATCTCTAAGATTCTTTAATTCCGAAGAAGTAGTTTCAAGTTCCTTTTTTATCCTTTCAACTTCCTGTTCTTTTTCTTCAAGTGAAAGCTTAGCTTCTTCAACGTCGCTTTTTAAAATTTCATTTTCGCCTTCAAGGTGTGAGTTTTCAGTTCTCAATTCGCCTATTAGATGTAATGCCTTTATTACCCTGCTTTCAAGTTCTTCAAGCTGCTGCATTGTTATCATATATATTACCTCCGGATTTCCTCAAATAAGATACTTTCTTTTGACTAAAAAAACAATAATACAATTAATTGATCGGCAAAATAGAAGCATTGCATTAGAATCTTTATTATGACATAATATTTACTTTTTAAATAAATAAATTTTATTCAAAAAAACATAAACTAAATGTATTTATATTTTTTGATACGTCAAGTATAAAGAAAAAAAAGGCATTGCCTCTGCAGACAAAAACGGTGAGCACCACTGCTATGATGATCACCGTTTTTATTGTTTTAAGCAACATTTTTATTAAAAATACAGCTTTGTTACAGCTTTATTTATGCAGCTTTATTATTAACCTTTTCAACAAGTTTACGAAATGCGTCCATATCCTTTACCGCCATTTCAGCAAGCATTTTCCTGTTTATATCAACTTTGTTGAGTTTCAACATTCCAATAAATTTGCTATAGGAAAAGCCGCAGGCCCTTGATGCTGCATTTATTCTCATTATCCAGAGTGTCCTGAAATCACGCTTCTTCATTCTCCTGTGCTTATATGAGTTCTGAAGAGCCCTTCTTCTGGCATCTTTAGCAGTTCTAAAAAGTTTGCTTCTGGCCCCTCTAAAGCCTTTTACATCCTTAAGTACTTTTCTTCTTCTTTTCTGGTGAACTCGACCAGTAGTAGCTCTAGCCATTTTTTTCCTCTTTCTCTTTTATTACATTTTTTAAAACTATTAAATCATCTCCTATACCCAAAAATTACAGGTATGGGATCATCCTTCTTACTTTGTCTGACTCAGCATTAGATATATAACCCGCTGTTCTAAGCCCTCTTTTGCGCTTGGATGATTTTTTTTCCAGAATATGGCTTTTATAGGCCTTTCCTCTTTTTATTTTCCCGGTCCTGGTTACACTAAACCTTTTTTTTGCCCCGCTGTTTGATTTAATCTTAGGCATATCCTTTTCCCCTCAGTTCTTCATTTTTCTTTTCAAAAAAACAATATATATTAATTTTCTTAACTAACGCTGTGATGGTACTGATGTTGCTGGTGCCATAAACATTGTAATATTACGCCCTTCCTGTGAAGGTCTTTTCTCTACAACTGCTATCTCCTGTAATACATCCTGTATTTTAGCCATAACCTCAAAACCAAGCTCAGGGTGCACCATTTCACGTCCCCTGAACATAAGCGTAAATTTTACCTTATCACCTTTTTCAATAAAACCCTTTGCTCTATTCACCTTATGTGTAAAATCATTATCATCAATGGCCGGGCGCATCTTAATTTCCTTAACATGAATAACCTTTTGCTTCTTTTTCGCCTCTTTAGCCTTTTTCACCTGATCAAATTTATATTTGCTGTAATCAATTATTTTTACAACCGGTAATTCCTGATTTGCAGATACCTCAACAAGATCCAGTTCTTTTTCACGAGCAAGCGCAAGAGCTTCAGTTGTGGCTATTATAACCGGCTCACCGCTTTCGCCCACAAGCCTGACAGTTTCAGATGTTATATCCTCATTTATTCTGGTTTTATCATACTTTTCGTTTTTATCTCTGCCCGGCCCTTTACCTTTAATCACCAAAATTATTTATCCCCCTAATTATATTTATAACGTCAAAAAGACTCAATATAGTTATTTTAATCAACAAAAATTCACTCTTCAAGTGCTTTTTATCAAAGGGATAAAAAAAAATTACAAAAAAAATTAGTTTCAGACTCTTTTTTGCTGAAATTTACTAAATTTTATTATCAACTTCATTTTTTAGAATTTCATAAAAGGCCTCAAGACTCATATTTACTGAATTCTTTTCTCCACGCTTTCTCACTGATATTGTTCCGGTTTCAGCTTCGTTTTTACCAATTACTCCAATATATGGGGCCTTTTGCGAAACAGATTCACGTATTTTATAACCAACAGATTCATTACGCAAATCAACATCTACCCTGAAATTCATAGCAGTCATTGCTTTCTTTATGTTTTTAACTGCATCAGCCTGCTCCTCTGATACACTTAAAAGAATTACCTGCAAAGGTGCAATCCATGCCGGGAACTTGCCACCATAATGCTCAATAAGTATGCCAATAAACCTTTCTATTGAACCAAGAAGCGCCCTGTGAACCATATAGGGCCTGTGCCTTTGTCCATCCTCACCTATAAAATACATGTCAAAGCGTTCGGGCATATTAAAGTCAAATTGAATGGTTGTCATCTGCCACTCACGTCCAATTGCATCCCTTATCTTTAAATCGATTTTAGGCCCATAAAAGGCTCCTCCACCTTCATCCATTTCAACCTGAAGATTTTCTGCTTCAATCGCTTTTCTTAGTGACTCCTGGGCAGTTTCCCATCTCTCTGTTTCGCCCACGCTTTTTTCCGGCTTTGTTGCAAGATAGGCCTTTATATCTGTAAATCCCAGGGTTTTCCACATTCTCAATGAAAAACGGAGGACCTCTCTTATTTCTTCATCAATCTGCTTGGGTGTACAAAAAATATGTGCGTCATCCTGGGTAAATCCCCTTACACGGAGAAGACCATGAAGCACGCCCGATTTTTCATATCTGTAAACAGTACCCAGCTCTGCCCATCTTAAAGGGAGATCCCTGTAGGAATGCATACTGTTTTGATATACCTTTATATGAAAAGGACAGTTCATAGGTTTTACATAATAGTCATTTTCATCAATTACCATTGGGGCGTACATATTGTCACTGTAAAAACCAAGATGCCCTGATGTTTCCCATAAGGTGGATCTGCCAATATGAGGGGTATAGAGGATTTCATAACCGTTTTTAAAATGCTCCTGTCTCCACCAGTCTTCAAGATTATTTCTTAAACGGCCACCCCTTGGGTGCCAGTAAATAAGGCCGCTTCCTGCATCATCATGGGTGCTGAACAAATCAAGCTCTTTTCCAAGCTTACGGTGATCCCTTTTTTTAACCTCTTCAAGAAATTCCAGGTGCTTCCTTAAGTCCTTTTTATCAGGAAATGCTACCCCATATATACGCTGGAGCATTTTATTTTTTTCATCCCCTCTCCAATAGGCACCTGCTATGGAAAGAAGTTTAAATGATTTTATATCTGATGTATTAAGCAGATGAGGACCGCGACACATATCAACAAACTCGCCCTGTTTGTAAATAGAAACAGTTTCTGAGTCAAGTGCCTGTAACAGCTCTACCTTGTATTTTTCGCCCATACCTTGAAAAAGAGAAATAGCCTCAGATCTTGATATTACCTCACCCCTTACATCAAGCTTCTCTTCAACTATTTTCTCCATTTCCCTTTCAATATCCTCAAGATCATCAGGGGAAAGCTGCTTAGACATATCTATATCATAATAAAATCCCGTTTCAATTGAAGGACCTATGGCAAAAAGCGCATCAGGATAGAGCCTTTTCACAGCCTGTGCCATAAGGTGAGATGCTGAATGCCAAAAAACGCTTTTCCCTTTTTCAGAATCAAATGTCAAAATATTAAGGCTTGAGTTCTTATCAACAGAAAAATCAAGACCCTTTATGACTCCATCAACCTCAGCTGCAACAGCAGCTTTTTGAAGCCCTTTTCCAATAAGCCCTATTATATCATAAACAGTTGAACCTGCATCTGCTTCTTTTATGCTCTTGTCAGGCAGGGTGATTGTTATTTTACTCAAGTTAACTCTCCAGTAATAGAATTGTTCCCTTTTTACAAGAAGGAAGAAATCTTAAGATTAAAAAGCGAAGAAATTTTTTTGGGCGATACTGGAATCGAACCAGTGACCTCCTGCGTGTCGAGCAGGCACTCTAACCAACTGAGCTAATCGCCCTGATCCTTTTAACCAAGATAGATTCAATCTTTTTTACACCTACAGGTATGTCAAGATTTTTTTAGAGTCCAGTTACATAAATAAGATACTTGTAATTATTTCATCTATCAATTATTCTGAGATGAATTTTAAAAAAATAAAAAAATGAGGGGAAAAATGTTTAGCAGTATAGAAATATATGCAGGTAAAAATGCAAAGAGGATAATACAGGAAAAAGGCCTCAAGGCTGATGATATTAAAGCAATGTCCGGTGCAGCAGGCGGCCCTAAATTCCTGATTCTAAATGGACTTGACAAAGCTGTTTTTAGAGAATTATTCAAAGGCAGAAAAGAACCACTCTTTTATCTGGCTTCTTCAATAGGTGCATTCAGGGGAGCAGCACTTGCTCAGAAGGACCCTCTTAAAGCACTTGATAAGCTCACTAAATCATATATTAAACAAAGCTATACAAGCAAGCCCTCAAGAAGAGAGGTTTCAGCTGAAAGCGAAAGGATTATTGATGATTATCTGGATAAAGAAGCAAAAGAATATATTCTCAATAGATCATTTGTACGATTAAATATTTTAACAGCCAGGTGCGAAGGAATAAGCTCCTATGATAACAAATGGCTGCTTATGCTTTTTTTATTAAATGCCTCCCTATCGAATTTGATAAGCAGAAAATTTTTCCTTAAACTTTACAAAAGGGTTATGTTCAGTGATACAAGGGACACACCCCCTTTTATTGAGCATGTAAAGGAAAGCAGACTCAGATTAAAACTCACAAAATCGAATATAAGAAGTGCCATACTTGCATCAGGGGCTATACCCTATGCAATGGAAGGTGTAAGAAACATAAAAGGCGCTCATACAGGAACCTACAGAGATGGTGGTGTAACAGATTATCACATGGATATCAACTTTGGAGTAAATGACGGGCTGGTGCTTTTCCCGCATTTTTTCAGCAAAATAACTCCAGGATGGTTTGATAAAGGCCTTAAATGGCGCAAACATAATCCTGAAAATTTTTCAAACACAGTAATGGTATGCCCTTCACAAAAATTCATTGAAAAACTCCCTGGTTCAAATATTCCGGATAGAAAGGATTTTAAAACATTTTTTGGAAATGACAAGGAGCGGCTTAAAAACTGGAATCACGCAATTAAAGAAAGCCAAAGGTGTGGAGATGAATTTCTGGAAGCAATAAACAGCGGAAAAATTAAAGATGTGCTAAAAGATTTTTAAACATCCCTTTTTTTAAGGGTGACAAGCAGATCCCACTAAGGAGAATATAAAAACTAAAGTTTTTCAGGTAAAAAAAGAGGTCTAACAATTTTAGAATAAAGCGATTTTTTCCTTGTACAAAAAAAAGGCTCTCCATTAAAATGAATTTATATGAAATAAATTTTCAATACTCTCGCCACCTTTGGCGGCGAGAGTAAAGCATTCTATTATAAAAAATGTGGAATTAACACTGTTTAAATATTTAATTTATTAATAAATCAGGAGCTATATAATGATACAACAAGCTATTGAAGACAACATTCTTATTGCAAAAATGGACAATGCACCCACAAATTCCATTACCTTTGATGCTCTCGTTCAAATGAGAAAGGCAATAAAAAAAGTTAATGAAGATGAATCCATAAAAGGGCTTATTATAACAGGTGAAGGAAGATTCTTTTCATCAGGATTCCATCTGCCTACTTTTATTGCTTTTGAAAACAGGGAAGATGTTATGGAATTCTTTAATGTTGAAGAGGAAATGCTTTATGAACTTTTTACATGCAAAAAACCTGTTATTGCAGCTATAAACGGTCATTGCGCTGCAGGCGGTTTTATCACAGCCATGGGATGCGATTACCGCATAGCTGTTGATCATCCCAAGCCTAAAATGGGCATGACAGAAATAAAAATAGGCCTTGGCCTTACAATTGCTGAAATGGAGCTTGTACGATTTGGGCTTAACAGTGACAGAGACCTTCGCGATGTTATGTATAATGGGAACATGTACTCTTTTCAGGATGCATTGGCTAAAGGATATTTAGATGAGCTCGCAGAACCTGACAAGCTTATTGAAACTGCAAAGGCAAAAATTTGCTCATGGATTGACCTTCCGGGAAAAGCATTTATAAACATTAAAGATGGAATCAGAATCCCTGCTGCAACTTCTTTAAGAACAAGAATAGACAATGATAACTGGCAGGACCCCCTCTGCGATTGTATCCTCAATCCCCAGGTAAAAGGGGTTCTTGGAATGGTTCACAAATCAATGACTGGCGGGAAATAATACTTCATTCCATACCTGGTGTTTCTATTATTTAATGCAGAAATGCCAGGTAGGAGATATCTTTCTTCAACAAAAAAAGCTTGACTAGAGACAGATTTTCGACATTTCTATGCTATAATATATCTTAAATAATGCTCGAAAAAAAGATCATTATATAGATATAATCAGCAACTTAAAATAAGGGAAAAACAATGAAAATAATAGAAGGAAAATTGGATGCCAGCGGATTAAAATTCGCAATAATTGTTTCCAGATTTAACGAGTTTATTACAAATAAACTTCTTGGTGGAGCAGTTGACTGTTTAAAAAGAAATGGGGCAGATGAAGCCAGTGTAACTGTAGCGTGGGTACCAGGTGCTTTTGAAATACCTGCTGTTGCAGCAAAAATGGTTGAATCAAAAAAATTCGATGCTATAATCTGCCTTGGAACTGTAATAAGGGGCTCCACTCCTCACTTTGATTATGTTTCAGCAGAGGTGACAAAAGGTGTGGGCCAGTTAAGCCTTAAAAGCAGCATGCCTGTTATTTTTGGTGTTTTAACTACAGACACCATAGAACAGGCTGTTGAACGCGCTGGCACTAAAGCTGGAAACAAGGGTTTTGATGCTGCCATGGCTGCTATTGAGATGGCAAACCTTTATAAACAGATAAACTGATGAGACAGAGGCGTAAGTCCAGGGAATACGCACTTCAAGGGCTTTATATGTACGATGTGGCTAAACCCCCCATTGATGATATTATTGCATTTGAATGGATTGACACCCCTATAGAGAAGAATGTGCGGGACTTTGCTCTTACACTTATTAAAGGAACCATTTCTAATCTTGAAAAAATTGATGAAATCATAAAAAAATATTCAAAAAACTGGATCCCTGAAAGGCTCACTGTTATAGACAGATCTATTCTAAGGCTGGCCATATTTGAAATGCTTTATATGCATGATATCCCGGCTGTAGTTACAATTGACGAAAGCATTGAGCTTGGGAAAACCTTTGGCGGTGAAAATTCAGGGCAATTTATAAATGGTATACTTGATTCTGTAAAGAAATATAAACTCAGAGAGGGTTGATATTGTAAGTGAAGATCAGGAAAAAAGACCAGGAAAAAGGATCATCGATTGATGAGAGTATAGAGCATAATAGAATCAGCGGGATTGAGGCTATAAAAAACGAATCCCTGCCCAGAGCCCAGGGAAAGCTTATTCTTATTCTTGCCCTATCTGCTATAGCTATTGTGTCAATACTTTTGCTCACCCACTATGTTTTTGACAAACCAGGATCTTTTTTGTCAATGAAATCAGATGGTGAAATCAAAGCAGAAAATAACGACATTGTATCAGAAACCGGTATAATTACCCCTGTTCAAACTGAAAATCCTGATTTATTAAAAGCTATTGATCTATACAAAGGAGGATACAAAACACAGGCCATTACAGGCTTTACCTCTGTTATTGAATCAACTTCATCTAACAGGGATAAAGCGATTGCCCTTCTTTATCTTGGAATGATAGCTGACAGCACTGGTGATTACAACAGCGCCCTTTCTTACTTTCAAAGAGCGCTTAATTATGATAAAAAAAATCCTGACATTTTTCTGAATATTGCCAAAACCTACAGAAATATGCAGGATTACACAAAAGCCATAAGCAATGCTGAATCAAGCCATGAACTGGCTCCAGGTAAAGTAAACCCCCTTCTTCTTCTTGGAAACATATACTATGATCAGGGCAATTTTAATGAAGCTGCCAAATACTATGAAAAGGCCATGGAGATTGAAAAAAACAGCCCTCCCCTTCTCTACAATATGGCTATCACCCTTTTACGCAAAGGGGATTATTTTTCAGGACTTGAGTATTTAAAAAAAGCTGCGGATGCTGATGTCATTGGTGAAATTGCATACAAATCATACTCAAGGCTTGGTGCAGAATTTATTGAAAACAACAACTTCCCCCTTGCTGAAAAATACCTGAAGCAGGCTGTAGCATTAAGACCTGGAGAACCTGTAGCAAGGTACAATCTTGCTATTGCCTATTTAAGGCAAAATAAAAATAATGAGGCATTAAAAGAGCTTGAAGAAGCTGAAAAGCTTGGCAAGGGAGACCCTGACATTCTTGAAAAAGTGGGAGACTCGTACCTTGCTATGGACGAACTTGACAGCAGTCTCAGATCTTATAGCAAAATCATGGAAAGCAGAAGCAGAGATGTAAAAATTCTATCCAGAATAGGCGAAATATACTATAAAAAAGGAGAACTGGACAGAGCATACAATGCATACAGCAAAATTACATCCCTTGAACCTGCAACTGAAAATGCGCGTGTAGCCTATCTCAATATGGGAAATATTCTTGATGATGCGCTTAAATACGATGATGCAATAAAGGCCTATGAATCTGCCCTGGCAATAAAAGGCAATGATGACATGACCTATTACAATCTGGGCATTTCCTATAAGCATGCTGATAAACCTGCACTTGCAATTGAATCATGGCAAAAATCAGCAGGCATAAATCCAGGCAATATTAAGCCCCGCATTGCTATTGCTGATTATTATAATGAAAGGGGCTACCCTGATCTGGCTGAAAAAGAGTATCAGGAAATTCTTTACAAATGGCCTGACAATCAGGAAGCTGCCTTTAAAACAGCATCAATCTACCACAGACATAAAAATTACCGCGATGCTGAAAAAGCATATGCCAGGGTAAACGAAATTGATCCTTCAACTGAAATGGCTCGCAAGGCTTTGATAAACCTGGCAATTATATCATCAATACAAAATTCCAGTGAAGAAAATCTTGATAAATCCCTGGAAACCATAGGCAAAGCCCTTATTATGAAACCTGCAGATCCTGATGCTCTTCTTGCAATGGGAATAATTTATGCAAAAAAAGAAATGCATGAAAAAGCCATTGATACTTTTTATCAGGTTATAAAGGGAACAAGGGACTCTTTTGTAATATCAGAGTCCTACAACAATATTGGGAAAAGCTATTATCAGCAAAACAATTACAAAAAAGCTATTGAGGCATTTTCAAGAGGGATAGAGGAGAACCCTACAAGTGAAGAGCTGCGCATGAACAGAAAAACTGCCTCTGCTGCTTATGAGAATGAACTGGCTAAAACAAGGCAATGAAAAACAATATCGATTTTAATACTATAGAAGAAAACTTCCTTGCACCCTATGCTGCAAAATCATCTGACACAAGGGGCAGGACCCACAAAGAAAAGAGCCATCCCTACAGAAGCGAGTACCAGCGTGACAGGGAAAGAATTATTCACTGCAGAGCTTTTAGAAGGCTTGAATATAAAACCCAGGTTTTTATTAATCACGAAGGGGATCACTTCAGAACCAGGCTAACCCATACAATGGAGGTTGCCCAGATTGCCAGGGCTGTTTCACGAGCAATGCGTTTAAATGAGGATCTGGCTGAAAGCATTGCCCTTGCCCATGACCTGGGCCACACACCCTTTGGCCATGTTGGAGAAAAGGAGCTTAACAGACTTCTTAAAGATCATGGCGGATTTGAACACAACAGGCAAAGCCTGCGAATAGTTGAAAAGCTTGAAAAAAGATACAGCGATTTCGAAGGCCTTAATCTGACATGGGAAACCAGAGAAGGCATAATAAAACATTCAGGAACCTATGACAGGCCTGAAACCTCAGAGTATATGCCTGATGAGGAACCTTCTCTTGAAGCACAGATCATAGATTTTGCAGATGAGATAGCATACAACAACCATGACCTGGATGATGGAATTTCCTCAGGACTTCTTTTGTATAGTCAGGTATGCGATCTGCAAATATGGGAAATGGCTGTAAAGGAATATGGCAGACAGCTTCCGGATTCTACTAAAATGGCTGCAAGAGAAATAATCCGAACAATGATCAATCTCCTAGTAACTGATTTAATCAACAACACCACTGATGCAATTAAAAAGCATAATATCCTGAATTTTAACGATGTAAAGCAATGCAATACTAAAATTGCGGGATTTTCCAGGGATATTAACAAAGCAAATGAAGAACTAAAATCTTTTCTAAGAAACAATCTCTACAGACACTATAAGGTTTCCCGCATGTCCCTTAAATCAGAAATGGTGATTAAAGAACTTTTTAGAATTTACACAGAACATCCTGAAACACTTCCACACCGTTATCAGGAGGCTATTAAAGAAAACGGGATTCTGTCAACTGTCCGGGATTTTATAGCAGGCATGACTGACCGCTATGCCCTTGAGGAATACAACAAACTTACAGATCCCAAGGTAAGGGTTTAGGTAAAAAAAATGAGTGATGATTTTTATCCTGAAATCCCTGAACACATAAAAGGCTTAATTGAATCAGGTGAAATTACAGATGAAATATTTCTGGATAAAGAGGGTATATGGTACCACAACAATGAAAAATTTTCCAATACACGAATTATTGAATTTTTCAACAAGTCTATAAATATTACTGCATCAGGTGAATATGTAATACACTATGGCAATTATACCTACCCTGTAACAGTTGAAGATGTTCCTGTATTTATAAGTGGTGTTATTTTTTCAGGCTTTGGCGATTTTGAAACAATTCAGCTTAATTTATCAACCGGGGAAAATGAGGAACTGGATTGCTCAACCCTTTTTGTTAAAGGAAATAATTCACTTTACTGCAAGGTTCGGAATGGAAAACTTTTGGCAAAATTTAAAAGATCTCCGTCTTTTCATATACTAGAAAGGCTTGAAGAAGACAGCATAGGAAGATACTATCTTTTTCTTTGCGGCAAAAAATTTGAACTGAAAAGAGAGCCATAATAACAATGCGAAAATATATTAACCTTATACTTATTCTTGCAATAGCAGGAACAGTTCTTTCATCAATACTTCTTTTTCAGCACTATTTCCCTGAAGCTGACATAGGATTTTTATCCTGCAGCAATGGAATAATCAACAAGTGTGTGGCTCTTTCAAGCTCCCCCTATTCGAAGATAATGAATATACCAATAGCATCCTTGGGGATTTTGCTTTACCTGCTAATTGCATTTATGGCACTAATTGCAGATTATGCAAAGGAAGAATACTACATATTAATCCCTGGTGCAATTTTTATCCTAATATCATTTGCGCTCATTTCCAATTTAATACTTGGAATAATAATGATCTACACAGGTCATTTTTGTACGCTCTGTATTTCAACGTACATAATAAATATTGTTATTTTAATTCTGCTTGTTTTTTATTTCAGGAACAATACAAAAAAAGAGGATGTTTTAAAATCCATAAAGACTTTCTTTCCTCCTCAAAGCAGTGACAAAAAAGCATTTTCTGCTTTGGCATTTATATCTGTTTTCTTTTTATCATTTGCAGTTTTAACCGGTTCAAATATTATCAAAACCAGATCAGTTCAGGATCCGCTTTTTGATGAAAAAATTTCCTCGCTTGTTAATGATTTTTATAAAGAAGATCCCCTTAATTATGATTTTCCCAAAAGCACACTCATCTTAGGCCCGGATAGTGCAACCTTAAAAATTCATGTATTCTCTGATTTTCTCTGTTCAGCCTGTTACAAATTTTATAATCATGAGAAATTTTTAATTTCAAAATATAAAAATAAAGTACAGATAATATATTACCACTATCCCCTTGATGCAAAATGCAACCGCTACATGGAAGGAACACTATACGACAATTCCTGCATTGCCTCACAAGCCATTGCAGAAGCAGCAGCAAAGGGTTTTTTTGAAAAGTACCTATA
Source organism: uncultured Leptospirales bacterium (assembly GCA_964649175.1). Lineage (GTDB taxonomy): Bacteria > Spirochaetota > UBA4802 > UBA4802 > UBA5550 > JBBAGC01. Next base: position 20,314 of record CAZYPA010000013.1, on the reverse strand, counting down.
TTTTCATTTCGCAGATTACAGATATATAAGTCAAAACTACTCCAAAGAAAAAGCCCTTGCAATTCTTGAATCTGCTGCAAAAAAATATAATATTGACTCTGAAACTCAAAGGAGTTTCAAAGAAATTCTTGATTCAAAAAACTTTAATAGTGAAATAAATGACCACATTGAAATTGCAGAAAAACTAAAAATAGAATCTACACCTACAATTTTCATAGCAGGAAGAAAAATCGAAGGAGTACCACCCAGGGCATTTCTTGACCAGGTAATAGAAATAGAGCTTGAGCCTTAAAACAGATTTTTATGAATCAAAAAAACAGGCTTAAAGCATTTCAACAGGATCAATATCAACTTCTATATAGACTTTTCCAGGCTTAATTTTTAAAAGGCTTTGCTTAATAAGAAAGGTTAAATCCTTTAAAGAAGAACCTTTCAGAATAATATGATACCTGAAATTTCCTCCAATCTTTGCAAGGGGAGCCTCTGCAGGGCCCAGCTTTTCTATGGCATAACCGGACTTTGCCAAAGCCACATCAAGTTCTGAGCTTAAATTTTCTGAAACCTCTATTACCTTTTCCACAACAGTTCCCCGTATTACAAGGCGGGCAAGGCGAGAAAATGGCGGGTAGTTAAGAATTTTCCTTAGCTTAAGTTCAGATCTGTAAAAACTCCAGTAATCCTGCTTTTTAATAAATTCAAAAACAGGATGGTTTTCATTTAATGTCTGAATAATCACACGCCCCCTATGCTCACCCCTTCCGGATCTTCCGGCCGCCTGAACGAGAAGTGCGAAGATCTTTTCTGAAGCCCTGAAGTCAGGCATGTGTAAACCTATGTCAGCCATAATTATTCCTGACACTACTACTCCTTTAAAGTCAAAGCCCTTGGAAATCATCTGCGTACCAATAAGGATATCAACTTCATTGTTATCCATCATTTTGATAAGATCATCAACGGTATTTTTTTTCCTGGCTGAATCCTGATCAAGACGGAACAATCTTAAATCAGGAAACTCCTTTTGCACAATATCTTCAATCCTTTGAGTGCCAGCCCCTATTGCTTTAATTGACTCTGATGAACAATCTTCACACCTTTGAGGCATATCAGCTGCATAGGAGCAGTAGTGACAAAGAAGAAATCCATTTTTATGATAGGTCATTCCAATACTGCAATGGGGACACTCAACTACCTTCCCACAATCCTCGCATAAAACAACAGGGGAAAAACCTCTTCTATTAAGCAGATAAATAGCCTGCATCCCTTTTTCAACTGCCTGCTTTGTATAGAGTTTAAGTCTGGATGATATTTCATTTCTGCCTGAATTTATTTTAACAATTTCTATTTCAGAAAGAGGTTTGTTTCCATAGCGCTCCTCAAGTCTGTGAAGCATGATACTGCCATTTTCAGTAGCATAGAGTGTTTCTATGGATGGAGTGGCTGACCCTAACACAAGCAGAGCATCCTCTTTCATTGCACGGTAAAAAGCAATTCTCCTGGCATTATACCTGGGAGAACTATGCTCCTTATACGAAGCATCCTGCTCCTCATCAACAATAATGAGCCCGGGTTTAGGGCATTGCATAAAAATTGAGGACCTTGTACCAACAGCTATAGACGCTTCCCCTTTGTAAAAACCTAGCCAGTTTTTATATCTTTGATTTGCTGTTAAATGACTATGATACAAAACCAGTTTATCACCAAAGACCCGATAAAGCCTTTCATAAATCTGGGAGGAGAGGCCAATTTCAGGAACAAGATAAATTACAGACTCCCCTTTAGCCAAAACATCAAGGGCAAGCTTCATGTATATTTCGGTTTTACCGCTTCCAGTGACTCCAAAAATCAGGTGCGCTTTTTTATCACTGGCAGTAATTGCATTATATACCATTTCCTGGTGTTTGGTCAGATTAATATCTTCCCCTGTAAAAGGCATTTCCCTTTTAGCCCTGAGTCTGGTGGATGTACTTATTCCGGAAGGAAGCGCCTTGCTTAAAGCTTCACCTGCAGAAGAAAGATAGGAGTCAGCTGTGTACCTGGCAAGGTCAATCAGGCGCTTGTCAAAAATCGGTTCTTTATCAACAACTTCAAGAATATCCTTAGTCTCAACATTTTCAGGAAAATCATTATGCAAAGATATAACATATCCAATAATATTTCTTCCTGCAAAATTTACCTTAACTCTCATACCAGGAGAAAGATCAAGCCCTTCAGGTATGGAATATGTAAAGGCTCTGTCAACAGGGGTGTTTACAACCACCTCTGCTGCTTTTAAGGAAATAGAGTTGTGCATTATTTTTTTAATTCCGCGTATTTCTTTTTAACCAGCTTTAATGTTTCCCATGCAGGTCTTTTCAGATCATTATTTTTCAGAAGCGAAACAGGGTGTTCTGTATTAAACCATGAAATCCCGGTACTCTTTTTCACAACTTCCTGAAGAGGAAGTATTTCACCCATTACAATAACTATTACAGGTTTATAATAATTTAACTCTTTTTCAAGAATAGCCGTGCAATTTTTTATCATATCACTGGGCTTGGTAAAGGCATCATCGCTTTCACACTTTATCAAATTGGTGGTGTAGCACTCCTCAAGGTCAAAACCAATAGCTTTAACCATCTTGCGCAACAGATCAACAGATTCAGTTTTGTAAAGATTCATTTCAATTCTATTCATCAAAACAGGTCTGTTAAGAATAACCGCAATTTTGTTTTCACCGGTTCCAAAACCTTTTTTCTTTTCCCTGGTTTGTTTGCATTTCTCACATTTTAAAATCATGGAATCAATAGATTCTTCACTCAAGCTGGAAAGATCTAAATTTTCCTTACTTAACCACCCATGAAGAAAAAGCATTTCTTCTGCAGTTTTATAAATAACCGGAGAACCATTCCAATATTGATTTTTAATTATTGCTGAAAGCCCGTTTTTCATATTTCACTTAAATCTATATTATACTGATTTATTTTTCTATGGAGATTAGTTCTTTCAATTTCAAGATCCTTTGCTGTTTGAGAAACATTTTTATCATTCCGCTTCAATGCTTTAATAATATAATTTTTCTCAAACTTTTCTCTTGCTTCTTTTAAAGTAGATTTGTTAGCAAAATTTTGGTCAAATCTGATATCAGGGCTCATGTTTTTCTTGAGTTCTGACAGCTCCACAACTTCATCAGGAACCATAATTACAACGCGTTCCATAATATTTTTCAGCTCCCTCACATTACCAGGCCAGGGATATTTTTTTAGGAAATCCAAAGATTCATTGCTTAACTTTTTTTCACCAGTTCCATGTTCACCTGAAAACTTTTCAAGAAAATAACCAATAAGTAATTCAAGATCACTGCTCCTTTCAGAAAGCCTTGGTACATGAATAGGTATTACATTAAGCCTGTAATAAAGGTCTTCCCTGAATTTACCCTCTTCAATAGCCTTTACAACATCAACATTTGTAGCAGCAATAACACGTACATCAACATTTACGGTTTCATTACCGCCTACCCTCTCAAGCTCCTGCTCCTGCAACACCCTTAAAACCTTGGCCTGTGCAGCAAGGCTCATGTCGCATATTTCATCAAGAAAAAGAGTACCAGTATCAGCAAGTTCAAATTTCCCCATTCGCCTGTTTAAAGCACCTGTAAAGGATCCCTTTTCATGCCCAAAGAGTTCACTCTCAATAAGCTCCCCTGGTATTGCAGCACAGTTGACCTTTACAAAGGGTTTATCTGACCTGTTTGACAGCTGAAATATTGCCTTGGCAACAAGCTCCTTACCTGTTCCATTTCCTCCTGTTATAAAAACCCTGGCATTGGTTTTTGCAGCCCTTTTAATAATATCCTTTATTTCCTGCATTGCAGGAGATACTCCTATCATTTCATCATCAACAAAAGACATTTTTTTAAGCTTGATATTTTCCTTTCTTAGCCTTACCTGTTCAAGTGCGTTATTTACAGATGTGATGAGCCTGTCAAGTGAAGGTGGTTTTTCAATAAAGTCAAATGCTCCCATTCTGGTTGATCGGACAGCTATATCAATTGAACCATGCCCACTTATCATAATTACAGATGATTCAATACCCATTGACCTGATTTTTTCAAGAAGATCAAGGCCATCTACGTCAGGAAGCCATACATCAAGTATAATCAGCTCAACTTCATTTTTTGTCAAAAAATTTAAAGCATCAGCTCCGTTTAAAGCAGGGAAAACAACATGCCCTTCATCCTGAAGTATATGTGTTATAGTAGAAATAATGTTCTCTTCATCATCTACAATAAGTACTCTTGCCATTATTGATCTCCAACCATCTCTGGAAATTTTATCACAAATTCAGATCCTTCACCTTTTATTGAATTACAGGTGATTGTACCAAAGTGTTCAAGTATAATTTTTTCAACCATAGCCAGACCTAGCCCTGTTCCTGAATTTTTTTGAGAAAATCCTGGAACAAAAATCTTTTCCAGCAAATCAGGGTCTATTCCCGGACCATTATCCTTAATCCGAACTATTACTCTGGCCTTCTCCTTATCGTATTCAGTAGACACCATAATTTTTCCCGATTCTTCCATTGCATAAATAGCATTTGCCAGCAGATTGTTTAAAGCCTGACGTATAAGAACTTTATCAATCCAGAGCTCCGGAATTGACAAGTCATAGTCCTCTTCAAATAATACATTTTCATAAACACCAAATAAAGAAACAGTAGATTTTATTAGATCATTCAAAGAAGCCATATCAGCCTGTTTTTCTGGCAGCCTTGCAAAATCATTAAATTCACCAACAAGCCTTAATAGTGAATTAACTTCATTGATTATGGTTTCACTCCCTGTAATAACAGCTTCATCTTTTTTAATATTATTACTCATTACAAGCCTTCTCATCCTTTCTGCAGAAAGCCTTATTGGAGTTAATGGATTTTTTATTTCATGAACCAGCTTTCTGGCCATATCATTCCAGGCTTCAAGGCGCTGTTTTTGCAGCATAACCTTATTATTCTCATCAAGCTGCAAAACCATTACATTAAAAGCATTAACAAGTCCGCCAAGCTCATCATTAGTTCTTTTTTCAATAGATACATTATAGTTACCCTTAGCGAGCTGTTGAGCAGCATTGGAGAGATCAAGTACTGGCCTGGTAATAGTGCCTGAAAGATAAAAACTTATCAGATATGCAATAACCATAATTAAGATAGATAAAAACATTAGAAAAGAACCAGACCCGCTGACAAAGTAATCCTTTAAATTATGAACTTCTTTATATTCCCTGTATGCCTGAGAAAAAAGCCTTTCCCTCTTTACCAGCTTTTCAGGAATAATCTTATTAATAACTACAAGTAAAGAATTATGATAAAATGCACCTGTTATAAAATCAACATCTCTGAAAGCAGTCCTGTCCAGCTTTATATCTTTAAAAACTGAAGTATTATAAAAAGACAAAAGGGAATTATGCCAGTCAGAATCCCAGGGGAAAAGCTGATTACCATATAATGGAACAGGATTTTGCCTGCTGCCATAAACAGAAAATTGCAAATCCCGTCTTTTCAAATAGTCAGAACTTTTTTCAAATACTATTCCCTGCTCTGTACTTTTAACAGTTTCAAGCAAAAGCTTCATATTTCCCAGTTCAACACGCACCTCTTTCACAAGGGAATCATAATTATCATTCACCTGCTCTATTGATTCGCCAAGGGCTTCAATTGTACTTCCACGGAAAAGCCTGGATAGGGATTGATTGAAATATGTACTTGAAATCATTACAATTGGCATTGTGGATAAAAGCGCTATAAAAACAAAGGCCATTGTAATCTTTTTACTTATACTCTCTCGAATATCAATGGATTCAATATTTAAACTACGCCTGAAAGAAATAACAATAAAATATATACCAGCAATAATAGGAACTGTCATAGCAGCAGTTATAAAAAAATCTTCATCAACAAGACCAGCTTCACTTCGACCAGGGAAAAGCCCTATTATTAAAACTGATAAAAATATAATAATTCCAATGAGAAAAAGAATATCCTGAAAGGAGTTAGCACCAGTAAATTTTTTTTTAACAGGGGACAAAGCTATTTCCAGAAAACTTTATTTTATGCGCTGAATCCTTTTTCAATAAGATCAACAATATAATTCACCACCTCTTGTTCACCTTCACCTTGTGCTCTCACAGTAATTTTTGAACCAGAAATAATAGCAAGTCCAAGAACAGACATTATGGATTTCCCATCAGCCTCAACATTATCCTTAATAAGGGTTACATCGCAGGGATATTTCATTGCTTCACGAACAATCATCATTGCAGGTCTGGCATGTACACCAGCATCACTATTTACTACTATTTCTTTTTCAGTCATTACTTCTTACCTTCATAGAAAATCCATTTTTTTATTTTTTCATCAAGTTCTCTTGCTGAATTAATGCCCATTTTTTTAAGCCTTTGATTAAGGGCTGCAGTTTCAATAATAACCGGAATATTTCTTCCTGGACGAACAGGAATTGTAACAAGCGGAACATCAATATTCATAATAGTGAAGGTATCATCATCAAGACCAAGACGATCATACTCTTTATCAGCTTGCCACTCCTCAAGTGTTACAGCAAGTTCAATCCATTTTCTGTTTCGTACAGATCTTATTCCAAAAATTTCCCGAACATTTATAATCCCGATACCGCGCACCTCAAGATGGTGCTTAAGAAGTTCAGCACCAGACCCCATTAACATGGATTCATCAACTTTTCGGACTATTACCATATCATCAGCTACAAGGCGATGTCCCCTTTCTACAAGCTCAAGCGCTGTTTCGCTTTTCCCCACACCGCTTTTCCCCATAAGGAAAACCCCTACACCAAAAACATCCACAAGAGTAGCATGAAGAGTCTGGGTTTCAGCAAAAATTTCATCTAATGCATGAACAATAAGCGTAGTAAAACGGGTTGTGCCCCACTTGGTAGTAAATATGGGAATCTGCGCTTTTTCAGCTAATTCAAGAAAAAGCTCCTCTGGCTTATAATCATGAGTAAAAATACAACAAAAAATATTAAAACTAAAAAACTCAGAATATATCTTTTCTTTTTTTTCAGGGGGAATCTGCTCCATAAAAGCTACTTCACCCTGTCCAAAAATTTGTATTCTATTATATGCAAAATAATCGAAAAAACCTGCCATAGCAAGGCCCGGCCTGTTTATTTCCCCACAGCTAACCTCCTTATCAAGCCCCTGTTCTCCGGCAATAAGGCAAAGCTGCAAATCTATTCTATCCTGCTCTTCTATAAAATATCTTACTTTTACTTTTGCTTTTGACATAGTTTAATATTCAATTATAAGTATAATCTTTCCAGTAAAAAAACTCTTTATATTAAAAAATTCAAGCCCCTCTTTGTTTGATTTGGAGGGCTGTTATAAGATTTTATCTAATTCCTGAATTCTTAAAAAGCAGGAACGTAAACCTCGTATACCTTCCCTTTTCTGGAAATTATATTAAAATACCCTGTTTCTGAATTAAAAAAAGGAATAAATCGATCCCCATTCTTTTCCATTACATCAAGGGCTTCATCAAGTGTGAACCTTTTTACATCACAGCCTTCTCTTGGCTTAAATTCTATTTCCGGATTTGATGCAGAATCACTCACTACATTTAAATCATATTCTACAAAAGATTCACATCCAATCACTCCACCATTTTTTTCACCAAAGGGAATCTCAATCAATCTATACACATCTTCAACTTTATAGATTATAGCATAATTCTTATTAGCATAATCAACATCAGAATCTACAAGGCTTACCCCTTTTTTAAATAAAATAAAATCCCTCTTATCCACTTTCATTTGCAAGAATGCCTCAACATTATCCACCGGCTTATTGCTCACCTGATTTAACTGGGCTTCTTTTCCCTGATCACTTTTTATGTCATAAGAAAAAGAATTTTCCACACCAAAACCCTTTCTTGACTGAATTTTATCCTTGTACCTGGTTACCTGGGATTCAATTTTATCAATAAGCAGATCAATGGCTGAATAGAAATCAGCAGCCTTTTCCCTGGCGTGAAACTGAACTGCATCACCATTGATAACCAACTCAGCTGTATGATCAATCTTTTCTACGTACAGGATAAGATGAATATCAATAAGCTGCTGAAAATACTTTTCAAGCTTTGAAATCCTTTTTTCCGCGTATTCTTTGAGCTTATCAGATACTTCAATTTTTCTACCGGTTATTTTAACTTTCATAGGATCTCCTGTTGCTTAATCATATTTATTTTTTTTCTTTTATTTGAAGAAGGGATATTTAAAGATTCCCTGTACTTCGCCACTGTTCTGCGTGCTACAACAATTCCGCTTTCTTTCATGTGTACTACTATATCCTCATCGCTATAAGGCTTTTCCGGATTTTCACTCCCTATTATGAGCTGCATCAAACTTTTTACCCTGTCTGATGAATGTCCCTCTTTCTCTTCTATAGATTGACTTTTAAGCTTTGACACAAAAAAATACTTCAGCTCAAATACTCCCCATTGCGTTTGAACAGCCTTATTGCTTGCCACTCTGCTTACTGTTGACTCATGCACTCCCACATCAGCAGCAACATCATGATGTGTCAAGTATCTCAAGTGCCCTGGTCCTTTTTTTAAAAAATCCTGTTGATATAACATTATAGACTTCACAACATTGTAAATTGTTTCACGTCTTGTTGAAATATTTTTGATTAAAGACCTGGCATTGTTAATTTTTTCACTTAAATAGCTTTGCTGCTCTATATCAGTTTTTTTTTGCTTAAAAAGATTCTCATAATACAGACTTATTCTAATTCCCGGAATCCAGTCATCATTTAACGTAACTACTATTTCTTCATTAAAAATCCTCACATCAAGGTCAGGAACCAGATACTTCACTTCTCCTGCAAAAAAACCAAATCCGGGAAAGGGATTCAAACTTTGAAGCAATCTGCTTTTCTCTATTATATCTGTCAAATTAATATTCAGATTTTTGGATATAGCAGTATAATCAAGTTTTTCCAATTCATCAAAATTAAACTCAATCATCCTGTGCAATATTTCATCCTCTGGATAATAATAACGGGATTGAATCATAAGGGACTCCCTTATGCCGGATGAAGCACACCCAACAGGATCAAAGGACTGAATATTTTTTATAATAGATTTAATCTTTTTATTTTCAAGGTTGATCTTATCAATCAGATCCGGATTTAAAAAACCTTCAGCTGTTAATGATGTAATAATTTCCTCATAAACAGAATAATCTGCCATAGCTGATGCAGTCATTTTTGCCTGCCATAAAAGATGATCTGTAAGACTCTCTTTTACAGCTATTGTATTCTCTATATAATGCCTCTGTTTATCATCTCCAATACTGCCCCCTCTCTGCGAATACCCCTCATCATAATCAGGCAGAAACTCTTTATCAGCAAATACTTCGTCAGTTTTCCCGTCATTGCTTAAAGTTCTGCTCACATCTTCCTGCAAGGAATTTTCAAAAACTGGTGCTGGTACCTCCTCAAGAACAGGGTTTTCCAGAAACTCTTTAGCCAGCATTTCAGATAGTTCAATATTAGACAGCTGAAGTATTTCAATAGATTGCCTCAAAGACTGTGTCATAATCAGCTTTTGAGTCTGTTTTAATCCTAAATTTAAGCCTGTTTTCATTCCACCGCTTTATTTGTATTTATTTAAAAATCTGTCATGTAAAAAAACAAAAAAATTGATTAAATCAGATTAAATCTGTGCAAAAAACCTTGCTCTTTTCATTAATTATACTGCTAAAATCTCAAAAGTCAATTATGAAACAGAAAAGCTCAGGACTTAAACCTGAGCTTTTATATCAACTTATGTCCTTATTATTGTACAATCAATAACCTGCATCATACTTTTTAGAATGGCCAAAATAAAATCGTACACCCAAATCAAACTGAAATCCATGAACAGATAATTCATTAACCTGACCATTATAAAATGACTTATGATAACCTATGTCAAAAAAAGGTGAAATATTCTGAGTAACATCATACTGAAGACCAGTTAAAAATGCAAATGCAAAGCCCTGGCAGGAAATATCTTTGTATATTAATTTATTGTCTACCTCTGATCTGGAATAACCAACAAGCAAAGTGTTTTTCCAGCTAAGCCTAAACCTCTCCAGAAAAGGCAGATTTGGTATATATGCAGCCCCTGCCATCACAGCCATATGATTATAATTTATCTCATTTGGAAGATTAGCATGGTCTGTAGACATTGAATAAGTGCCCCTTAAATAGAGGTCTATTTCTTTAGTCAAAACATACCCAAACCCTAAGCCAAAACCTGTCTGGTTATCAGCATCATCTGCATAGATCATGGCGCCCATGAGATCTACATAAAAATTTGCAAACGATACGGATGAAAAACCAAGAATTATCAATAGTATAAATAATAATCGTTTCAAAATAGTTCTCCATGGATATTCAATTTAATACCAAATTATACACTAAACTTATCATTAGTCAAGAAAAAAGATTTAATTAGAACATATTTGTTTCCATTATTATTTTTTCAAAATCCCCTATCCCTATCACCCTTTATGAAAAAGACTCCTTATTTCATCATTTACAATAACAGCCTTGTTTGTTTTCATATCCATCAATACAAAAGTAACTTCTGCATCTACTACTTTAACCTCTGGTTCATTTGATTTTTTTTGGAAAATTTCCTGGGTTAAGGTTATGCTTTTATTACCAATTTTTTTCAAATCTGTACGTAAGACAAGAAGATCATTAACCCTTGCTGGTTTTAAATAGCTGATATTTATATTTACTACTACAAAAGCCAGGCCGGAATTTATTATTTTTTTTGCTATATCTGAATCTTCAAGCGCAGCCCATCTGCCCTCTTCAAGAAATTCCACGTACCTGGCATTGTTTACATGTGCAAAAATATCAAGATGATAGCCCCGAACCTTGATTTCTATTTCGCTTTTCATCATTTACTCCTTTATATTCGGATTAAAAAAATTACTTTTGCCACAATCAGGATAAATAACTATTGCATCAAGAACTATTTTAATTTTCCTATACATTTGCCACTAAACCCTCTAAAGAAAGCTTTAATATTATGGCATAAAATAATGACTCTATTACCAGAATAGTGCTCTGACCCCCTATATGCTCTGACCCTCTCTGGACAAAAATCATAGTAAAACTAAAAAATCGAAAAAATAAATTCTTTACACAAAAATACCCCCCTGTATTGTTGCAATAACATGTATTAATCATCTGAGGGAACAAATGAAAAAAATTGCAATTTTTATATTTATATTATTATCTTTTATTCTTATATCATGCAATGATGACGGCAGTGGTAGCACAGAAAAAGGATATGTTGATCCAGGGGACTGGACTGGAAAAGATGTTAATACGAAGAAGGCGTATAATTTTAAAAATTATATATCTTCTTTAGATTGCTCAGGAGATAAATGCAATGCAATTATATATCAAAATAAATTAAATGATACAAGTTATGTAGGAATTGCGGTGAACAACTCAGACACTGCAAATCCACCTACTTTTAGCTTAAAAATATATTGGGAATCAACCACAATCCCGGAAGGTTCAGTTATATTAGAATCAACTCAATACAAAATTAAACTAATAGCGAATAATAAAACATATACGAAAACAAATGATGGTGATATAACAATGAATATTGATTATAATTCAGAACATAATACTTATGATATTGATATTACATCAAATATTATTTTTACAGACAATGACGGAAACACTTTTGATGTAACAGGAGACCCAAATATCAAAGCTGTTAAATACCCATAACTCTATATAACTGCTTCCTGCGAGACAAGAAATCTCATGCTTAATAAAATTTTTATATAAAATTCCCTCTTCTCATCCAGGGGAAGAGGGTTAGGGAGATGGGGTCAGAGCAATGGCTTCACCCTTTTAATATACTCAATAATCCCTTCTATATCTGTAATTTTATAATTAAAATCATAAAAAAATCTATGATAAATACTTAACAATCCTGTCCCTTATTTTCTCCGGAGTAAAGCCGTAAAATTCAGCCAAATCATTCTGAGGAGCTGATTTTCCAAAACCTTCAACTGTAATAAACAATGCGTCTTTTCCCGAATATTTTTCCCAGCCCATTTTAATTCCGGCTTCCACAACAACCTTTGGGATGCCATCTGCCAGAATGCTGCTTTTATAATCATCAGCCTGGTTATCAAAAAACTCCCAGCATGGAAAGGACACTACCCTTGCCTTAATTTTCTTTTCTGCAAAAAGCAATTGGGCAGCTTTAATTGAAACATCCACCTCTGAACCTGATGCAAAAATTACACAATCAGGTTTTTCACAATCATGAATAACATAGGCGCCTTTAAAAAGGCTGGAAGCCTTGCTTTCAGAGTCCCGTTTTAAAACAGGAAGATTTTGCCGGGAGAGTGCAAGCAAAGTTGGGCCTGTCCTGTTATCAAGAGCTGCAAGCCAGGCCTCGCGGGTTTCCTCTGCATCGCATGGGCGAATAACATTAAGATTAGGGATTGCCCTTGCAGATGCCAGATGCTCAACCGGCTGGTGCGTTGGACCATCCTCTCCGACAAAAATTGAGTCATGAGTAAAAATATATATTGACTGAAGTCTGGAAAGGGCAGCAAGCCTTAATGCAGGCCTCATATAATCCATAAAAACAAGAAAAGTTGCAGAAAAAGGAATAAACCCTCCATAGCAGGCAATCCCATTTTGAATTGAACCCATGGCATTTTCGCGTATACCAAAATGTATACTCCTGCCAACCTTATCCTTTCCACTTACAGAAATTCCTTTTACTGATGTTTTATTGCTTGGGCCAAGATCTGCAGATCCCCCCACCAGATTAGGAAGCTTTTCATAAAGAACAGCAAGTATTTCACCCCCTGCAGATCTTGTAGCAATACTTTTCCCTGTTTCAAACAATGGCATACTTTTCCTTAAATCATCTATTGCGCATGACGAATAAAACCTGTTCCATTTTTCTTTTTTTTCGCCTGTTATTTCCCTGTTAAAAACATTAGTCCACCTGGTATATTCTTTTAGCTTTTCCTCTTTTACTGACCTGAATATTTCATAAACCTCCTTTGGAACATGAAATTCCAAATCAGGAGAAAGTCCCATTTTTTCCTTTGTTTGCCTTATTTCGTCCTTACCAAGAGGAGCACCATGAGATGCCTCACTCCCTTCCAGATTGGCACTCCCCTTTGCAATACTGGTTGAGGCAATAATAAGAGAAGGCTGATCCAGAACTTTTTGCGATATATTTACTGCATTTTCTATTTCAGCAAAGTCATGCCCGTCAATTTCTAGAACGTGCCAATTATACGCCTCAAAGCGTTTTTTGATATCCTCTGAAAAAGCCAAATCTGTTTTCCCTTCAATTGTAATATTATTTGAATCGTAAAAATATATAATATTTCCAAGACCCATATGACCAGCAAGAGACGCAGCCTCAGAAGAAAGCCCTTCCATAATACACCCATCACCAGCTATGCCGTAAATATAGTGATTAATAATCTTCCCTGAGGAGGAATTAAACTCATCACCAAGAAGACGTGCAGCAATTGCCATACCTACACCATTGGCAAACCCCTGGGCCAGAGGCCCTGTAGTGGTCTCCACTCCTGAAGTATGCCCAAATTCCGGATGTCCGGGTGTGAGACTGCCCATCTGCCTGAAATTTTTAATATCATCAAGGCTGACATCATATCCTGAAAAATGGAGCATTGAATAAAGAAGCATTGATCCATGACCAGCTGAAAGAATAAATCTGTCCCTGTTTGCCCATGCAGGATCACTGCTGTTATATTTCATTACTGTTGTCCAGAGTACAGCTGCAATATCAGCACACCCCATTGGCATGCCCGGATGCCCTGAATTGGCCTTTTCCACAGCATCCATGGACAGGGTCCTCACAGTCTTTGCTATAAGCTGAAGATCTTTTTTTGAAATATGCATTTTGTTCTCCTGGAAATTTATGTTATTATTACTTGAATTAAACTTTTTTATAATATCAAAGCCATTACAAAAGTCATCTAAATTTCTTTATATTCAACAGTCTGCCCAAATTCTGGTTTTAAAAAATTCATAAAGCTGCTCTGAATGTTTTTCAATCCCTTCCCTTACACTTTTAAAAGATTCAGCCCCTGGAGAGTCAGATACTATTTTAAAAATATATCCCTTTTTATTGAAAAACTCGCATACCTGGGCAAATGACGAACCCTCCATATCTGACAGCTCCGCCTTTTTAGCAGCTATTGTTCTTTCTTCTATAGTAATTGAGGGCCTGTCAGATGTTAAAAGCCTGGCAGATGCAATTCCGGGAAAAGTTTCCAGCTTGTATTCATGATATTCAGGCCCTTTGTAAAGCACCGGATCTGCATCAAAAACCGAGCTTATAGAAAAAAGCAGGCCCTCGTGCAATTCTTTTATATTACTTCCTGCTGTTCCCATATTTATAAATATTTCCGGACTATATCTGTTTATAAAATACGCAGCTGCAGCAGCTGCTCTGACCCTTCCAATACCGGAAATAATCAGCCCTATGTTCCTGTGTCTGTAAACCGGGAAAGGGGCTGTTTCAGCCTGGGACATATTAAATCCCTGCACAAAAGCTTTTGCCTCAACAGACATGGCCATGAAAATACCGTACTTTATTTTCTCTAAATTCACTATTAAACCACCGGTATTAAAGCATTAGTTAAAAAAGTTAAGTAGTTGACACCTAAAAACATTAACTTTTTTAATGGAACAGACACATATTTTCAAAATAATCGAATTATATAGTATTCTATGGTCAAGGGATAAATATTTTTTAAAATTTATAATTTGAACTAAAATTACTACAAAGCTAATACCTTTAATAATTAGAAAATATTTTATAAAACAAGTAAAAATATTCTGGAGAATCAAAATGTTAAAAAAAATTATGCTCTTTACTTTTATTGCTTTTACATCAACTGCGCTTTCCTTTTGCTCTGGAGAAAACAAAGCATCTAAAAATATAGATATGACTGGTGATGTTCAATGGGAATCCCTTGAGAAAGGTCTGGAAAGATCAAAAAATGAAGGGAAGCCTCTTATAATATATTTTCATACAGAATGGTGTACCTACTGTAAACAAATGGAGTCTGAAATCTTTAAAGATAAGGAAATTACTGATTTAATGAATAATAATTACATCAATGTAAAAGTTAACCCTGAAAAGGAAAAAAACAAAATAAATATAATGGGTGATAAAATTACAGCCATGGAACTTATGGCCTACATGGGAGGAAAGGGTTTCCCTGCAACTGTTTTCTGGGATAAAAACGGAAAACCAGTTACCACCTTCCCGGGATATATGCAAAGGGATGTTTTCCTCCCTCTAATAACATATATGTTTGATGAATGCTACAAGCAGGACATAAAGCTGAATGATTATATTGAAGGAAAAGCAAGCTGCACAGCCCCTGGCAAATCCTAAAACCTTTTTATTATGGGTTTAATGATAAACTCAACCGGTATGCCAAAATATAGCTCTATGCACCCTTCATTAAGGGTGCCCGTTCTTTTATTTACTGAATAGACGGGCTCTTTCATTTTATAATTGATCCTTGAATAATAAAGGTTAACACCAAAGTTAATAGAACATATAGAAATTTCCGCACCTACACCAAAGTCAAATTTATACCCGGAAATTTTAGAACTCGAATTTTCCACAGAACCGCCTGCCTTTCTGACTGCAGGAGAAGCTGTAAGATCACCATCTATTCTACCAAATAAGGTATAAAAAGTAAAACCACCAAGTGCAGTATATTCGTAATCAATCGAAGAGGGTGAAATGAATGGTGCATAATGAATAACAGGCCCCACCATCCATGAGTTATAATTCAAAACATTGTCTTTATACCTCGTTCCTTCGGAGCGAACCTCCTGCTGCATAAAATGGAACCTGTATGCACCTCTTACTCCAAATTTAATTGCATGCTCTTCAAGGCCAAGCAATATGGGCTTCATAGGAGCCACATCAAGGGTAAAGCAATAGGCTGTTGAATAATGATTTATCTTGGATGAAGTGAAATGATCGTTTATTTTGTTTCTTTCTTCATTGAGAATATCCCCTCCTGAGACAAAGGAGTACATTCCGCCAAAGTTAAGATGCAGTATAGTATTAAGGAACTCTTTTGAATAAAGATTTGTAGTAAATAAAAGAAGCATAATTATAAAACAAACTTTTCTCATTACACAGACTTTTCCTTAAATTAGTGCTATTAAACTTTTATTTTTTGCTAAAGCTTATCATCCTGTTTACAAGACGCTCAAGAACAGCAATTTCAGATAAATACTGCTCAAGCTCCCTGTCAATAGATATATTATTTTTTACTTTTGAAAGCATTTCCTTCAGAACCAGAAGATCCTGCTTTCGTTCTATAACTCCTTTTTCAAGAACTAATTTAATATAATCAAATTTATAATTTCTCAGATTAACCCTGAAAAAAAAATCCACTCCATATATCTGAAGCTGCTTATTGATAGATGTAAGGCTGTTCTGTCTATTAAATTCATCAATAGCAGGAGAATCAACTGCTCTTCTTACACTTTTTTCTTTTTTTTCAAAATCTTTTTTAACAGACTCTGAATTCTTTTTTTCCAAAGCCTTTTTTTTATCTATCCCTTTAAAAACAGGAGAGTTTATTTCAATCTGAATATTAAGATTCTCCTCTTTCCATTCCTCTGTGTACTCTTTATATTCCCTGTCAAGAAGCCTTTCATACTCATCAAGCATTATAGCTTTATTAAGAAGTCTTCCCAAAGGTGCGTTGCTCATATAATGGATCTTTGGTATCATCTCCTGAATAATCTGATAAGCTGTTTTCTTTTTCCCGGCGTAATTCTCATATTCCTTTTCAAGGAGTTTATGAAAAACACCTTTAAGCTTCTGAATTGTAAAAAAATCAGCATCAATATATCCAAGTATTCTGTCAATTTTTTTGAGCTTGTCTTCTTTTACAATCTCCATAACGAAAATTTTATGAGATTCTTTTAAAATACTTATTATAATCTCTATTTCGGCTTTTGGTATTCCCAAAAGCGATTCCATTTCATTATGAAAATCGTCAGAATGAGGTATGGCATTACTGTCCAAAAGAGAATTTTTAGCCACAATTCTTCTAAATATTTTTTCAACATTGTCATGTATCATAAATTTCTTTAATTACTACTTAAGAGTGAATATTTACAGTAATTTTTATTAAAATTATTATAAAAAAGTTAATTTATACTTTTAATCATTCATTGTAGATCCAGGATGCTCCTAATCAAGCTTTAAAATTAATTCAAAGAAAAAAAATTGACAAATTCTGACGACTTACAGCAAAATTAAAAAAATGTATAGAACATTTATCAATACTGGGTATCGGGTATAGTCAGTGTTCTGATAAATTAATTTTAAGGAGCCTTATCGTCCCGATAACCTGACAAATTTTATTATTTAGGAGATTTACTTTGAAAATAAAAGGTGCACAGATAATTGTTGAAGCACTTGCTAAAGAGAAAGTTGAATATATGTTCGGCTATCCTGGTGGCGTTGTGATTCCTATATTTCATGAAATTTTTAATTCATCACTTAAATTTATTTTAAGCCGTCACGAACAGGGAGCCATTCATGCTGCAGACGGATATGCCAGAGCATCAGGAAAGCCCGGAGTTGTAATTGCAACATCAGGACCAGGCGCAACAAACCTGGTTACAGGAATTGCCACTGCCTATCTTGACTCTATACCCCTTGTGGTATTTACAGGCCAGGTATCAAGGGATATGATAGGAAACGACGCTTTTCAGGAAGTTGATATAACAGGAATAACCAGACCCATATCAAAACACAACTATCTTGTACAGGATATAAAGGATCTTTCCAGAATAATAAAGGAAGCCTTTTACATAGCCACTACTGGAAGACCAGGCCCTGTTTTAATAGATGTGCCTGTTGACATATCAAACTCAACCCACTTGTTTGAATATCCTGACAAAATATCAATAAGAAGCTACAAGCCCACATATGAAGGGCATCCAGGCCAGATAAAAAAGGCATGCCGCCTTATTGAGGCATCTAAAAAGCCTGTGATCTACTCAGGCGGGGGTGTGATAATATCAAATGCCCATAAAGAACTTAGAGAATTTGTAAAAAAGACCGGCATTCCTATAACAACTACACTTCTGGGCATGGGTGCATTTCCTGAAACAGATCCGCTTTCACTTGAAATGCTGGGAATGCATGGAACCTACTATGCCAACTATGCTGTACATGAATCTGATCTGCTAATAGCAATAGGAGCCAGGTTTGACGACAGGGTAACAGGAAAAATCACCGATTTTATTCCAAATGCAAAGGTAATTCATATTGATATTGACCCTGCATCTGTAAGTAAAAATGTACAGGTGGATATTCCTATTGTGGGCGACTGCAAAAAAATCCTTACTGAAATCAACAAGGAGATTAAGCCTGTTAAAATTGATGAATGGGTCAAAGAAATTAAAAAAGTCAAAAAGGACAACCCTCTTTCCTATACTAATGAAAAGGATTCAACTGAAATAAAACCCCAATACGTTGTAGAACAGCTTTACAAGCTTACAAAAGGAGATGCAATCATTACAACCGAAGTGGGACAAAACCAGATGTGGGCAGCGCAGTTTTATAAATACAAAGAACCCAGATCCTTTATCTCATCAGGAGGACTTGGCACAATGGGATACGGTCTTCCAGCTGCAATAGGGGCGCAATTTGCAAAGCCTGACAAAAGGGTTATAGATATTGCTGGTGATGGCTCCATTCAGATGAATGTACAGGAACTTATTGTTGCTGCACAGCACAGGCTTCCTATTATTGTTGCCATACTCAATAATGGTTTCCTTGGGATGGTAAGACAATGGCAGCAGCTTTTCTGGGATAAACGCTACTCCCATACATGTATAAACTTTTCTCCGGATTTTGTAAAGCTGGCAGAAGCATATGGATGTGTGGGCATAAGAGTTTCTAAAAAAGATGAAGTTGATGACGCAATAAAAAAAGCACTTAAAATTAATGACAAGCCCATAATAATTGACTTTAAAGTATGCCGTGAGGAAAATGTTTATCCCATGGTTCCAGCAGGAAAAACCTTAAAAGATACAATTATGCGAGAACTTGCTTAAAGAGGATATAATGGCCAAAAGAATATTTTCAATTAAAGTAGAAAACCGTTTTGGAGTACTTGCAAGGGTTTCTGGCCTTTTTTCAGCCAGGGGATATAATATAGACTCACTTGCTGTAAGCAAAACTGAACATGATGACATATCCATAATGACAATTGTGGTAAGCGGAGATGATAGAATTCTTGAACAGGTGAAAAAACAGCTTAATAAACTTATTGACGTAATTAAAGTTTCTGACCACCCTCCCCAGACATCTGTTCAAAGGGAGCTGGCTCTTGTTAAGATTAATTGCACACCTGCAAAAAGAGGAGAGCTGATTCAGCTTGGAGAAATATTCCATGCAGAGGTTGCTGACCTTGCACCTAAAAGCATAACTTTTTCCATAAATGGCAACCCTGAGAAGATTGAAAGATTTATAGAACTTGCAGCACCCTATGGAATAAAAGAGTCCATGAGAACAGGTCTTGTATCTATTCAAAAGGATAAAGAAAAATAATAAATATGTATAATATGATTTTTAAGGAGATAAAAAATGGCTAAGATGTATTACGAAGCAGATGCTGACATAAGTTTACTAAAGGATAAAACTATTGCAGTTATTGGCTATGGCAGCCAGGGACATTCCCAGGCTCAAAACCTTAGGGACAGCGGACTTAATGTTATTATTGCTGAAATTGAAGGAACAGATAATTACAAGCTCGCAGTTTCACACAATTTTAAACCTGTAACAGCAAAAGAAGCAGCTGAAAAAGCAGACCTTATTCAAATTCTTGCACCTGATCATATTCAGGAAAAAATTTACAATGAAGAGATTAAGCCTTTTATGAAAGCAGGTAAAACCCTGGTTTTTTCACACGGTTTTAATATTCATTATAAAAGAATAAATCCTCCCCAGGATGTAGACGTAATAATGATTGCGCCAAAAGGCCCTGGACACCTTGTGAGAAGCGAATATGTAAAAGGCGGCGGAGTTCCCAGCCTTATAGCAATACATAATGATGCCACAGGAAAAGCCAAAGACTTTGCACTTGCATATGCAGATGGTATTGGAGCTACAAGAGGCGGTGTAATTGAAACAACATTTAAAGAAGAAACTGAAACTGACCTTTTTGGCG
>CAZYPA010000012.1:0-38609 GCA_964649175.1 uncultured Leptospirales bacterium | reverse complement strand
GAAGGTATCTTGAGGATTCTTTTGAAAGCCTTTTTAACATGACTAAAACCTCTGGAGGTTTTTTAACTTTTGTCATGTTTGATATGGACAGATTTGGTTCACTCAATACCAAGTATGGACAGGAGTTCTGCGATGGCCTTATTGTTGAGTCAGCCTCTGTTTTTAAAAAAGTTTTTCCTCCCGGGGATATCCTTGTAAGATACGGCGGAGATGAGTTCATCTTTCTTCTTCCAGGCTCAAATGTTGAAGCAGCACAAAAAAAATGTGACGCCCTTTGTGAAGCAGTAAGGAATATGCGCTTCTCTGAACATGAGGAGCTGCGCCTCACATGCAGCATGGGATTTGCCACCTTTCCGGAAAACGCCTTTTCTCCAGATCAGCTTATGGACAGATCTGACAAAGCCCTGTACCAGGCAAAGGAAAAGGGACGGGACATGGCACTCCCCTATTCCCCGGACATGAAGGATCTGCCTAAAGAAGAGGATTGATTCTTTTACTCAACAGCTTATTTCCTTATATTCCGGCCGCCATCTACATAGATAGTTTGCCCTGTAATGAATTCACTTTTTAAAAGAAAAAGCACAACCTCTGCAACATCATCAGGCTCGCCGTAACGCTTCAAAGGCAAAGAGTCCTTCATGCGATCAAGGTAGGCTTCGGACTCTCCAGGCGGTGGAAGAACAAGCCCGGGAGCAACAGCATTAATACGCAGATCAGGTGCGTACTCCATTGCAGTCATGGCAGTAAGCACTGAAAGTACATGCTTGCTGAGGATATAGGCTGCGTGTTTAAAGTCATATCCTTTAATTCGGGTATCCAGCATATTTACAACAGATCCACATCCTGCCATACTATGAAAGGACCTTGTAAGAACAAATGGAACCCAGGCGTTTATTCGCATATTGTGAACCACATCATTAAACTCCATGGAATCAAGGGTTCCTGCAGGAAAAATCGATGCATTGTTAATAAGAATATCTATCTTGCCGGAAAGTTCAATTGCCTGCTTTATCAGGTTTTTGCTCTCAGCTTCGCTTTCAAAATCAGCCCTGATTTTCCATGCCTTTACACCCTCTGCCCTGATGCTCATGCAAAGCTCTTCTGCCTCATCCTCTGATGAGTTAAAATGAACAAGGATGTTTACCCCTTCTGAAGCTAATGCAAGGGCAATTTGGCGACCAAGCCGTCTGGCTGCACCAGTGATTAAGGCGGTTTTTCCATTTAAATTTGATTTTGACATGGGTTGATTTTTCCGGTTATTTTATAATCTATCTCTGATATAGCCAAAGATAAGGGAAAGAAATTTTTTATTTGATCTCTTCACTATCAATTATTATTTCATCTCCCGCAATATTTCTTATCTTCATTTTAAATTTATTAGTATCAAGAATATAAACACCTTTTATCTTTTCTTTGACACCTGCCTTATCTTCCAAGTCAGGATTACTTTTCCATATTTTTTTTAAAGTAGTATCGAATTGTACCGCTTCAATCAACTCAAACCCATTACTACTAATTTTTACAGCTTTTAATAAATCCTGTTCAAGTGTTCCCTTTTTAGTTTTTTTTGCATTGTAATCATCAATTTTATTCTTCAGGTAAGGGCTGAAATACTTTTCAATTTCAACTTTATATTTATTCCCTTGTTTTGAGACTTTTATACTTGCATTATCAGGTGTAAACAATACATCTCTTTTTTCTCCAAGCAAATCATCAAGCGAAACCAACTTTACCTTCAATTCTGTTTTAGCTGTTTTATTAAGTTGTTTGTTCAAATACTCCTGGTCAATTTCAAAATTCTTATGAGCATAAATGATGATGACTTCATTAGTTTTATTAGTTGTATCTTCCAGTTTATAAATTTCTTCAAGATAAACATCGAGCAGTTCTTTTGTCAGTTTATCGTGAATGCCTGAAAATTTTACAGGTGAATACGTACCTTTTGGCTGTGCAATACCGCCATCCCAGAATTCATTCAGATCCAAATCTGTTCGTGATTTAAAGCCGTCAATTATACTGAATATTTTTGCAGTTGTCTGGGCTGGATTTCGGAAAAGACGTAAACCGTCTTGAATTTTAATAACATCGAATGACTCATTATTTGCTACAAGTATATCTCTTGCTGTTTGAATAGAAATTTGATTGATATCACAATGTATGTATTTTCTTGATAATTTTGAAGAAATTTCAGCCACTATGCCGCTTCCACCAAAAAAATCAGCAACAATAAAATTTTTATCTGATGCGGCTTTCAATATTCTTTCTATTAGTTTTGGAGGCTTGGCAGTAGGATAATTAACATTTTTATTTCGGGATGCATCAATACCAATATTCCACACATCGTATTCACCAATTCCTGTCTTCATATACGTTTTTACTTTTTCCCCTCTAGGATTACTATTCCAATAAAATTTCCCTTTACTATCCTCTTGATCAAAACGTTTTATTTGGTCTTTAGTGTATGGAATACATACCTCATCAAAATCAAATAAGTATTCACCTTTATTTTTTGAATACCAAAAAATATTATCGTGTTTTCTATTGAAATTAGGTGAAGGATCACTACCACTGGGATACCACCATATAATTTCATTTATCATATTTTCCTCACCAAATATCTCATCCATTAATATTTTTGCATAATGTGAAATATGCCAATCAAGATGAAGGAAAATCGATGATTTCTCACTCATAATGTCTTTAATAGCTAATATTCTTTCATAAAGCCAGTTTAAAAAATCTTCCTTTTGCCAAATATCACCATACATTACTTCTTCATTAATTTGAGTATCCTCATGACTAATAGCAATTTTACTATTGCGTAAATAAAGTTTTTTAACATACTTCGCACCACTTGCAAACGGCGGATCAATATAAACAAGGTCAACCTTAATATTCTGTTGTTTCAAATAAGCACACGCAGACAGGCAATCACCTTGAATTAAAAGATTTCTAAAATCAGAATTAAGAGCCGTTTCCTTGTCAAACAAAGACTGCTCTTTAGCTTTTGTATTTCTTACTTCTTCAATCAGTTCCGTTTCAAAAACATCAATCTTATCAGGAAATCGTCTTCCCTGAAAATTGAGAAGTGCCTGCCCTCTTGCTGGTGTAATATTATACTGTTTTAGTGTATTCATAACTAAATATCCTTTAGTAACTGCTTGAATGTATCAAGGTGTTTTGTAAAATCATTTTCTCCATCATCAACAAAACAATAATAACTGAAATGATTATTATGCTTCAAAAACTCATCTTTGACAAACTTTTCCTTTGCTCTAAATTCATCGTTATAATAAGGTTTTCCTTTTGTTTCTATAATAATGGCTTTTTCAATCGGGATTGTTTGTCCTTTTCTGTATTTCTTATTCTCTTTTCTTTTTAAAATCAAAAAGTCCGGTGTATATCGACCTCTCGGTGTCTGTATCCAAAAAGATTGTAACCGATCATCCTTGTATCCATTAAAATAAACTTCAAGGTCTTTTAGCTCGCTTAATTTCAACATTTCAATAAGGGCGTTTTGCTCAAAAGTACTATCCATTTTATAAGGGATATAGTTATAGCTAATATCCTGCGGATCACAGTTGTTGTCTTCACCAAAAAAATCATCTTCCATATATTCAGGATATTTTCCATAGCCTCTATTGCCCTGATAATCACTCTGTTTTATTTCCGGCATAAATTTATAAGTTATTCCTTTAGGAGAAACAAAATTCATTTCGTTATGTGAGCCTTCCCATTCAAGTAATTCAATTTCAGTTTCCTGTTCAATAACTTTTTTTGTATATTCAACCCTATCCATAAATGAAGAGACTATCATTCTACTTACATCACTTATGGTAAGATTAGGATTTAAAACAAGCCATTCCATTTCTTTCTCGATTTTTTTATGGACAAATATCAATTCCTGATAATATTCTTTGAACAAATCCGATTCTGAAAATAACCCATAAGTAGAAAAAGATAGGCTATAAATAAAATCTTCAATCGAAAAAAGTTCCACAGCATCTGCTTTAACATCTGCAATAGCAACCTCTCCGGTTAAACCACTTTTACCAATATTCCCGGAAACAATGCTTTTATCATAAGAATATTTATTTTTTATGGCAGAAATATTAAAAGCAGATAATTCTTTTTTAATTTCAGGGGAGGTCTTTTTTACAATTTTATATTTTGTTTCAATCTGTTTATATTTCAATTTGCCAAGTTTTGGTTTTCTAACTTGTACTTCAATATTCTGCTCTTTCTTCTCTGACAGATCAGTAATAGAAAGCTGATAATTTTCTTTTAATTCCTTATCAAGCGTTTCATAGTTATCTGAAGAAAGATAAATCAATGCGTTTTCTTTTGATGCATCTACAACTTCTCGTAAGCAACGGCAAGTCGTTTGAAGTACAAAATTCTTTGTTGTTTTCTGTCTTGGAAGAACAACAGATGTAAGACTTCTGCAATCCCACCCTTCTGTACCAACTGCTACAAGCAGGATTACCCGTTTCTTTGAATATGACTTATCAAGATTATTAAAAATAGCAAGATTTTCCTTTGGAAGTTCGTACTGTTTATTTTTCTTATCTACATTTGAATAATACCTAAAAATCTCATCTTCTTTACCTTGCCTATTATTCTGATACCATCTCTGAATTACTGGAAGAATGTCATCATTAAGCTTTTTTATCGAAGGACAGTAAAAGGCAACCTTACTTTTTGTACCATTATCATAATCAATATCATAATTTAAAAAGAAATCGGTAAGAGCTTGTTCAATAAACACACTTTCTTTTACACTTATTTTCCTAATGTCTGGCTTTTTTAAAAACTTGCCAATACCTATATTTAATGGATAATTATAAACAATATCTTGTATCTGATTTAGTGTAATATTCGTGCCATCAATTTCAATTTTTGTTTTTATATAAGGTGTGCCTGATAATCCAATCACAGAATTAACATTGTTATGCTGGTTAAGAACGCCCACTGCTTGTCTTAACTTTTTTTCTCCACTACCTGTTGAACCATATGAATGATGTACTTCGTCCAGAATTACAGTCAAATTAGGAATTTGTGATAATGCTTCTCTCAACTCATTAGTTTTCTTTAACTCAGAGGCTATCTTTACATCGTAAAAAGCACTTTCAGGATCAATGTACATTTGATCCAGGACATCATATTTTTCAAGCACAACCTTTTCAGCATTAGTAATAAAAACCATTCCAAAATTTTTAGTCTGCTTAATTCTATTTACTTTTTCAAGATTTGGATTATTGCCGTGCAATTTATCCCTTCTTTTTGAACTTAAACTATCCAGTATTTCAATACTAATTATCTGTTTTAATTTATCCGCTTCTTCTTTTGGCAATATCCATTCGGGATTGAAATCTTTAATTGTTCTTAATGAAGGAAGAATAGCTGTCTTTGACGCTTGGGGAGCAAACACAACGAAATTATGTGCAAATCTACTATCATTTTTAAATAAGGTTGCAAAGTACATATCAAGATAAATAAAACAAGCCATCAAGAATGTTTTACCTGCACCCATCGGAAGACTGAAAAGATAATTTGAGTAATCGAAATTATGTAGCAGTTCATCCAGTAAGCTGTTCCAATCAATTGTATTTCCCATAGGGTCATTAATCAATTTTTTATGAATATTTTTAAGATCATTATCTTGAAAAAATTGATTTAAAAACTGTGTTACATAATTTCCCTTGAGAGTGTGGTAATTATCGTATTCTTGAGCAATTATATCATCGTATAATAAGCCCTCACGAACCATATCTGAAAGCCTTTTGTTCTCACCAAAAAATTTTATCCATAAATAGGTTTCAATAGCTTCTCGCTGCGGAGGTCGGAGCATCCCAGTTTTTTCAATATGTTCTAAAGTATTATTAATGAGAGACTGATTGTTTTCTTTCTCTAATTTTATCCAGGTTTCTGTCTTACTTCTTATTAAACTGTAAATAGTATTCATTGATTTCCTATTCTTTTATCTTCTCTTTTACCCGTTATAAACAGCAAGCATCTTGAACGAGATTCTTATAACAAAATTTTTCATTCGCTATAACCAATTTTACGCCCAACTAGCATATAACGTTAAGAAAAACATCTTAATCAATCTTTTCTAATAAAGATACTCTTCAAATTAAACAATAGATTTAAATCTTTATATTCTATAATTTAAAATTATTAGCATGTACTATGTTTAAATCAACTGGTAGTTTCTTTTCAACTTTTTTCATTAAATCGATAGTTCTAATATCAGATGCTACCTTGAAATATAAAGAATAAGTAACAAGATCTATATCAATAGTATTACTTAATTCTAATCCACGCCTTTTATCATTAAATAATAATTTTTGAAGCATATCAAACGCAGTTAGTCTTAATTTAATTGAAAAAAAACTATCTGGTGGTATTTGCTTTAATTCTTCAAATGATATATTCGTATCTTGAGATATTAACATTAAATTATAATTAAATTCATACAAATTCATATAATATTTAAATGGTCTATTATCAGAGATATTTTCTACACTGCAAATTTGTTTTATAAAATCATAAACAGGGATTCTATCTTTAATTCTTTTCAAATGATTTTCAAAAATAGAAAAAAAATTTAATTTTATCTTTTCAGCTTCAACAATATCAATTTTCTTTTCTTTAAAGTAACTACTAATACGCACAAATATATCATCATTTCGTTTTATCCCAGTTGTATCAATTACTGCATCTTTAAATGTTTTCATCTTCATATTATAAAAGACATTAATAGCATACCTATTGATAGCTGAAGCTGACTTTGCTTTATTTTTACTGTTTATAATAACATCTTTCAAAACTTCAATTGCGTTTAAAGTTGTATCAATATTTAAAGGTTCTAAAGATATTTTAGAATTTATATACTCTTTTAATTCAGATTGAGATCTAAGTTTATGAAGAACCAATCCTTCGGCTTCGAAACAATGAAGATCACCAACTGAGCCTAAACTATCTTTATATTTTAAAGTTGCAAGATGTGAAATTGAATTTAAGTATAAAATTCGTTTTAATAATTCCTCATCAGCAAGAACATAATCATTAGTTGTCAATATTTCTATCAGATTGGGATAAGTAAAAAGAGGAATCAAATTTTTACAATAAAGCCTTAAAAAGTTATCTTTAATCATAACATTGGATTTAAGGAATAAATTAATCCAATTTGAAGAATCAAATAAAACTATTTCAGGTTTTTCAATCATGGAATCCTTGAATTTTAAATCTTTCACACAACACCTTACTTATGCAAATCATGACAGACTAAACCTTCCCATCACGATTTAACAAAGACCAAACGAGCGAACAGTAGATGAATCGCATAAGATTTATTAAGCATCGTTTTTTTATTTTTTACAACATAATTTTTCCCAGAAACCATGTGAGTCTGTTGGCTCTAGGTCTTTAACAACAATTAATTTCAACTCATTCATTATGTAACGCAATCTAGCTATATCATCATGTAAATAATTATTTGATAATGAATATACAAAATAAATAAAAAAATAATCCGTCTCAAGCGCACTAGTAATTTCTAAATAATCAAGTTCGACATAATTAATTTTTCGATATATTACGTTTCTTTGATTAATATTTTCAGTCCAATAATCAATTTTTGATTTAGGATATTTAAATTTTACAGTATCATCTTGCATTTTCATATAGATATCTAAAGAAAAATTTTCAATAATGGGAAGAATATTTGAATATATTAATTGCTTTTTCTTCCCAGATTCTTCAGGCGAAAATTCTAATGGATGAATAAAACATAAAACATCTATTCTCATATCAGATGGTACATTTGAGTTAACAACCCAACCATTCGGGGCTGATATTATTGCACCAAAATTTCCTCTATAAGGAATACCCCAAAAACCATAAAATTCCGGAAGATTTTCAAATGTTAAAACTTGTAATTGTAAACCATCTTCTTGTCTTGCTCGATTATGAGCAGCCATTGAATATCCATGTTTAGAAATCATTACTCCTTTTGTAATTCCAATGTCTCTTAGCTTATCAATAAATACAGCTACATCTGCAACATCTAGTTTTGTTTTCCAATTTTTACACTCAATTGCCAATAACATTGAAACACCATAAATTTGTGTCTCAATCAATATATCAACTTCGCGATTTTGATTTGATAATTTTCCTTTAAGTTTTATATTTTGTTTGATCAAAGCATTTGGAAATCGTGTCAAAAAATAGTCATACACTTTGTTTTCATATTTTTTCCAATCCATATTCCCTCAATAAATTGAAATAATTTCACACAATGTCCCGGTATACCCAATATTTTCACCATAGCACTGCGAAACAATTGAGGAAAAGGCGATACTATGCCCGATGCAACTACACACTGTTATGTTTAGTACCCGGCTGACTTATTATTAAATCCCCAAAAGTACACAAATGTACTTTTGGGAAACATTATACTACCTATTTTCCAGCAATTTTTGCAGCCTCTTCAATCCATTTTGCTAAATCATCTTTATTTGTATACTTGTAAGCTTTAAATCCATTTGATCCAATCTTTGGTGGAATTGCACCTGGAGAACCAACTTTCCCTTCTGAATCTTTAAGATGATGTATTTGAACAGCTAAAAGTCCATTTCCTCGCGCTAAGGATTGATCAATTTCATAATTAATATATTTTCTATCAGCAGTACCATAAGTTACAAAAACTACTGTTACCGAAGTATTTTCTAATGCATTATCTATCATTTTTTTTATTTCTTTGTCACCTTTTTTCTTTGCCTCTTCCCATAAAGATGCATCCTGAAAACCGGCAGCAGCAGTTCCTATAACATTTGGAATGCTCCTAATCTGATTTACCTTCCATACATATTTGTAATGAAAACTGAAAAAAACTCTTCTTGCCATATTTTACTCCTTGTTTATTATTTCCAAGACATCAATCACCTTGGATATAAGTTCTTCTGGTTTCTCCATATTGTCATTAAGTTTTATAATTGAGTTTAGCAAATTTTTGTTAGTATCATCATAGTAATTTTTAAAGTTCTTTGTAACTTCCTGCCACAGTTCATTTGCCATATATCCACTACTACCTATTGGAATTATAACAAGCCCTAGTTCTTTAGCTATGGTAAATTCTTCTTTCATTCCGTCTGCAAGTACAACTTTTCCATCTACTATTTTATTACCCATAAAAAAGATGGCTATTCCAGCTGAACTTATAATTTCATATCGATACTTGGTCCAGATTTTTTTTCGTTCGTTCTCATCTTCAATATGTTGAGGGAATGGCTTCATATTTAAATAATCATTCACTCGACCGTTATGCTTTTCATAAACAGCCTTAATCGCACCAGTGATAAATGCATTACCGATTCCCAAGCCAATACCAGAAGAAATTTTATAATTCCGTTCTATTAGCAACTCACCAAGCTTACATAAAAACTTTTCAACTTCCGATTGAACCCATTTGCCATATTTATGAGCACTTCCAGAGAAAAAAATTGTTTTTCCTTTATATAGTCTTTCTATCTTTTTTAAGATGTTCGTTATATGAGAATATTCCTCAACCAATAAAACTTTAACTTGAAATCGCTTTAAATCATTTATCATTAATGCTTGCTTAATTGATGCTTGTGTAAAATCATTTTCTAAAAAAAAATCATTTCTATTAGTCTTTCTAAAAATACAATAATGTTGACGTTGATGCTCTTTAAAATATCCTCTGACTCGACTCATTATATAGTCCAAATTTGGATCAGAAAAACTAAATCCAAGAAATAAAAATGTTTTAGATACCAAATCACCAGATAATGCAGTAATATAAGGTGCTCTTTCATTCGCATATTTTTCATAATCATCTTTTGTTAGCACAGCTGAATCTGGATGATCAATATCACCATGCATTTTATAAATGATAACATCACGTTTAGATTTCGTTAAAGATAAGTGGTTGATTGTATATTTTACATCAGGTATTTTCTTTGCTTTTTCAAACGCTTGCTCTAGTAATTTATCATAATTGGTTGTCCAATATGTTAATATTGGCAATCTAGCCATTATACAATGATTCTCTGTAGGTTCCCTGCAAGTAGCAATATTATCAAGTAAGTGTTGGCTTATTCGTTGTCTTCCATTGCCATTTAAGTAATATTGAGCTATTCCTACTAAATCATTCTCTTTTTCTATATCTAAACTTAAGTTTTCCGCAAGTGGTTTTACTAATTCCTTCCAATTCACGTACCCAGCAGATGTTGACAAACCAGCTCCTGCAAAAATAGCAGCATTGTTTTCCTCAAGTTCTTTAACAAAATGTGTAATAAAAGATTCTATTTCTCTTGTCATATCTTTCTCCTTCCCGAAGCCACGGATGGTCTAGAACTACAAAGATATTATATTGAGCATTGCACACAACAACTTTCTCCACAACCTTTACCTTTACCTCTAAACCATGGACATGCAAATTTTGCATAGATCTGCCCAATTTGAAAAAATGCAAAAACTCTCGTTTAAACTATTATTTTAAAAAATCAAAAAAGTCAACCCTTATTCAAAACAGGCTAATATTAAGGATAGAAAATTTTTTATACAAAACCAATTACAATTGAATAGTATTCACTTTTCTCAACATTCCGAAATAAACTAATTTTTTTTACAATAATGCTTGATTATTTTCTGATTCAGAATATGACTTTTCCAAAAAAAAGGAGGGGGCAATATGGGTTACCAATTCAGGAACAAGCTAAAAAAAGTTAATCTTACAGAAAAATTCAGAATTGAAAAACCTCAGCTTGAGAAGGAATTTCAGGAGGTACTGGATACGCTTAAACATCACGGGCTTTGCATGCTTGACTACGCGAAAAAATTCGGCGACAAGCCCGTGCTGCATGACAAGGTTTACGGTGAATGGGAAGTTGTCACATGGAGCCAGCTTGCCGAAATGATGAATGCTGTTGCGGCCGGACTCATTGAACTGGGGATGAAGGAGCAGGACAGGATCGGTATCTATTCAGGTAACAGGGCCGAGTGGCACATTGCGGACCTGGGAGCGCAGCTGATCAGGCTGATAGACGTGCCTGTATACCCGACAAACTCGACCAAAGAAACCGAATTCATCGTTAACCATTCCGGCTGCAGGGTGCTGTTTGTGTCCACGCAGGTCCAGTACGACCGCGCCTACCCGCTGTTTGAGAGATGCCCGAGTCTGGAAAAAATAATTGTTTTTGACCGAAGAACCAGTGTTACCGCTGATCCCAGAGTCATCATGTGGGATGATTTTCTTGAACTTGGAAGAAAAGCAGGCCACAGGGACAAAATCGAAGATATAAAAACGCGTTGTCATTACGACGACATCCTGACAATTGTATACACCTCCGGAACAACCGGCGAACCCAAGGGTGTAATGCTTTCCCATAAAAATTTCATGCATAACGGATGGTCAATCGGAAAGTACACGCAGGGCCCCTTTGGGTATGATGACTCGACCATGTCATGGTTGCCGTTAAGCCACACGCTCGAACGTTCATGGGATTACGGGTTCCTCACTTGGGGTGCGAGTATATGGTATTGCGATGACCACACAAAGGTAATGGAATATATACAGGAAGCGAACACGACCCACATGTTCAATGCAGCCAGGTTATTTGAGAAAATATACGCCACTCTCTTTACAAAAATAAAAGAGGCTTCACCCTTAAAACAGAAGCTGTTTTTCTGGTCAATAGGGATAGCAAAGCAGGCAGGCGATATGGTACTGGAGGGCAAAATGCCGCCGCTGGGACTCAGGTTTAAACGCGCAGTGGCAGACAAGCTCGTTCTCCACAAGGTGCGCGACCTTTTCGGAAAGAATATGCATCATGTTGGAAGCGGCGGTTCATCCCTGAATCCGGAAATTGAAAAGTTCTTCTTTTACTGCGGGATGCTGGTTACCCAGGGGTACGGACTAACAGAAACTTCGCCGGGAATTATTTTTAACGGTCACGAGGTGTTCAAGCTCGGAACAGTCGGCGCGGTTGTGCCCCTCTCTGAAATGAGGATTGACCCTAAAACAGGCGAGCTTCAGTTTAAAGGGCCGAACGTTTTTAAAGAATACTACAGGAACCCGGAGGCCACAAAGGCGGCCTTTACCGAAGACGGTTGGTTTAAGTCCGGCGATGTGGGAGTGATGGACAGCGACGGTTTTATCGCAATTACCGACAGGCTGAAAGACCTGATCATCACTGCAGGCGGAAAGAACGTGGCACCGCAAAAAATCGAGGTAATGCTTTGTGAAGACCATTATATTGAGAATGTTGCCATTGCCGGTGAAGGTAAAAAATATATTACCGCGATTATTGCACCCGATTTTATAACGCTTGCTGAATGGGCAGCCGCTAACGGCATAAAGTATTCATCAAATGAAGAACTCATTGCAAAACCCGAAGTGATTGCACTCTATCAGGAGATCATTGATAAACGGCAGAAAGACCTTGGCCAGGTTGAACAGATTAAAAAATTCAGGCTGATACCCAGGATCTTCTCACAGGAGGCCGGGGAGGTTACGCCAACACTCAAGATCAAGCGGAAGGTTGTACTTGAGCACTACAAAGATCTCATTGATGCCATGTATCAAGAATAGTCCCTATAAAAAGTATTAACAATCGAGTAGGAGGTGAGTGATTATTTCACTCACCTACCTCTCACACCACCGCAGGTACCGTTCGGTATACGGCGATTCATTAAACATGTGGGAAAATACAAAAACTTTCGTTTAAACTATTATGTGAAAACCCAAAGAATTATTCAAATTTATTATGTTCAATAATTGAAAACAGAATCCCTACTTTAACTCCATTTTGAACATTTATATCTTCAACAATTACCTTAACAAAATCATTATCTTCTACTGTTTGTTCAAAACTTTGTTTCTGGCAGTCTATTACAAATTCTCCTGAATCAGTTTGTATTGTCACATATGCCTCTTCTTCACTATCAAATACATTGGATACTGTGCCTTGAACTATTTCCTGATTGTCCAGCAATTGAACCGGATTTTTATCTTTTCCACACCCAATCATTAAAAGAGAAAGCAGTATAATCCCGTTTATTATAAATATTTTTTTCATATCTCCTCCCATTTTTTATTAAGTATAAGTGATAAATAATAAGAATCCTGGAAACACATTCTTAAATTCCTGCTCTTTTATTTTCAAAATTAATCTTCAAATCAAGGGCTCCACATACTTTTAAAAAAGTAGTAATATTACAATTAATCCCATTTTCAACTTTTAATAGTTGTTGCTGAGTAATATGAGCTTTTTTTGCTAAATCTTTTTGAGATATTCCAAGTCTATTTCTTTCTTCTAATATCTTTATTGATAAAGAGAGCAATTCTTTTTCTTCATTAAATAGCTGAGCAAATTTCTCGTCTTTTAATTCTTCTTTTATTTGTTTTTTAAATGTTTTCATTATAAACCTCCAATATAGTTTTTTCATCAAATCTTTTTAAAAAATCTTCCCTGCATTTTTTTGCTTTTTCTATCTGCGATACAGGAACTTTATTAGTTCTTTTGATGAATGTATGAGTTAAAATTATTTTTATAAAATAAAACCTGCGGTTTTTATGGCAGCTACATTAAGGCTTTTATTAGTTATATACTGAAAACGATATTACTAAAAATTTTGCACAAGCGAAATAAGAATATTGAACTTACTACTTGAATCCAAATATTCTTTTAAAATCCTCCGGCTCTTCTCTCCACTTTGTCAAAAATTCGAGTAAAATGAATTGAAAGTTTTAATACAAAAAGATATGATCCATAATCACTGAGTGTGAAAATTCTTTCAGCATCAATATTTTCTTTTTTTATTATTTTATTTGAACAATTACAAACACGATCAAAAAACACAATAGAATCTTCTATTTGATTTTTTAATTCTGGAAGAAAAAATATTTGAGTGATTTCTTGCCGTTTAATTGCTGTAATATGATCTTCAATAGCCTGAAGTGGTTTTCTTGAATCAGAACTAATTTTTTCTTTATACTTCCTTAAATTAAAAATAGGTGAATAAAGAATATTTGTATTAAATAATCTTGTGTTATCAGGAGAAATATCACATGTGTTAGAGAGTATCATACTTGGTATTGGTTTAATATCAGGTTGAGGAAGATTGATAACGAGCATATTCTTCATCCCATCACCTTGAAAAATTGAGTCCTCTTTTTTTAAATAAGAAGTATATAACCTTTCATCAATATTGTTCGGAAAATCTTTCAAACATTCAAATAATTCCTGGGATGACTCGCTTGATAAAAATTTTGGAAGATAAATTTTTATATCTTCTGATAACATTATTAAATTAAATCCCAAAAATTATTGTTTACGATTTCTACAAATTCATTTTCAATATTTTTTGAATTTAATATTAAATGCTTTGAAATATTAACAATTATATCTAATTGCGATTCTTCATAAAAAGGTTTATAATTTTCATTTAATACTTTGATTTCACTATATTTTCCAATGACAGAAGCATCAATGGGATTATATTGATATGGCAATGGCATAATTGTATTTGATGCACCTAAAGCACCTAATAAAAATATACCGTCAAAAGTTGTTGCTGTGCCCATTATTAATACTCCGGATTATAATTTTTTAAAAATTCATCTTTTAATAAAGAGAAGAAAAGTGCTTTTTCTTTGTCATGGATTGCTTCTATATCTGATATTATACTATAAACATCAAAAGATTTATTATATTCACGAAATGTGTCTATATCTATGATAGAACCTTGTACTGAATTAATCATTGCATCATTTGAGATATTTAACGTACTATTAATACTGTTGTCATAAATAAATTCTGTAGTAAGCAGTGTTTTTTGTGATATTATTGGTTCCTCTGAAATAGTAAGTGATATTTTTGCTTGTTGAAAAATATCAATGTTCGGGAAAAAATTTATAACGCGTAATGCAACCCTTGAAACATTATCAATGATTGAAAGGTCTTTTATAGTATTAAAGAAATTAATAATTTCTACTTTAAATACATCCCAACCTGCATATTCTGGAAACGAGCTAATAATTGCTACATCTGCACCAATTTGAATTACAAATTTATCATTCGACAAACGATAATAGGGTTTAAATTTTAAATTAGGATCAGACTTCCTTACTGGCTCAGGAAGTTGAAGTATGGGTAAACTTTCATATTTTGGATAGTCAGATTTAAAAGCATTATACACTATACCAAAAATAGCATCATGTGGAAAACTTGTTGTATACCTTAACTCCAAAACAAAGTCAACAATTGGACAAGGACTAATTTTTTTAGGTAGTGTCATATACATGCCTTTTGATTTTTGTTTAAGTGATTATCATGGATTACATCTTTAGGTGAACTAAATATTAATTTTTGTCAATATTTATTATTATTTGATACATTTTTTTAACTCCTACGACAACGAGTTCTCAAAATGCAAAAGCTTCCTTTTAAACTATTATGTGAAAACTCATAAAGGTCAACCCTTATTCAGAACAGGCTAATATTAAAGTAGAGAATTTTTATACAGAACCAATTACTATTGAAGCTGTTGTGCGTAGAAAAAATCTGCCGGTTTTTTTGCCACAATATACCATAGCCCAAGCGGACAACAGAAAGTAAAGCACATAAAAGATGTTAGCTGTAAACATTTATGTCCTTTTTGAAAGCAGCAACACTTTTTTATCATAGAGGCCATTTGTATTACACCATTGATATTTATTTAAAATTTTTTCAGGGACTTCTCCGTAGTTTTTTGTAAATCCAAACCTGGAGTAAAAGCTTAATAAATTTTCAAATGGCAGACACCAAATAACTGATTGTTCATATGGATTGTTATCTAATAAAAAACTTACAATTTTTTCTGCTATACCCAGCTTTCTAAAACCAGGAAATACATATATTCCTCCAAGTTCTATATTATTTTTATCTAATGCAACCAGCCTTCCAATTCCACTTTTAATATTGTTATATTCTGTAATTACTATAAATTCATTTTTGAAATCTGATTTTACAAACTCAACTTCTTGATATTTTGAGTTAATCCAATTGATTTCTGTTTCTTTTGCTATTCTTATTAATATGGGTTCCATTGAAGTTCTTTCTTTTTTTTTGATGTATTGCCAACTCACAATCAACACTTACCAGGCAGAGCGATTAATTTTATCTAAAATAAGTTTATAAAAGCAAGAATTTTTTAACTCTAAAAATGGCTGTGTCAAAATTCAGAAAAACAGCAGAAAGTAATATAAACCCCAAAGAATTATTCAAATTTATTATGTTCAATAATTGAAAACAGAATCCCTACTTTAACTCCATTTTGAACATTTATATCTTCAACAATTACCTTAACAAAATCATTATCTTCTACTGTTTGTTCAAAACTTTGTTTCTGGCAGTCTATTACAAATTCTCCTGAATCAGTTTGTATTGTCACATATGCCTCTTCTTCACTATCAAATACATTGGATACTGTGCCTTGAACTATTTCCTGATTGTCCAGCAATTGAACCGGATTTTTATCTTTTCCACACCCAATCATTAAAAGAGAAAGCAGTATAATCCCGTTTATTATAAATATTTTTTTCATATCTCCTCCCATTTTTTATTAAGTATAAGTGATAAATAATAAGAATCCTGGAAACACATTCTTAAATTCCTGCTCTTTTATTTTCAAAATTAATCTTCAAATCAAGGGCTCCACATACTTTTAAAAAAGTAGTAATATTACAATTAATCCCATTTTCAACTTTTAATAGTTGTTGCTGAGTAATATGAGCTTTTTTTGCTAAATCTTTTTGAGATATTCCAAGTCTATTTCTTTCTTCTAATATCTTTATTGATAAAGAGAGCAATTCTTTTTCTTCATTAAATAGCTGAGCAAATTTCTCGTCTTTTAATTCTTCTTTTATTTGTTTTTTAAATGTTTTCATTATTTGTGATTAAAATTGAATTCATGAAGCCATACAAGAGGTGATTTAAATATTCCCTTTAATTTTCCTAAAATCTACAGCAAATTTACGACCTTTCTCAAAAATCTCTTCAACAGATAAATCAGCAAAAAGATTATCTCTCCACTGTGTATAATCAAATTTCTCTCTGTTTATTATTGCAATAAATCTTTCCGCATCTACTATATCCATATTGTTAAAAAGAACTTTAAATCCTTCCTGTCTAACCTGATTATCACTTTTCATTATCTTCTCCATACTCTATAAAAAATTCTGTTGGGTTAATAATAATTATTTCTTTTATTTGTTCTCTCTTTCTGTATATGCCCTTATCTGTTGTAATAAAATAATCACAACCTGATTCAATAGCACATGCCAGATGAACAGCATCTTTGCTTTTTATCCCAATAGAAGTAAAATGCTTTGCTATTTCTATTGTTTTATCTGTTCCTATAAAATATGTTTTTGAAAATTTTTCCCATTCAAATATCTTGTCTCTTTTTTCAGAATCAATATTTTCGTTATTTTCAAAATCAAGCATAAAAGACCAAATTAAACTGATAACTTCTTTCTTAATTAAGGCTTGAATTTCAAGCTTAGCCATTGATTCAAGTCTTATTGCTACCTGTTCCTGATCATCATATGGTCTGTTAAAACAACAGTTATCAAGATATACTTTTATTTTCTTCATTAATTACTAACCACTTATTAAGCTATCCTGTTTATTTTATTAATAACATCTATAAAAGTCAATATTGTTTTACTGTTCAGCTTTTTAAGATTTAACAATCAAAATATAAATAGTCTCTCAGAAAGATAAGTAGCCGGAAATAACTTTGACTTTATTATTATCTACACAATTCGCATCATCAATAAAACAAAAATATTCAAAATCAACCATATTAGTCTATCTTTTTTTTAATGCTAATCATAAGTTATATATATCCAAGAAGTTACAAATATTCAAGTTTTAATTGACTAATATTAACCCACTGAAAAAATGTTTTATAGTAAAAAATAAAAAAATAGTTTTAACATTTCCTGTTATTTTTTTTAGCACAGGATCTGCCTGAAAAATAAAAAGGTTCAAACATGAAAATTGCAGTAACCGGAGCAAGCGGACATTTAGGTAACGTCTTATGCCGATGTTTAATTAAGGAAAACCATACAGTTAAGGCTCTTTATCTTGATGATAAAAAATCTTTGGAAAAATTAAATATTGAAACCATACAGGGGAACATACTAAATATTGAGGATGTTGAAAACCTGGTTAAAGATTGCGACGTTGTTTTTCATTGCGCTGCTATTATTTCAATCTCCAGGGATATCGATAATTCTGTTTATAATACAAATGTAAATGGAACCCGGAATGTATTAAATGCCTCTATA
Organism: uncultured Leptospirales bacterium; assembly: GCA_964649175.1. Taxonomy (GTDB): domain Bacteria; phylum Spirochaetota; class UBA4802; order UBA4802; family UBA5550; genus JBBAGC01. The sequence goes on along the minus strand of CAZYPA010000012.1, from coordinate 20,245 downwards.
AAACATAAGATAAAAAAATTCATTTATGTTTCTTCAATTCACGTTGCCAGCGAAACCCCCCAGGACGAGCCATTAGATGAAGCCAGAGCCTATAAAGAAAAGAAGTACGCCTATGAAGCAAGTAAAGTAAAAGCAGAAGCAATGGTTTTATCTGCATTTAAAAACAATAAAATAAAAGGCTGCATTGTAAGACCAAGCTCCATTATTGGGCCCTATGATTTTATACCAAGTGCATTTGGTAAAGCATTGCTCGATTTAAGGGCAAAAAAAATTCCCCTTCTCCCGCCTGGTGGATATGATTTGGTTGATGTTCGGGATGTGGCCCAGGCCATGGCAAACTCAATAAACGATCTGAAGCATGGTGAGATATACCATCTGACAGGGAAATACCATACAATTAAAGATGTAGCCCTTCAGGTTAAAAACATCACCGGTGTAAAAACACCCGAACTTGTTTTGCCCTACTGGCTCATGGTTGGATTATTACCTTTAATTATACTGTGGAGCAAGATCACAAAGGCAGCCCCTGTATTTACAATTCAATCAATTTCAACAATAAAAAATGGCCACAAAAATATGGTTAATTCAAAGGCACAAAAAGATTTGAATTTAAATTACAGGCCTATTACAGAGACAATCACTGATTTTTATAAATGGTACGATTATGAGTATTGAATTTTTTAACAATTTTACATACGGCTGGCTTATTTTAGCAGTCCTTGTCCATATTTTATTATTTTTTGTAACAGCTCCATTTGGAAGGCACACCTCTGATAATTGGGGTTTGATGATAAACAATAAGCTGGCATGGATAATCATGGAGTTTCCTTCCCTGATTATTATGGTTTTCTTTTTATTTTACAGCAAAAACAGTTTCCATTCTTTTTCCTGGATAATCTTTTCCCTCTGGATACTTCATTACTTAAACAGAACCTTTGTATATCCCTTTAGGATAAAACCAACTGATAAAAAAATGCCCTTACTTATCATGTTTAACGGAATATTTTTTAATATAATAAATGCAGGCTTAAACGGATATTTTTTGGCTATTTTGGCAAAGCCAGATCAGTATGATCTCACCTGGTTAACAAGCCCAATAACGATTTTCGGATTTTTACTGTTTTTTACAGGTCTGGCAATTAACTGGAAATCAGATTCAATATTAATCAACCTGAGAAAACCAAAAGAAACAGGCTATAAGATTCCAAAAGGTTTTTTATTCGATTATATCACATCTCCCAATTTATTCGGAGAGATCATGGAGTGGGCAGGTTTTGCAATAATAGCATGGAACCTTCCTGCATTGGCATTTGCAGTCTGGACCTATGCAAACCTGGTTCCAAGGGCCAGAAATCATCACGACTGGTATTTAAAGAATTTTGATGATTATCCTGCAAACAGGAAGATTGTCTTTCCCTTTATTTATTAAAGCTTTGGCCTTGCTCAGCCTAAGAATTAGGAATACAAACAGTCTCTGATCATTCCTGATGCAAAGACATTGTGATATAATTTTTTCAATTGACATAAATCAGGTTCCCTCTAATGAATAATATCAGTTGATATTCCTGAAAAGCAAAACTTGGCTAATAAATTCTTTATATAAAGAGGTTTAAAATGGCATTATTCAATAATCTTAAATCAGACGATCCTGAAGTTTACAATATTATCCAGGCTGAAAACAAAAGGCAGGAAGATAACCTTATAATGATCGCATCTGAAAACTATGTTTCAAAAGCTGTGCTTGAAGCATCGTCATCTACCCTTACGAATAAATACGCTGAAGGCTACCCTGAAAAAAGATATTATAACGGATGCCAGGAAGCTGATAAAGTAGAATCACTTGCTATAGATAGAGTCAAAAAACTTTTTAATGCAGAAGCAGCCAATGTGCAGCCCCACTCAGGTGCACAGGCTAACATGACAGTTATGATGTCACTCTTAAATGCAGGCGATACCTATGTAGGCATGAACCTTGCTCATGGAGGGCACCTTTCCCATGGCTCACCTGTAAACTTTTCAGGGAAGTATTTCAATGTAGTGCCCTATGGAGTAAAGAAACACAATCAGCTCATAGATTATGATGAGCTCGCAAAAACAGTAAAGGAAACAAAACCAAAGTTCATCATAGCAGGCGCATCTGCCTATCCCAGAATAATCGATTTTGCCAAGTTTAAAGATATTGCTGATTCTGTAGGTGCAAAGCTCCTTGCTGACATTGCACACATAGCAGGACTTGTTGCAGCAGGGGAGCATCCCTCACCTGTAGGTCTTGCAGACTATGTGACAATGACAACGCACAAAACCCTTCGCGGACCAAGAGGGGGAGTTATACTCACAAGTGAAGCACTCATAAAAGATGTTAACAAGTTTATGTTTCCAGGAACACAGGGCGGCCCGCTTATGCACACAATAGCTGCAAAGGCTGTATGCTTTAAAGAGGCCCTTGAGCCCTCCTTTGTTGATTATCAGAAACAGATTGTTAAAAATGCACACGTGCTTGCAGAGGTTCTTCTTTCAGGAGGGCTTAACCTTGTTTCAGGAGGAACAGACAATCATCTTATTTTAATTGATTTAAGGAACAAAAACCTCACAGGAAAGGATGTTGCAAACAGGCTCGATGAGGCAGGCATTACATGCAACAAAAACGGCGTCCCCTTTGATGACAAGTCGCCATTTGTAACAAGCGGAATCCGCCTGGGCAGCCCTGCTCTTACAACAAGAGGATTGAAAGAAGATGATTTCAAAAAAGTAGGCTCTTTAATATTGGACATTGTTAATAATATGGATGATGATTCTGTAGTTAAAAAAGTAAGGGCTGGAGTTAAGGAGATATGCGATTCCTATCCTACAGATTTTCTTAGAATATAAATCAGGGCTGTGATTATGACTGGTGAAAAAATTTTTGAAACAGCAGATGAGTTTATTGATTTTTTAAAAAATGCAGGAATTGAAAAAATATCCTTTTCAGAAGTTTGCGAAAGAAGGGCTGTGCAAAACAAGGATATTCTGGAAGTTGTTATGGTAAAAAAGGTGGATATTCTTGCATACAAAAACGCTGTAATTTATAAATGCACCCTGGTAACAGATGAGCTTGATGAGTTATACGAAAACCTTATTGCGCAGGGATTTGAAGTTAATCGTAAAAGCAGGAATATTACCTGAAAATTAAGGCTGCCTTTTTATAAGAGCAGCCGGCTAAAATTGCATGTTTATATGATAGGTGTTTTTTACTACATTTAAAATTGTAGGAATTAAATCCGGATTTTTTGTTTCACTTTCATGCAAAATCCCAAGCAAATCTCCTCTTGTAAGCTCAAGTTCATAAGATTCAATCTTTTCACAAAACTGATTTAACTGCAGCTTTTTATTTGCAAGTGTAATAATGTTCCCCCTCATCACCCCTCCGGCATAATAGATATTCTTAATTCATATCAGACATTGATATACCTGATTAATATGCAACTATCGTGCCAAGTAGAAATAAAAAAAATAAAATTTACTACTCCAACCAGGTGTTAAAAAATATATTTATTTCCATTTTACAGACAATTTGATTATCATACACATGTATTATGTCTCATTGTAAGGAATATTCACATATTTAAACAGGCCTATTTAAAATTCATTTTAAAACAGCCCAGTTCTTTTTTAACTAACAACACACCTGTATCAAAAATACAACAAATTCAACTAGCCCAGTCAAATGAACTGGAAATTGTCTTATTCCTACACCCTGTAATTTCTGTATAAATTTTTGTATGAAATAGCTTCAAGTATATGTTTTTTTTCAATATTTTTAGAGCCCTCAAGATCTGCAATTGTTCTTCCAACCTTTAAAATCTTAAAAAAGGATCTTGCTGTAAGGTTAAGCTTTTTTATGGCATTCTCAAAAAATACCTCATCACTGCTGCTCAATGCACAGTAATTTTGAATATCCTTTTGACTCATATTTGAATTAAAGGTTAAATCAGTTTTAAACCTTTCCCTCTGAATCTCTCTTGCCTTCATAACCCTTTCTTTAATGCTCTGTGATGACTCGTATTTGCCCTTGTCCATTAAATCCCTGTATGGAACCCTGTTAACCAGAACTTCAATATCGATCCTGTCTACCACTGGCCCTGCAATTTTTTGGAAATACATACTCACCCTGTTTGGTGAGCATGAGCATGCAATATCATCATCAAAGAGATGACCGCACTGGCATGGATTGCTGGCTGCAACAAGCATAAAGTCAGCAGGGAAGGTTATGGTTCCTGATGCCCTTGATACAGTAATGCATCTGTCCTCAAGAGGCTGTCTTAAAGATTGAAGGACATTATTTTTAAACTCAACCAGCTCGTCAAGGAAAAGCACTCCATTGTGAGCAAGGGAAATTTCCCCTGCTGTAATAGTTGAACCTCCCCCAACCAAAGCCACCTCTGAAGCAGTATGATGGGGAGATCTAAATGGAGGGCTTTCAACAATCCCGGCGCCATCACCCAGCTCTCCTGAAGCTGAATGAATCATGGTTGTTTCAATTGCCCTGTCCCTGGCAAGGGAGGGAAGTATGGAGGGGATTCTTCTGGCTAACATGGTTTTCCCTGACCCGGGTGACCCGTAAAGAAGAATGTTGTGATGCCCGGCTGCTGCTATTTCCAGCGCCCTTTTTGCACTCTCCTGACCTTTGACATCTGCGAAATCATGAAGAATTTTTTCTTCTTTTTTTTCGGATTTTTCGCATACAAAAGGTTTAACAGCACCCTCAAAAACCCTGCAGACCCCCTTAATATCCTCAACAGGATAAACTTCAACCCCTCCAACAGCAGCAGCCTCAAACCTGTTTTGAAAAGGCACAATAATTTTTTTATGTCCAAGCCTGTAAAGGGAAATAACCATTGAAATAACTCCGCGCACAGGCTTTACCCTTCCATCCAGGGACAGCTCTCCTACCATTGGAATTTCATCAATTGCAAACCTAATCTGTCCTGTTGACTTGAGGATGGACATGGCAACCGGTAAATCAAAATTGGCTCCCTGCTTTTTAAATCCGGCTGGTGCCAGGTTAACAATAAAATTCTTGGGAGGAAAATCGTATCCTGAATTTTCTATAGCAGACCTTATTCGCTCCCTTGATTCACGAATAGTAGAATCAGGAAGGCCAACAATTGTAAAGTTAGGAAGCCCCCTCATTATATCTACTTCAACATCAACCCTTACTGCGCTTATTCCGTAAAGGGCCAGTGAAAACGATTTTGAAAGCATAAATAAACCTTCCATTTTCTTTTATTACCGCATTTATTATTACGAAAAAGGGAGGATTTTTTTTGAAATTTTTTTATTTTTTTAAATTAAATTTAATCGAGGAAAGGAATAAGCAGATCTTCCTCTTTACAAGCAAAAAATAAAAGACTTGCCCATGCTATAATATTTTTATAATTTTGCATTATACTTAAAATTACTCAACTGATAATACGCTGGTTTACTCCTCACATATAAAGGTATGAGGAATGAAATTTCGGAGGGGATATGTCAAAAAATATTATGTATTTTCAAAACACTGAAAATATAATCAGGGCAGGTCAGCTTGAACAGAGAATGTTTATTATTCTTGAAGGTGAAGTTATCATTATTCTGGGAGAAGGCGAAAACCAGATAATTGTGGCAAGGCTTTCAAAGGGTGATTTTTTTGGTGAGATATCGCTCTTCACAAATACTCCGAGAAGTGCAACAGTACGCGCTATAGGAGATGTTAAACTCGCATACATTGACAACGCAACCCAGCTTCAGGCTTTCCTTATTAAAAATCCCCGCTTTGCTGCAAAGATGGTTCAAATACTTTCACAAAGGCTGGCAAAAACTGATGAAATCCTCATAGGAAAGGTGAGTGAATTAAACAGACTCAAGGAAACCCAGGTGGTGTAGATGAAGAAAAAATTATTTATTATAGATGGTCATGCCCTTTGCTACAGGGCTTATTTTGCTTTTATAAAAAACCCTCTTGTTAATTCAAGCGGACAAAACACATCTGCTATTTTTGGTTTTTCAAGAATGATCTTCACCCTTATAAGGGATCAAAATCCGGATTATTTTGCAATTGCCTTTGACCCTCCGGTAAAATCTTTCCGCTTCAAACTATATGACGAGTACAAGGCAAACAGACAAAAAATGCCTCCTGATCTGAAATCTCAAATTGAAGAGATAAAAAACCTGGTAAAGGCAATAGGCATACCGGTCATTGAATCATCCGATTTTGAGGCAGATGATGTCCTTGGAACAGTAGCTGAAAAATATTCATCCCCTGAGGTTGATGTTTACCTTGTCACAGGAGACAAAGACGCTTACCAGCTTATCAATGACAATGTAAAAATATATGCCAATAAAAAAGGAATATCCGATTTTGAGATTTACACAAGTGATAATATAGCAGAAAAGACAGGGCTTCAGCCTGAACTTATAATAGACTACATGGCACTCATGGGTGACTCATCTGACAATATCCCTGGAGTAAAGGGAGTTGGAGAAAAAACAGCACTCAAGCTTATTACAGAATATTCAAGCCTGGAAAATATCTATGAAAACATTGAATCAATAAAGGGTAAAACTAAAACTCTTCTTGAAGATGGGAAGGATATGGCATTTTTAAGCAGAGACCTTGTCTCTATACGCAAGGATGTTCCCATTGATTTAACAATTGATGAACTCCGCTTTAATGGATTAAATACTGAAAAGGCTGTTGAATATTTTAACTCCCTTGAAATGAATTCTATTATTAGAGATTACTTCTCTGAAACAGCTCAACAGGAAAACAGCACTGAGCATGAGAAAAAAAACTACAAAACAATCCGTACACATGAAGAGCTTTCCACAATGATTAAAGAGTTAGAGCAGGCAGGGCTCTTTGCCTTTGATACAGAAACCGATTCAATAAAAGCTGTTGAGGCTGAACTTGTGGGAATGTCGTTTTCCATTAAGGAAAAAGGCGGATGGTTTTTACCTTTGCAAAGCAGAGGACTCTTTAGTGAAGAATTCCCTGAACCATCTATATCAATCTCCATGATTAAGCCAGTGCTTGAAAATCCCGATTTAAAAAAAATAGGTCAAAATATAAAATACGATTTTATGGTCCTGAAAAATGCGGGCATAAATCTTAAGGGAATATTTTTTGATACAATGATTGCCTCCTATCTAATCAACCCCTCAGAGCTGCGCCACAATATGGATGACCTTGCTGAAAAATATCTCAACTATAAAACAATAACATTCAAGGAGCTGGTAGGCACTGGTAAAAATGCAATTGCACTTACTGATCTGCCCATGGACAAGCTTGCTGAATATGCCATTGAAGATGCAGACATTACCATGCGCCTTTACAATATATTTGCACCAATGCTCAAGGAGAATGGACTTGAGAAATTATTCAATGAAATAGAATTGCCCCTTATCAATGTTCTTGCTGAAATGGAAATCGCAGGTGTTAAAATAGACACTCTCCACTTTGATGTAATGAAAAAAAACACCCTTGCCATGCTTAATGATATTGAAAAAAATATATACAGGGAAGCTGACCAGGAATTCAATATCAATTCCACAAAGGAGCTTTCAGCAATTCTCTTTGACAAGCTTGGATTAAGAACAGTAAAAAAAACAAAAACGGGTTTTTCAACAGATATAAAAGTTCTTGAAACACTCCAGGGAACTCATCCCATAATAGATTATTTAATATCATACAGAACTTTAAACAAGCTGCAAAACACATATATTGAATCACTTCCTAAACTTATAAGTAAAAAAACCGGAAGAATACACACATCATTTAACCAGACAGTAGCAGCAACAGGGAGGCTCTCATCATCTGACCCTAATCTTCAAAACATACCAGCCAGGGACGATTACGGGAAAAAAATACGAACAGGCTTTGTTCCGGAAAAGGGCAGCATAATAATGTCCGCTGACTATTCTCAGATAGAGCTGCGCCTTGCTGCTCACTTTTCCAATGATGAGAATATGCTTTTAGCCTTTAGCAAGGGAATAGACATACACAACATGACAGCAGCATCAGTATTTGGAGTTCCTATTGATGAGATTAAATCTGATATGCGAAGAAAGGCAAAGATAATAAATTTCGCTACAATTTACGGAGTGTCGCCCTATGGCCTTTCCCAGCAGGCTGAAATCAGCATAAAGGATGCTGCAATTTTTATTGAAAAGTATTTCCAGACCTATCCTGGTTTTAAAGATTATATTGACAGAACAATTTCATTTGCCAAAAAACATGGCTATGTAGAAACTCTATGTGGACGCCGCAGACCTGTGCCGGAAATTAACTCCACCACATCCTTCATGAGAGAGGGAGCTGAAAGGGCAGCAATAAATATGCCCATACAGGGCACATCAGCTGATATGATCAAAATTGCCATGATAAACATTCAAAACGACCTTGCTGATAAAAAAATGAAATCAAAAATGATAATTCAGGTACATGATGAACTTGTTTTTGAAGCAAAAAAAGATGAGCTGGAAAGTTTGAAATCAATTGTTACTGATAGAATGGAAAAAGCTCTGGAGCTTAATGTCCCTGTTGTTGTTGACATAGGCCTGGGAGAAAACTGGGGAGAGGCCCATTGAGCCTTTATTTTTTCCAGGCATAAAGAACAACACTCTTTGGGAAAAAATTATTAAAAAACTTCTCCACCCTTCGCATGAACTGGGAATAGAGGCCAAGATGTAAAAATTTATGGTAACCCTTTGTAAGGGGATGTTCACTATTATGCAAACCAACTACGCTTCGTATAATCCACCATATTGTATGGAATGAATGCTTAAAATCCACTGCATATATTTCAAGACCGTTTTGTCTCATTATATTGGCCAGTTTCTTTGGCAGATATTTACGCACATGCCCGCCTGGAGAAGTAAAGTACTCAAATGTAAGTGCGTCATATACAAGCTCGCTAAAAATTGTAGGTACAGTAATAGCAATTCTACCATCTTTCTTCAGCACCCTGGCAAGCTCTGAGCAGGCCTTAAAATCATCATCAACATGCTCCATCACCTCTGAGCATATTACCCTGTCAAAGGTCCCATCTTTAAAGGGGAGATTAAGGGCATCTCCTATATGCACCATAAATCCTGAATTTTTTCCCAACCCGGATTCAGTATTCATCTGAGCTATGGTATATCTTGTCTTTCTTAAAGATTCCAAATCCAGGTCAAGACAGCAGGTATGAGCTCCCCTTTTCATAAACTGGATTGAATGGCGTCCAAGGCCGCATCCGGCATCAAGAGCAATATCACCCTCTGAAACACTGAGCCTGTCAAAATCAACTGTTAGCATTGATTACCCCCTTGTAGATATCTACCATCTCTTTTGCCGCATTCTCCCATGTAAAAACCTCAAGCATACGCTTACGTGCAGCCTTACCCATCTCTTCCCTGACCTGGGGGTTATCAATTAAAAAATCGATTGCCCTGGCAAGGCCTGCAGGATCCCTCTGCTCAACTACATAGGCTGTTTTCATATGCTCCCCCACCACTTCAGGAAGGGCTCCTCCGTCAGATGAAATAAGAGGAAGTTCACAGGCCATGGCCTCTGCTGCAGGAAAGCCAAAACCTTCATAAAGAGAAGGCGTAACAGCTATCTCATGGCTGGAATAAAGCTCAACAAGTTTATCTCCGGGGATTTTTCCGGTAAAATGAATTCTATCCTTTAATCCAAAATTTTCTATCCACTTTGTCACATGCTCCCTGTTTGGAGCTCCACCATCAACAACAGTGAGCTCTACCTTATTTTTTGTAAGGGTCAGAGCCTTTAATAAATAGACCACGCCTTTTTTCCTGTCCTCAACATTCCCTACAAAAAGGAGGCTGTTCTTCTTTTTCTTAATTCCTTTAACAGGACGGAAAATTCCGGTATCAAGGCCATTATAAACAACGCTCATTTTTTCAGGACGAACCTTAAAGGCTTTTGTTATTTCTTTTGCTGAATCGTGAGACACTGTAATTATATGATCCATGCGCCTTGCAACAATGCCCTGCATAACAAGAGGATAATAAAGCACCCGCTTAACCTTTAAAAGAAAGTCAGAGGGATACTCAAACCAGGTTGCCCTGTCTATATTAAGGGGATGATGAATTGTAGAAATAAAGGGTATGCCAAAATTTTTTATAAGAAGAAAACCATAACCTAAATTCTGGTTGTCATGTATAATATCAAATTTATTTTTTTTCAAAAGCTCCTTGAGCTTCAAAAAGGCCCTGAATGAAAAAGTTTCTATTTCAGGGAAAATTCCGAATTTTGAAGCTGTGAATTCATACAAATTCAGCGGCTCCAAAGCTGCAAAGGGCTTGTGTGGTTTAATATAATTCTTCTTATTATTAAAAAAATTATGATTGCTCACATAGTGCATGTGAACACCTTCCATCTCCGGGAAATAGGGAGGCCCCTGTATAACATGTACCTCATGGCCCAGCTTTACAAGTTCCCTTGCAATATACATTGTATAAATTCCCTGCCCCCCGCAAAAGGGATTTCCTCTGTATGTTAAGAGACAAATTCTCATTAGCTTCTCCTGTATTCCGCCACAACCTGCTTATAAACATCAAGGGTATTTTTTGCAGCAACAGGCCAGGAAAAATTATCCACTGCCCATTTGCGTCCCTTTTCACCCATAGTTTCCATAAGTTTTTTATCAGCAAGAAGCTTTTCAATTCCATTCTTAAGAGCAACTGGATCCCCTGGTGGAACAAGAATTCCGCACTCTTCAGATACAACCTCTTTAAGAGCACCTGAGGTTGTAGAAACTACAGGAGTTTTACAGGACATTGCTTCAACAGCAGGCAGCCCAAAACCCTCAAAAAGGGATGACATTACAAGCATGGTTTTCCTGCTGTACATGCTGACAAGATCTTCATAGCTTAGTTTACCTGTAAAGGAAACCCTGCTCTCCAGTCCCATTTTTTTAATCATGTCCCAGGCTGTAAGTTTTTTAGGAGGACCGTCATCAACAATTGTCAATGTCACATTTTCAGGAAGAAGCTTCATAGCCTCAAGAAGATAAACCAGTCCCTTTTTACTATCCTCTGTATTGCCAACAAAAAGAAGAGCATTCTCCTCCCTTTTCTCGCCAGTGTTTTGAAACAAATCTATATCCATGCCATTATACACAACAGAAACTTTATCCTTCCTGACCTTAAAGGCCTTATAAAGCTCATCAACCCCTTCCTTAAAAGAGGTTATAACCCTGTCAATTTTTCTTATAACAAAGGCCTGCATAACAAGTGGATAAAAAAGAATTGTTGTTGTTTTGGCCCATAATCCAAAATCATTAACAAGGTCAGCTTCCCTATCCTTAGTCAAAGGATGATGCACAGTTGAAACTATTGGGATATTATATCCTTTAATAGGAATTGTACCCCAGCCAAGAGACTGAATATCATGTATTATATCATAGCGTTTAGTCTTAAGAATTTTTTTTAATGCAAAAAAAGATCTGAAACTAAAAGTCTCCATTTCATAAAAAAAATGAAGCCGTGTCATTACAAAATCTATAAAATTCCAAGGAGAAAGGATTCGCTTAAGTTTTTCAAGAGGGATATCTCTGGTTTTAATCGCCCAGATATTGAGATTCTCAATCTTATACACCGTTGCCCACTCTTCAAGCGGATCCGGGTATGGAGGCCCAACCATAACATCAACCTCAACACCAAGACGTGCCAACTCCTTTGACAGATTATATATATAAATACCCTGACCGCCACAATAGGGATTACCCCTGTAACCAAGAATTAAAACTTTCATTAAATCGCTTTAATAATTCTTATTTGTTATTAACAGGGAGAGTGGTTCTTGTTGTAATTATTGCTAAACCAACCCAAAAAACCGCACCAAGAACAACAGCAGCTATTACAAGCGCAGGGACTGCAAGAGCCCAGAAATTCCGGATATAAACCCCATAAATTAGCGCACATGCAAGTGCAGCCATAGAGATACATAGCAGAAATGCTTTAATTTTCGAATTATCTTTTTTTTCAACGATCTCAGGCATTGGAGGTACCACCTTTATAGTAAGAATAGTCCAGCCTATCCAGAAACCTGTGCCAATTACTGATAAAGCTACAAAAAGTAAAGGCGCTGCTACTGAATAGTAGGTCAGATTGTTTAATTCACTTAGATTAACATTATTAAAAACTTTTAAATCATCATAGTTTAAATAAAAAACAGAGTATATAAAAAATATAAAAATACTGAATGATAATACACTGGCCATAAAGCCCCAGATTTTTGCTCTTGGCATAATTTTACCTGTTAAAAATATTAATAATTTTATAAAGTCAGGTTAGAATCATAATGCTGATTGTCAACTTTATTATTAAGCCTTCATTTTCACATAATTTTAACTATCTTGATAGAAAGTTCGGGTCAGATCTCTTATCATCAAAAAAATTTAGAATCAAATTAAAACAGGTTAACTCTAAATAAATAATTTATATTATACTGACATGGCCAATTAAAAAATTATTGATCTAAAAAATAATAAATAATTGACGATAATAAAAATAAAAAGATACAATTTATAATGAAAATTAAAATGAAAGTAAGTGCAGAAATAAAAGATAATTATATATTAATAAGCGTCAAAGGAACACTCTCTGTTGAAAATATATCCCCCTTTGAAACTCAGCTAAGCAAACACGTTGAAAATAAATCAAATATAATTATAGACCTTTCAGACCTCACCTTTATAGACAGCTCTTCTCTGGGAATAATCGTTGTTTATTTTACTAAATCTGAAAAGAACAACAACTACTTTGCTCTCATAAATGTAAATCATGATATTATGCAGATGTTTAAAACTACGGGCCTGGATAAAAGGATCAGGATCTTCAACTCCCTTGATGATGCCCTAGACAAACTTGAATTAAACTAACCCCTTTTGGAGTTTTTATTGAAATGATAATTATAGCTTTTTTAGGAAATCCGGGAAAAAAGTATAATAAAACAAGACATAATATAGGTTTTATGACAGGGGAATTTATATCTTCAAAAGAAGGAATTCCCATAAATAAAAAGGCTTTTAACAGTGAAACAGGAACAGGAAAAATCCATGGAAAAGATGTGCTATTGATATTCCCACAAACATACATGAACAACAGCGGAACAGCAGTTCAAAAAGGACTAAAATTTTACAATTCCCAGCCTTCCGGCCTTATTGTTGTACATGATGATCTTGAACTTCCATTTGGGCAGATTAAGCTAAAATACTCAGGCGGACACAAGGGACACAATGGCATACGATCAATTATAACAGAAACAGGATCTGCCGATTTCCATAGAATCCGCTTTGGAATAGGAAGGTCAGAAAACCCCCACATCAGCGTATCAGACCATGTGCTTTCCAATTTTACTTCTGAGGAGATGAAAGCCCTGGATGAACTTTTTCCTGAAGCTGCAACCCTGCTTGAAACACTTCTTGACACAATAGAATAACCCTTTAATATATTCCCTACAAAAGTGCATGGAAAAAATGAAATTTTCATATTCCCATCATTAATTCTATTGATTTTCTTATATTATTTTATATAATATACCTATATAATCCGGGGAGTTTTTCATGATAATCAGATTTCTTCTTTCGCTTATTGCAGGAACAGCTTTTTTTATTTATTTGAAAGAAATGATAAGCGGATTTCTCTCATTTCTTATAGCATGTCTTGTTTATTTTCTCACTTACAGATTAATAAAATACATTACCAATAAAAGTAAAACCCCTGATATAAAAACTGTTAAAAATCCTGATACTGAAGAAATAATAAAGAACGGTCTTCAAAAACTTAAACAAATCAGAAACAGCACAGTTATGATTAAAAACAATGACTCAGCTGCAAAAATAAAAGAAATATGTACAACAGGTTTTGAAATTCTGGAACACCTGCAAAAATATCCGGAAGATTTAAAAAAAGCAAAGCCTTTCCTTAATTACTATCTGGTGACTACGGAAAAAATTGTAAATCGCTACACAGAGCTATGCTCTAAAAAAGAAAGATCAGAAGAGATAGAAAAAGCAATAGAAAATGTAGAAACAGTGCTTTATTCAATAAATGAAACATATAAAAAGCAGCTTAATAACCTGCTTGAGGATGATCTTCTTGATCTGTCTGTAGAAATAAGCGTTCTTGAAAAAACAATGAAACTTGAAGCATAAATCAAAATAAAAAGGAGAATATAATGAGTTCAGAAATTGAGGTAACCACAAAAGAACTTACATTAACAACTCTAAATGATGATCAAAAAAAGAAAGTTGAAAATATCAAAAACGAAATTGTTATTACAGATTCGCAGGGAATAATACAATATGGATCCGGAGTGCAATCCAAATTAGCTGACTTTGCTGATTCCCTGCTCAACCAGGTTAAAGCAAAGGATGCAGGCCAGGCTGGTGAAACCCTTACAGATTTAATGCTTACAGTAAAAAAACTGGATGTTGACTCCCTCACAAAAGGAAGCTTTATGTCCAAAGTACCCTTTATTGGAAACTTTGTAGCAGGAACAAGCCGCTTTATTGCCAAATACCAGTCCATAGAACATCACATTGAAACAATTACTGATGAACTTGTTGATGCCAAAATGCAGCTTTTAAAAGATGTAACCCTTCTTGATGCACTCTTTGAAAAAAACAGCGAATACATTGTTGACCTGGATCTTTACATACTTGCAGGAGAGATCAAATTGAGGGATCTCCATGATAATGTACTGCCTGAAATGAAACAAAAGGCCAAGGATTCCGGAGATCCCCTGGATTCACAAAAAGTTCAGGATCTTTCTCAAATGATAAACAGATTTGAAAAGAAAATACACGACCTGAGATTAAGCAGAACAATATCAATTCAGTCAATGCCTCAGATAAGGCTTATTCAAAACAATGACCAGCTGCTTATAGAAAAAATTCAAAGCTCAATTTTAAACACCATACCGCTTTGGAAAAACCAGATAATTATTGCCATAAGCCTTTTTAGACAGAAAAAAGCTCTGGAACTCCAGAAAGCAGTATCAGCAACAACAAATGAACTCCTAACCAAGAATTCAGAATTACTAAAAGAGAGCAGCATTGAAATAGCAAAAGAGTCTGAAAAAGGTATAGTTGAAATCGAAACATTAAAAAAAGTTCATGAAGATCTTATTTCAACAATTGAAGAAACAATAAAAATTCAGACTGAAGGAAGCATAAAAAGAAAAGAAGCTGAACTTGAGATGGAAAAACTTGAAACTGAACTTAAAAATAAACTTGCAGGAGTTAAAGAATCGGGAGCTCCATTAAAACTGGACTAAAGGAGAATTATTAAAATGAAAATACTTATGCCACTTGCACCTGGCTTTGAAGAAATGGAAGCAATAACTATAATAGATCTTCTTCGCAGAGCAGGATTAAATATTGTCACTGCTGCAGTTTCTGAAAATCCGGTTAAGGGTTCACACAGCATCAAAATAACAGCGGACACTACATTAAAGGAAAATGATAAATATGATGCAATAGTACTCCCTGGCGGTATGCCTGGAACAAACAATCTTAAAGATGACAAAAGAATAATTTCACTTATACAGTTAATCAACAAAAATAAAGGAATAGCTGCTGCCATCTGTGCTGCACCCATTGTGCTTGCTGAAGCAGGAGTACTGGATGGAAAAAAATTTACCTGCTATCCAGGATTTGAAGATGATATTAAAAATGCATTTTTTCAGCCTGAGCCTGTTGTTGCTGATGGTAACATTATTACAAGCCGCGGTGCTGGCACAGCAATTCCCTTTGCTTTAAAACTCGTTGA
The DNA here is from genome assembly GCA_964649175.1 of uncultured Leptospirales bacterium. GTDB lineage: Bacteria > Spirochaetota > UBA4802 > UBA4802 > UBA5550 > JBBAGC01. The sequence continues at coordinate 4,447 of CAZYPA010000012.1, read as the reverse complement.
AATACTTGCCGGTAAAGCATCTGCAAGTGAAGTTGAAAAAAGTATTATGTGGCCATACTAATAGAGATAAATAAAATTCTGTTTTTTGTTTTAAGCCCGGAAGGGCTTAAAACTGTACATTAATTTAAAAATTAATATAAACTTGACAATAATTTACCGATAATATATAGCGTGTTAATAATTATTTTCACAAAAAACATACTCATTAAAACTACAATAAAAAAAAGCGAATAGTTAATTATATTATGAAAATAAATCCTTTTAGAGATTCCAATCTTAATGATTTGCAGCAAAATATTTGGCAGTTTTTTTCAGATCATTTTGATGGTTTCCGAAAAAAAACAAAAATCAGGTGGAGGAAATTTCTTTTAAAGGGACAGGAAAGAATTACTGTCATGTTTATCCCCCACTCAGAAAAAAAAATTCTGAATTTTCATATATCCAAATTCGCTATTTCTGCATTAATAATTTTAATAATAACAACTGTTGCTGTTACTTCAGTCTTAATAATTAATCATTCATCAACAGTAAAAGAAGTTTCTATTTTAAAAAGAGATGGTGATGACTCAAAACTTCAGGTACAAAAATTTAAAGAGGAAATAAATAAACTTCATAATATTTTCCAGACATTCAAGCCTGAAATAACCTATCTTTACTCTCTTACTCCAGACAGCAATATTGATTCCTTATGGGCAAAGGGGGGACAGCACAATCCTGATCCAGGCTCAGACATAGTAGATGCAGATGCAAACACACCGTCAATTGAACTGCTAAACATAGAGGAAGTTAAGCAGGAGCTGCAAACTACAAAAGAAGTTTTAACTAAAATTAAAGGCTTTTTAAAATACAGAAAAAAAATAATAGAAAATACACCGTCAGTCTGGCCTGTGGATGGCTATATTGTTTCACGCTTTGGATACAGGAATTCACCATATACTTTTGAAACTGAGTTTCACCATGGAATAGATATTGAAGCTTTCCCTGGAACTGAAATAAGAGCAACTGCACCAGGAAAAGTTTCTGATATAAGATGGGACCCGAATCTGGGACTTACAGTTTCTATAAAGCATAAATATGGCTTTGTTACATCCTATAGCCATTGCCAAAGAGCAGCTGTTGAAGTTGGCCAGGATATATCAAAAGGCGAAATTGTAGGCTATGTTGGAAGAACAGGGAAAACAACCCAATATATATGCTACTATCAGATAAAAATAGGTACAGAATTTGTAAATCCAATGCCTTATCTGAACAGACTTGCCCGCTAATTAAAATTCATCATCGCTTCTGCTTGATGTTAGAAGCTCATCAGGTATATCTTCAATTCTTTCGCCAAGCTTTACAGCAAGCCTGTTGGAAACAAGTCCGGGAGTACATTTATATTTTCTTCTGCCACCAATGGTAAGCACCATGTCATCCCCAATCTTTGTTTCAGGAAGTTTAACAACATCACCTCTTCTTAAATCAAGTACTTCCAGCACACTAACATCAACCGCGCCTATTTCAGCAACAACAGGAAGCGTAACATTTTCAAGTCTGCTTTGAATAATTGAAAGGTTTTCATCTGTTGCACCCTTTCTAATACTTGAATACATATATTGAGCAGAGAGTTTTGAAATTATAGGTTCAATAGAAATATAGGGTATACAGAGATTTGTCATCCCTTCAACGTCGCCAACCTTTGTTTCCAGAGTAATTAAAACCACCATATCATTAGGCGGTACAATCTGCGCAAACTGAGGATTTGTTTCTATATTGCCAAGTCTGGGTCTTAGATCTATTACATTTGACCAGGCTTCCCTGAGATTCCCAAGAATACGTACAATTATTCCTTCCATAACAGAAAGCTCAATATCGGTAAGCTCACGGCTTATTTTTGTGGCCTCACCAAGTCCGCCAAAAAGTTTATCAATAATAGTAAAAGTAATTGAAGGGTCAATTTCAAGAACTGCGGAACCCTTAAGCGGATCCATATTTACTACAGCAAGCGTTGTAGGATTTGGAATGGAACGTATGAATTCTTCGTATGTGAGCTGGTCAACAGAAGCCACATGAACGCCTACAAGAGCTCTGAGCTGCGCTGACAGGGCTGTGGTAGTAAGACGCGCAAAAGTCTCGTGCATCATCTGCAAAGTACGTATATGATCCTTGGAGAACTTGTCCGGTCTCCTGAAATCATAGATCTTTACTTTTTTCTGTTCCTTTGTTGAAGAGTAGTCTGCTGTATCCACCTCGCCTGTGGATATTGCAGTCAACAAGGCATCAATCTCATCCTGTGATAATATCTCTGTCATCTTTTAACATCCTTTGTAACACTGGCTTCAAGGCCCGCAAGGAGCCATATTTTATCTTCAGGCCGATTTTTCTCAAGTCTGTATCTATACCTGAACCTTTCATTCTTTATAGTATTTTTTCTTTCTGCAATAACATCAACAAAAGCAACTGTTCCGGAATCAAGGAACTCTTCATTCCTGACTTCAAAGCTTAAAAGGTAATCCTTTCGTTTTAATGTTAAATAACGGATAAATTCCTTTTCAATTATTTTTTTCCCGAAATCATCAGCCATATTGTATCTACGAATAAACTCAGGATAGGAATTTATATACTTTTCTATATCTATATATTTAAGGCCTCTTGTAAACCTGTTTTCATATTCAGCATTAAGCACTAACAGAACAACCTCAGAAGGAGTAAGGGATATTGATGAAATATCCGGCTTTTCATTTGCTACATAAACTTTTTCCCGGGCTACGCGGAATTTAATTTCATTGCTGCTCATCAATGCTGATGAATCCTTTTTTACACCAAGCTCAGGGAAAAAATTAAGCTTTATTCTGTAATCGCGATCTATTTCAAACTTATAAATATTCTTAAGATTTTGTGTTCTTATAAAAGTTTCACCAGGACCGAGCCTTATTTCCCGTTGCACCATCCATGAAAGAATTTCATCAATATTATCCTTCTCTATTATATAAGGGACTATCAACTCCGCATTTCGCCCCTGCATATCATAAGCAATTGGCTGAAAAGTGGTAAAACCTGAAATATCCCCCCTGGGCCTGTCATAAATATCATTTCTTTCCGGTGAATCATAAACAAAGAATGTAATAACCGAATCTGAAACATTTTTAACGTGTGTATTTAATATTATATTTTCATTTGCAGCATAATTAAACTTTGGTGTACTTAAAATAATATCAAGGCCTTTACTTAACTCTCCAGTAGAATTTGAGTATAGGCAAAGAATAAAAAGAGATATAAACAATGTTTTTTTTAATAAAATTTTCATTATACTCAACAATATTATTTTAAATTTAATCAGTAAAACAGAATATCTTTTATATTATCGACATAATCCATACTTTTCTTATAAATTTCCTGTTTATTTCTAATTTTATTCCTTAACCTGTTAAAATTAATAAAAAAGAGGATACCTGTTACAGTATCCCCTTTAATATATCTATACGAATAAAGCCGGCTTATTTTATAAAGCCAAGCGCATGTCCTATTACAGGAGAAAACTTAACAACAACCCCTGCAAATACAACTGATACCATACTCATAAGCTTAATAAGGATATTAAGAGAAGGACCAGTAGTATCTTTAAAAGGATCCCCTACGGTATCACCGGTTATTCCAGCCTTGTGAGCTTCTGAACCCTTTCCGCCATGATTTCCTTTTTCAATAAACTTCTTACCATTGTCCCATGCACCGCCTGCATTATTGAGGTAAGCTGCAAGTGAGAAACCTGTGGTTAAAACTCCAACAAGAAGTCCAAGAACACCAGCTACGCCAAGCACCAAACCTGTAATAATTGGTACAATTATAGCGAGAAGCGATGGAAGGATCATCTCTCTCTGTGCACCAGCAGTTGATATTGCAACGCATCTTGCATAATCGGGTTTTCCCTTTCCTTCCATAATACCTGGTATTTCTTTAAACTGACGTCTTACTTCAGCAACCATAGCACCAGCAGCACGGCCAACAGCCTTCATTGTCATAGCACTAAAAACATATGCCATTGCAGCTCCAAGAAAAATACCACAAATAACAAGAGGATTCATAACTGTAAGATCATAAGCCCTTACAAAGTCAGCCAGTTCTGCATTTTGAGCAACCAGTGCATTTACACCGCCTTCAATACCTTCAGGTAATTTTGAATAAAATGTAACGGACCCAACCCTAAAGCCTTCAGTTCCACCCAAAGTACCAAGCCAAAGCTTGATCTCTTCCAGATAAGCTGAGAGAAGTGCCATTGCTGTTAAAGCAGCAGAACCGATTGCAAAACCCTTACCTGTAGCAGCTGTAGTATTGCCAAGCATATCAAGAGCATCTGTTCTTTCCCTTACTTGAGGATCAAGACCAGCCATTTCTGCATTTCCGCCTGCATTATCCGCAATTGGACCATAGGCATCTGTAGCAAGGGTTATGCCAAGAGTTGAAAGCATAC
>CAZYPA010000011.1:0-39015 GCA_964649175.1 uncultured Leptospirales bacterium | reverse complement strand
CTGTAACTGAGCTATCGCTAAAATCAAGAGTATCATCAACAATCTGAAAAGCATAGCCAAGCTCTAAACCAAGGCTGTACATTGCTTCACCCTCTAATTCAGTACAACCTCCCTTTATTGCTCCTACATATGAACTGGCAGCCATAAGCCGCCCGGTTTTCTTTTCTATTATGCTATAATAACGCTCTTCTGTTATTTTACTAATATTTGAATACTCTATCTGATAAAGTTCACCCATTACCATTTCATTTGCTGATTCAGCTAACATGTTCAATACACGGCTATCTCCATCCTTTATTGCAATATTCACAGCAAGGCCATAAAGATAATCACCTGCAAGAACAGCAACCTTATCACCAAATTTACCGGGAACAGAGATATCGCCTCTGCGCATAAAGGATTTATCAATAATATCATCGTGTATCAATGATGCACCATGGATTATTTCAACAGCAGCAGCAAGATCAATAATTTCATCACTAATTACAGACCCATTAAGCCCTGCAGCAAACAGTAAAAGGGAAGCCCGTATCTTTTTACCTCCCTTGATAAAAAGATGAAAGGCGCTGTCATCTATAATCGGGACTCCTGTCTGAATATGAGACTTAATGCTTTCATCAACCCTTGCAAGTTCATCTGCAAGAGGGGTTAAAATTTTTTTTATATTATCACTCATTCTTTTTTATCAATCAAAAGTTGACATGCACTCCCGTCTGGATTCAAAAATCTCAAAAACCTTGTCAAGCATAGTGGTTTGAAAAAGTTTTATAAGATTGTCATTGGCAATAATAAGCTTAATATCACCATCCTTATCCTTGATTTTACGCTTAATTGCTACCAGGACACCAAGAGCGGAACTGCATATATGTTTTACATCTATCATGTCTATACAAATCTTCACCCTTCCATCATCAAGGCATTCATTAAGGATAATTTCAAGCTCTTCAGATTCATTTTGATCTATACGCCCGTCAAGGACTACCATTTCATAGTTGTCATAAGAATTCCTTTCCATTTTTAACCCCGCATTATTTATCACTGCTACATAGTTTTACATACAAAAAATTAAACACTATCAGGCTTCCGAATATCTGAACGGGCAATAGCACCAGTAAAAACTCTCTTCGCACCAGCATTTTTTAGACATCTGGCACATTCATTAAGAGTAGCACCTGTAGTAAAAACATCGTCTATAATCAATATATTTTTATCAGTAATTCTAAATCTATCCGTTATTTCATATCTGTCAATCACATTTATAAACCTTTCAGTATAATTAAGGTCACGCTGCACACCGGATTTACTTCTTTCTCTGAGCAGTTTTTCCAAAGGTTTGCCCCATTCCTCCGCTATTGATGATGCAAATAGCCTTGATTGATTATAGCCCCTCTTTTTAATTTTATCTTTAAGCATGGGCACAAATGTAATTATATCAATCTCAGACTTTATATCATCTAACTTTTCTTTGAGATAAGGAATGAAAGCTTTACAAACTTTTTTTCTACCCCTGAATTTCAGAGCATGAATAGCATCCATAACAACATTTTTATATTCAAAAACAATAATATTCTTTTCCGGATAAAACTCCCTGTCCTCACATATAGTACAATGCCCATCTACCATAATACCGCAACATAAAGGACAGCCATCATTTAAAATTTCAAGAGATGCTGCACAGGTTTTACATATATTATTATCACTGGACAATACAAAATTTCCACAGGAAACACAAAAACACGGGAATAAAATATCAGCCAAAATTAAAATCATTAAATTATATTTTCCTGTAAATTGTCGGATCAGGAACACCTGCATTTAGAAATCCCTCGCGTCTAAGCACACAGCTATCACAGCTTCCACAGGAAAAGCCCTCTCTGGAAGGGTCATAACAGCTGTGAGTTAAAGAGTAATCAACCCCAAGCCTGATTCCCTCTTTTATTATCTCAGCTTTTGTCATATTGATGATAGGGGTATGAATATTAAATCCCCGGCCCTCTGTGCCTGCTTTTGTACCTTTATCAGCCATGGCTTTAAAGGCATCAAAGAAATCAGCCCTGCAGTCAGGGTAACCGCTGTAATCAACAGAGTTGGCGCCTATAAAAATATCGGATACCCCTGAAGATTCAGCATAGGCTAATGCATAGGAAAGAAAGATAATGTTTCTTGCAGGCACATAGGTATCTGGTATTTCCTGATCTTTAATTTCTCTGTTTTTAGGTATTTCCATTTCCAAAGAACTGGTAAGTGCTGAACGGAAAATCGCTGTTGGGATTTCAACTTTAACATGATTTTTAATTTTAAAAAAATCAACCAGTTTTTCAGCAAATTTTATTTCAACTTCATGTTTCTGCCCATAAAAAAAAGTTAACGCAGAAAGATTAAACCCCATATTCATAGCTATTGCAGCTGTTGTAGCAGAATCAAGCCCGCCACTTAATAGTATTATTCCTTTTTTCACAATTACATTTCCTGAAATAAATTATTTGATTTACCTTTTAATAAAGTCCAATTTCAAGCTACATCAAGTCAAATATAAAAATAAAAATTTTTTATCTTACTATATTATACGAATTAATCTGTCATTTTTTTGTTTTTTTTATATAATACTTGAGACATTTCCAATAATTATTTTGATTGACTCATAGACAATGCTACTGATACATAACTATATAAAATAAGCAGATTATCTGATTTAGAATAATCGCAGTTCCCCTTTAAATCATAGCCTTCTGCTTATATATAATTTCTGGAGATTTGTAATGATAGATACAAAAATGCTTGAAATCCTTGCATGCCCTGCCTGCAAAGGTGATGTTGAATATAATATGCGGGATGAAAAAATAATCTGCATAGGCTGTGGCTTAAAATACCCTGTAAAAGACGGAATACCGGTAATGCTGGTTGATGAAGCAGAAAAACCTAAGTAAAACCATTTATTTTTTGCTTTTAAAAACACACACAAGTTGTTAAAAAATACATCAATGTAATAATTTATAATCCAAGAAGGTTAAATATGCGTAAATCAGAAAATCCTTTTATAAAATTTACCGGCTATTTATTGATAGGCTTTTTTCTGCTTATCATAATACTCTCTTTTGGTATGCCTGATATAGGTCTAAATTGTGGAGGCATGGAGCCTGGAACAATTGCAATTGTAAATGGAGAAAAAATCCATACTTTAGAATATTTGAGATACAGGGACACAAAATTCAGTCAGTTTAAAAATCAGAAAATGGACAACTTTATTCTGGATAACTTTGTTCTTGAAATTTTACTCCTCCAGGAAGCAAAAAAAACCGGAATAAGAGTTACTGAAAAACAAATTTCCCGTTTTATAACCAATACCCCTGATTTCAAAAATCCTCAAACCGGAAAATATGATCCCAAAATTTTTCAAATGGTGCTAAACAACAACAGACTAAACTTTGATGAATTCAATAAGCTGATTACAAAGGATATGACTATTTCCGATTTTCGTTTTCTAGTTTCCACTGGAGCTGCAGTTCCTTCTGAAGAAATCAAAATAAAAAACATTGTAGAAAATTCTAAAATACGAATAAAATATGCCCATCTTGCACCTGAGCAGATTAAAAAACGTTATTCAAAAGACATTTTAGTAACAGAAGAAGAAATTGATAATGAGATTAAAAATAAAAACGTAGCCATTACTGACCCGGAAACTGACAGGATAAGAATAAAGAACGACCTGGTGGATAAAAAGCTTGAAGAAGTTAAAGAAAAAATTATCTCACAAATAGATAATTCTGCTCAAAAAGGTGTTTCCTTTTCAACTGCCTCTTCAATTCTCAATGGTAAAACATTTATCAGTGAACCATTTAAAATCGGCGAAAAAATTAAACCTGTTGCTGATGACGAGAGTGCTATAAGCAGCATAGAAAATTCTAAAATTTTCATAAATAGTATTATGACAATGCCCCTTAATTCATCTTCTTCTGTTATTTCCAGTAATACAGGGCTTTATATTTTTACTCCTATTGAAAGATCAATTAAAGAGAATACCAGAGACCCTGAAATAAATGAAAAAATTAAAAACAACCTCGCCTATGATTCCATAAACATGATAACACATAATCTGGTAAAAAATTTAAGTGAAAAATCAAAAGTTAGAAAAAATTTAAAAACTGATTGATAAAATTCAGGAAGAAATTTACTTTGAAAATATTTAAATATGAGGAGCTTCAATAAAATGAGCATAAATGCAGGGTATATTAACCCTTTTCTTGAAGCCGCAAGTGTAGTTTTTAAATCTATTTTAAATGTAGATCTGCGAAGAGGGAAACTGGTTATCAAGGAAAATGCTATCCCCTCAATGGATGTTGCAATTATTATAGGTATTACCGGCGGCATTACTGGTGAAGTTGTCTACAGCATGAGCTACCCAATGGTTCACAAAATCTCTGAAGTACTTGCTCCAGGCCTTTCCGAAGAACAAATAAAAGAAGAATATAAAGATATTGTTGGAGAGCTTGCGAATATGATTACAGGTAATGCACTGAACCTTTTTGCATCCACAGGCAAAATCATAGATATAACAACACCAACCGTTATTGAAGGTAAAAACTTTCAAATAACAATGATTAAGCAGACTACACTTGGAATATCCCTATACAGTCCCATGGGTCAGCTTGAAATGAATATAGCTTTAAAATAAAATTCCTGCACCACATTAATCTGATATAAAAAAAAGGCCCTTCAAAAAAGGGCCTTTTTTAACAAGAACACATTAAATTTTACCATATCAAAAAAGATTTGACTGTGCAGTACAATTTTCCTCATCAATCACATAATCGCCAAATACAGATGGGGCCTCTTTTTGTAATATTTTAAGCATTTCCATACAGACACGCCTTATTTCCCACTGTGCAGCCCTATCAAGACGCAGATTAAAAACAGTTCGCAGCTCCCTGAAATTAGCTGAGAAAACAATCTGGCTTTCAAGCGCATTGGGAAGGATAAACCTGGCATTTTCTTTCTTAATACCAAGCTCTCTAAGTTTAATATAATTATTTCTTGTTTCTTCCATCATCTTTAAATAACAAGCCAGAGCCTTATCATTAGATGCAATTTCAGGAGGCACAATAAAATTAAATTCAGCCTCATCCACATACCTCTGTGACTGCTGTGAAAAACTGGCAAGCCTGTGCCTTACAAGCTGATGAGTAAAAGCCCTGGATGCCCCCAGTATTCGAAATGAAGCAGATGCATGCTCAAGAATTGAATGATGCCCTCTTCTTATAGCGCTTCTAATAAAATTTTTTTCACTTTCATCAGTCATTTTTGAAATAGAAAGATAACAGGTGCGCCCGGCTTCCTCAATAAGCTTTTCTCCACCAGGTGTTATTGCAAGAAGGGTTATTTCTGGTTTATAAATTTCCACAACAACCTCGAGTAGTTAAATTTTCATGCCTGCAAAACCCAGAAAAGCAAGAGCCAAAAGACCAGCTGTAATAAAAGTAATTGGAAGCCCTTGCAGATTTTCCGGAATATCTGCAAGCTCAAGCCTTTCACGAATCCCTGCCATAAGAATCAGGGATAGGGTAAATCCGGTACCAGCTCCAAAGCCCTGAATAACAGACTTGAGCAAACCAAATTCAGCTGTTACAAAACCTGAATTTATATTAAGAACAGCAACACCAAGAACAGCGCAATTTGTAGTAATAAGCGGTAAAAAAATACCAAGAGTCTGATACAAGGCCGGGGATACTTTTTCAATGATCATTTCTACAAACTGAACAAGGGAAGCTATTATAATGATAAATGATATTGTTCTAAGGTAAGTTATATCATAAGGAAGAAGTATATACCTGTAAAGAAGAAATGTAAAAAAAGAAGCTATTGTCATTACAAATATAACAGACAAACCCATTCCCAAAGCTGAATCAAGCTTTTTTGAAACACCCAGGAAAGGACATAATCCAAGTATTTGCGAAAGAACATAGTTATTGATAAATATAGTACCTACAAGAATGGCTATAACTACTTTAATTTCCATGACCTACTCCTTTTTCCTGGAATTTAGAGCATTCATTCCCCAAAGCATAAGACCCAGTGTAAAAAATGCACCAGGTGCAAGTATCATTGCAGATGAGGGCTCCATACCCTCAATAAAGGTATAACCTAAAATAGTATTCGCACCCAGAGACTCTCTGAAAAAAGCAAGCACTGTAAGGGTAATTCCAAAGCCAAGACCCATACCCAGAGCGTCAGCTGCTGATGCAACAATGCCATTCTTTGAAGCAAATTCCTCTGCCCTGCCCAGGATAATACAGTTTACTACTATCAATGGAATAAATATACCCAGTGATTTATATACAGCAGGCTGAAAAGCATTAAGAGAAAGCTCAACAATTGTTACATATGTTGCCACAATAGCAATATATACAGGCATTCGCACATGATCCGGAACAAAACCTTTAATAAGAGAAACAAGAATATTGGAGCCTAATAGCACAAAAGTTGTTGCAAGTGCCATCCATAGGGCATTTGAAATTGATGTTGAAACAGCAAGTGTAGGACACATGCCCAGATTTAAAACAAGAATGGGATTTTTTTCCCAAATACCTTTTTTAAATTCCTTAAAAAGGTTCATTCAAGATCACCCCCTGATTCAGAAATTATTCTGGCCTGTGTTAGTTTTATTAAACCCTCTTTAAGACCGCCTGAAATAGCCTTTGTGGTAATTGTTGCCCCTGTTATAGCAGAAACAGCGTTCTGCTCTAAAAGGCTATCCCGCATATCGCTGGTCCAGATACCATGCTTCAATATTGTAATTTTTTTATTCAGATCAATACCTTTAAACTGTTCCTGAAACCAGGGATCTGTAATACCCTCCCCACCATAGGATCTTCCAAGAATAACACCCCAGATTGTTTCACTACGAGCTCTCTCATTAACCCTGGCTCCCAAACCTGGTGTTTCTGATTGCTGCACAATAGATATTCCAAGCATGATATTGTTTTCATCCACACCAACCATGGATTTAATATCACCACTATAGCCATAATTGATAGATATAAAAGCATAGCCAGTTAAAACTTCATCATCAACTATTTTTTCACCAGTCCAAAACTTGAATTGCTCGCCATTGCCCAATTCCACAACTATAGGCTCACCTATTTCATAACCTGGAAGAACCATCATAAGAGCATTCTTCTCCCTGTCGCTCTCCTGTTTAAGAATAACAGGATATGTAATTCCTCTGACCAGAACAAGAAGTAGAGAAGCACAAAAAGCAACTGTAGCAAGCAAAATGGCCGGTTTTATAATATCTTTCATATTAATAAAATCCCTATAATCTCTCTTTGCGTACGCCAAAGGCTACTGGCTTGGTAAATCTGTCAATAAGAGGTACTGTTGCATTCATAAGAAGAATCGAATATGATACTCCTTCAGGATATCCACCAAGCACCCTGATAGAAAAAGTAAGCAAACCACATCCTATTCCAAAGAGCACCATACCCCTTGCTGAAACAGGAGAGGTAACCATATCTGTAGCCATAAAAAATGCTCCAAGGAAAACACCCCCTGAAAGAACATGTATTATAACCACAAATCCGGGATGTGAAAAACCTATTAAGAAATAATACAAATACGATACAATAGCAACTGTACCTATGAAAGCAACTGGAATATGCCAGGTTATAACCTTGCGCCACAGAAGAAAAAGTCCACCAAAAAGTATAAGCAAGGCTGATGTTTCTCCAATACAGCCTCCAATATTCCCAATAAAAAGAGATTCCAATATATTACTGCTCCAGAAATAATCAAATAAATTATCAATAGTAATATTATATTCCTGCACCAGCCTTTGACTTTCTTTTAGTGCAGCCAAAGGTGTGGCCTGTGTAATAATATCAAAAACCTCCTGGGGGATTGACCCGCGGCTCGTAAGCTTTTCAGCTATAATATTTCCTGTGGGAAACTTGTGCCAGCTGGTAGTCATATAAACAGGCCATGATGCCATCATAAAAGCACGGCCTGCAAGAGCAGGATTAAATATATTAAAGCCTATTCCGCCAAAGAGCTGTTTTACAATAATAATAGCAAACACAGATCCTATTGCAGCCATCCAGGGAGGTGCATGTGGAGGCACATTCATAGCAACAAGAAGCCCGGTAATAACAGCAGACCCATCCAGAACCGTTATAGGTCTTTTCATAAGCTTTTGATAAATGAATTCCGAAAGAAATGCAGCAATAACAGAAACAGCAAGAAGAATTGCAGCACTGGCACCAAAAATATATACAGAATAGACAATGTTAGGTATAAGTGCAATAATCACTGTCCACATTATTTTATTTATTCCATCTGCTGACTTGATATGAGGGGCAGATGACAGCACAAGCAAGGATGTGTCCCCTTTACTTCCAGACATAAATATTCTCACACTTTTTTTTATTTTTGCTGCGCAAGTTTTTCCTGGGCAATTTTCACAAAATGGCTGAGCGGCCTTTTTGAAGGGCACACATAGGAGCAGCTGCTACACATTATGCAGGTATTTACGTGAAGCCTTGCTGAAATATCAAACCTGCCCATTTCAACAGCAGTTCCTATATCGCATGGGAGCAAGCCCACAGGACATGCTGCAACGCATCTGCCACACCTTATACAGGGCTCAAAATCCCCTATACTCACCTCATCCTCTGACATAAAAAGCACACCAGAAGTACCCTTTACAACAGGCATATCCATTGTATGCACAGCCAAACCGCACATAGGCCCGCCTATAACAATTCTGGCAGGAGTTCCGGTTAAACCACCACACTCTGCTACAATGTCAGAAATTTTTGTGCCAAGCCTTACCTTATAATTACCTGGTTTTTTTATTATTTTACCTGAAACTGTTATAAAGCGCTCAATAAGCGGTTTGTCAAAAACAACAGCTTCTCTGATTGCATATATTGTACCAACATTCTGAACTGCAACACCCACATCCATGGGTAAACCCCTGGAGGGAACTACTTTTTTCAAAATACTGTAAATAAGCTGTTTCTCAGCACCTTGCGGATACTTTGTTTTTAAGGTCCTTACAGAAATATCCATTCCGTATGATTCTTTTTCAATACTATTAACAAGAGCCTTAATAGCCTCTTTTTTATTATCTTCAATACCTATAACAGCTTTTTTAATACCAAGTATTTTTAAAGCAATAGCAGTGCCTTCAATTATTTCATCGGGCCATGTACGCATAAGCATATCATCAACAGTCAGGTATGGCTCACATTCAGCTCCGTTTACTATAAGAATTTTTACATTCATTTCAGGAGGAGGGGAAAGCTTAATGCTTGCAGGGAAAGCTGCACCACCAAGACCTACAATACCTGCCTCACGAACTTTTCCAAGCAATACCTTGCCATCACTAATTTGCCAGTCAACAGGATCAGATAAAAGACCAGTGCGCTCAAAAGCACCTTCAGCCTCAATCACTACTGTTGTCTGCTTGCTGTAAACAGTCATAGACTCAATAATATCTACAACCTTACCAGGAATAGAAGCATGCACATTAGCGCTTACAAATCCGGCAGCTTCACCAATAAGCTGTCCTTCATGAACAAAATCACCTTTTTGCACAACAGGTTTTGCAGGTACACCAATATGCTGCTGCATGGGGATATAGCATATCTGGGGTACTGAAAAATTTTCTAAAGGACTCTCTGCTGTAAGGGATTTTCTCTGAGGGGGGTGAATCCCGCCCTTAAAGGTATTAAACACTTTATATTTCCTTAGTGGAATATATCTCGTCTTTTATAGGAAGTTCTTTTCTCAGATTCTTGATATATGGGAAAAGTTCACCTGCTTCCTCATAATACTCACAATCTTCCATAATCCTTCTGGCAACAGTAAAATATTTATATAATTTTTCCTCACCGGATCTTTTAGACCACTGTCTTTTCAGACATTTTACTCTCAACACATATCTGTCAGGTTCAGATTCATACTGCCTGATAACGATACAATGTTGACAATTTGAACAGAAAATTTTCTCCTTGGACATGGAATACTCCTGTGAAATTTAAATAATTAACTTATAATTAATCAGCAAACGCCTAATTCAAGTAAAAAATCTTTTAAATTTTTATTAATTATATATTCTCAAAAAAAGAATAGCAACCTATTTTTGAGCAGCCATTATTATTCATATAGAAAATATATATAAAAACAGTCAAGAAAAAAATAATTTACACATATAATGAAGAAAACCGGTATTAAACCGGTTCTCTTCATTTATACTATATTACTTATATTCGTATTTATCGTTTAAGCTGCAACAATTCCTGAAGCATCTGGTCAGATGTTGTTATGGTCTTGGAGTTTGCCTGAAATCCCCTCTGTGTAATTATCATATCAGTAAACTGATCTGACAAATCAACATTGGACATTTCAAGAGATCCAGCCACGATTTTCCCTCTTCCTGCTTCAGCTGCAGGCCCAACATTTGCCAATCCAGAGTTATTGGAAACCTCAAACAAATTTTCTCCATTTGATATAAGCCCCTGGGGATTGGTAAATACAGCTGTTGCCATCTGCCCAACAGCCTGCTTTGTTCCATTTGTATAAACCCCGGTTATTAAGCCGGAATTATCAATACTAAATGACTCCATATAACCCATGGCATATCCATCCTGCTCAACAGCCTTGGTTGTGGATGTTGAAGAAAACTGTGTTATACCGGAAAGAACCCCTGCCTCTCCCAGGTTAAGATTTATTGTGCGGATATTGGGATCACCTTCAACCCTGTAATTGGCATTAATAATAAGATTTCCCTGGTTCAGTTCATCAGAACTTGATTCATCAGAAACAGAAATCAGCTTCCCATCTGGTGAAAACCTCAGATTTACCCTGGTTGATGGATTAGCCTGATTCTCCTGTCCACCGCCTGCAGGAACATCAAGTGTTACAGGATATGATGAACCGGAAACCGCAGCAGATGCTGTCCATTGGTTAAAACCGTTTTTCCAGAAGGACATTGTGAGCCTGTGTGGGTCTCCAAGATTGTCATAAATATCAATATTTGTTGTAATAGCTGCTGAAGCTCTCATACGCTCATTGGCATCCGGGGGAACAATTCCGCTTCTTGCATCAAGATTACATTTATATCTTACATTTGTAGTTTCCCTGGCATCAACTTTCCCATACACTGGAATAATTAAATCTTCAACAGTACCGGATGATCTTACAACTTTTTCTCCAGTAGCATCTGTAACTGCCATCCAGCCCTGTACTTTTAAACCATTGCCAGGATTAACGAGTGTGCCATCCTTATCAAGACCAAAGTTTCCGGCTCTTGTGTAATAATTCTTGTCGCCATCTGCAACAACGAAAAAACCATCCCCTGAAATTGCCACATCAGTCTGGTTTCCAGTTGTTTGAAGGCTTCCCTGTGTAAAAAGCCTGTCAATAGATGCGATTGTCATACCAAGTCCAACCTGCTTGGGATTCACACCGCCCCTGTTCTCCTCTGGTTTTGCAGCACCTGCAATTGTCTGAGACAGCATATCCTGAAAAGTTACACGCTGTGTTTTATAACCATAGGTGTTTACATTTGAAATATTATGACCAACAACATCCATTCTGGTCTGGTGATTTTTCAATCCGGATACTCCGGCAAAGAGTGAACGCATCATATCGACATAACTCCTGATTCTGTATTTTTATTATTATCGTATTAAAACTGCGCTTAAATTAGTAAAAGATTTACGCAGATCCCTATTTCTCCTCTACATCAATATTAACTGAATGAACATTCTTCATTGCCACTTCATTATTATCTACCCTTAGCATAAGTTCATTACCCTTAAAAAATACTGATGTTACCTTACCTGTCACAGCCTGCTGAAGCACTGAATCATAGGATTCAATGTTTTTCCCCAAAATTCCATAAGCCTCAGACGCCTTGGAACTGGATAAGAGATTTCGTACTTCATTGTTAAGATTTGTCATCTGCTCAAGTGCTGAAAATTGAGCCATCTGTGCAATAAACTCCCTGTCCTCCATAGGCCTTGTGGGGTCCTGATGCTGAAGCTGTGTAACAAGGAGTTTAAGAAATGAATCCTTTCCCAAATTCCCCTTTTCCTCACCAGGTTTTATTCCTATTTTTTTATTAGCATTGTTTACCTGCATCTCTGCATTAAGCTTTTCGGTTGCTGACATTTCAAAAATTTGCATAATATACCTCTAAATAATAACATTAATTGAATTTGAATTTATAACCAGTGAATTCCCATCATATTCTGTAGCTGCCATTAAAAATTCCTTCCCTTCCGGAAATTGGAACAGATCTTTTCTTCTATCATCTCTATTATCATGAAGAAACTTTTCCCTCTGATCTTTTACCCCTACATGAAATTCACCCACTTCAACTCCAGCTTCCCTTAGCTGACTTTTTAGATTCTCCATATTCTGATAAAGCAAATTTTTTACTTCATCACTATCAACAAAAAACTTTGCTGTTACAACACCGTTTTCCATTGTAAGATTAACATTCACGCTACCCAGCTCCTTAGGGTAAAGCTTTACATTAAAATTTCCATTCTTATTGTCACGTACACTAATCCTTGCCCTGTCAATAATATCCTGCAAGCTTTGTCTAAACTCAGGGCTTCTGCCTTTAAGCTCAGGCATATTGTTTATTCTTTTACCTGCAAGATCTGATTTCTGGTATCCGAAACCAGGCCCTTCTTTACTATCCCCTTTTTCATTAAAGGACTTTTCCCCTGTTCCGCCTTCGTCTTTTAATAAAGCCTGTTTTATTTTATCGCCATTCAATGCCTGGTTTTCAATTTTCACATCACCTGCAACAACATGACGCTGATTATTACTGTTTTTTGATGCAATACTCTCTTTTTTTACTTCATCTGAATGCTGAAGAAATACTTTTACCAGAGCCTTTTTTATATCATCTGCATTCAGGGCAACTTTTGAATTTTTTCCCTTATTTGAACCAAGGATTTCTTCTATATTTTTATTTGGAATTTTTTTCAGATTCTCAGATAATGATGTTTTGAAATCCTTAAAATTTCCTTTTACAGAAGACTCTTCTTTTGCCGCTTTTATTGCTGCTTTTATACCATTTGATGCAAGAAGGGATTGTACAATATCAGCAATGTCCTTTGCTGAAATCTCAGAAAAAGAAGAACTGGATTTAAGCAGATCAGCTATCTCTTTATTTAAAGCTTTTTTAACTAAAGCATCTTCCGAAAGTTCTACTTCCTCTTCTACATTCAATTCTTTTTTTTCTATCCGCCCTTCAGGTTCCTCTGACCTTTCAGTTTTCGCAGATTGGGTGTCTTTATTTTGCATTTCCTGCTTTTCTTCAATTTTATCAGTTTTAAATTTCTTTTCATCAACTTCTGTGAAATTTTTATTTTCAGATTTTATACTATGGTTTTCCATAGGGTTTTCAGGCCTGGGCAATTCCACTGCAAATTCCTTTTCAGCAGCAGTATTAGAATAGCTTAAAATCATGGAAAAGAAATCAGTTTCAGGCTTTACAGCAAAATTACCTGTTACCTGATTTTTTATATATCCGGATGAATCCTGTGAATTAATAGTTTTAAACTCCATCCCTGCCTCCAGGCTTTTATTGCCTTTTCTAATAACATTATCGAATAAAAGAGAAGTTAACTAAATGCAATTTTAAGAAATTTTTTTATGCTTTTTTATTAAGCTCTTTTCTTTTTAAGAAGTTTAAGTAAAGAAAAAGAAGAAGTTAAAACTTAATCAATAGGAGGTTCTGTTCATTTTAATATTGTTGAGTATTCCCACACCTATCATTGCCATAAAAAGGTTTGAGCCGCCATAGGAGATAAAACAGAGAGGAATTCCTGTTACAGGAAAAATACCAAGAACAACACCCACATTTACTACAATATGATAAAAGAAAATTGATGTTATTCCCATTGCAAGAAGAGATCCAAACTTATCCTTAGTTGTAAGAGCAATATGAATTCCCCTGAATACTATTGCACCAAGAAGAATAAGCAGAATAAGAGCACCTGCAAATCCCAATTCTTCTGCAACAACAGGGAATATAAAGTCAGATGTTGTTTCAGGAAGAAAACCAAGCTGGGACTGAGTCCCCTTGAGAAAACCCTTTCCTAAAAAACCACCTGATCCTACTGCAACTTTTGACTGGATAATATTATACCCTGATCCAAAAGGATCAAGTTCAGGATTAAGAAAAACCAGTATTCTTTTTTTCTGATACTCCTGAAATGACTTTTGTAAAACAACTGATAAAAAAAGTCCAATAGAAACAACGCTTGAAGGTATGTAAATTTTTCTGAACCATGGTTTGGGATAATAATAATTGATAAGAAATGTTATAAATGCAATTAAAAGAAGTATTCCTGCAACAGAAAAAAGAACATCAGTATGGATAAAAAACTCAACAAGCAGATTGCTGCTCTGATCACCAACCCACTCCCTGTATGTTAAAAGCATTGGAAAAATTACAGCAATAATAGCAATGCATACAATAGAAATAAGGTGAGCAACATCACAGCCACCAATAAAAAGCATTGTAAAAAGAATAGGAATAAAAATTGCTGCTGTACCAAGATCAGGCTGCTTTAATATAAGCAAAACCGGAAAAATCGTTAAAACAGCAGGAACTAAAAGCTCCTTAAACTTTTTTAAATCCCTTTCCCTAAACTCCAGGTATTTAGCAAGAACAATCACAACCCCCAGCTTCATAAATTCAGCAGGCTGCATGGAAAAATATCCAAAGCTAAGCCATGCAGTTGTACCTCTGATATTTTTCCCAAAAAAAAGTGTTAAGATAATTGTAAAAATCAAAAAGCCATATATGTACATGGCATAATCACTAAGCTGCCTGTAATTAATTGCAGTAGTTATAAGGAAAAAAACAATCCCTATAATAAACCATATTATCTGTTTTTTATATAAACCGCTGTTGGTTTTAAGCACCGGGTCAAACCCTGCACTGTATATCATAAATATGCCAAAAGTAATTGTAAGTATTACAGTTACCAGAAGAAAAACATCTATTTTATTAAAAGAATCTTTATTAAACATAATATTATCCCAAATTACTTCTCTCTGGTAAAATAATTTTTTTCAATCAATTTTGCAAAAACCTTCTCTGCCACAGGTACAGCTGCAACAGCACCCCACTGCCCATATTCAACAAGAACAGTTACAACAACAGCATCCTCAACATTACCATCAAAAGGAGCATAGCCAAGAAAGAGGGCATGCTGCGAAGCATCCTGTTTTCGTATTGATCTTGTTTGCGCAGTTCCTGTTTTGCCGGCTATTGGCACTTTAAGATAATTAAGGCGGGCTGAAGTCCCTCCTGTAACACTATACCTCATCCCCTGTTTTATTGTTTTTAAAGTCAGCGTAGAAAGGGGAATCTCCCTTATTTTTTCCAAAGAGGCTTTTTTAATTATCCTGCTGTTATCAGAAGAATAAACCTCCTTTAATAGATGGGGCCTGTAAATATTTCCGTTGTTCACTATGCCGCACATCATATCCGCAAGCCCCATAGGTGTTATAGATAAAAAGCCCTGGCCTATTGACAGATTAATGGTATCACCATCAAACCATGGCTGTCCAAAGGTTTTCATCTTCCACTGCTGGGAAGGAACAAACCCGGAAACTTCGCCAGGAATATCAACACCGGTTCTCTCCCCTAAACCCATATAATCAGCATATTTCATAATATCTGTAGGTCCGATCCTCTGCCCCAGATTATAATAATATGCACTGCAGGACTTCCCAATAGCCTCATAAAGATTTAAAGAACCATGAGCCCTGAAACAATAGAAATCAGTATCTCTATAGCCTTTAAGGGTATATTTACCTGTACATACATAACGTTTGTCAGGCAAAGTCTTTTCTGTTTCAAGGGCAGCAATAGTAGTAACCAGCTTAAAAATTGAAGCTGGAGGATATTTTGCCTGCATTGCCCTGTTCAAAAAAGGCTTTGATTTATCTGATAATAGTTCTCTTATAATAGCTGAATTATCTCTGGAAATGATACTATTTGGATCATACCCCGGTTTGCTGACCATTGCAATAATTTCACCTGTTGCAGGCTTAACAGCAACAACAGCACCATGATTATTCCCCAGCGCATCATAGGCGGCTTTTTGCACCTCATAATCAAGGGTAAGTACAATATTATTCCCGGATCTAGGCTCAAGGCCCACTTCTTCACCCTCAGTTCTGTTCATCACATCCACAATACGGCGGATAAAACCATCTTCACCCCTGAGCAGACTGTCATATTCCCGCTCAATTCCGGCCTTGCCTATTGTCTGATAATATTTATACCCCTGGGTTTTAAGCCTGTCATGCTCTTCTTTACTAATGCTTCCAATATAGCCCACGGAATGTGAAAAAAAATCAGAATAATTATATACCCTTACAGGAGCATCCTCATAAAAAATTCCAGGAAAAAGATGCTGATGAGAAGCCATTTTAACAATAACTTCAAATGGCACATCATCCTTTACAATAAATCTTTCCCAGGGATTCCCCTTTCTTAATTCCTTTAATGTTTCTTCAGGATTTAAAGATGTTATTAAAGATAAATTTTCCAGAATTACAAGAAGATCCGAATCTGACCTGAAACTCTCAGGAATAAGAATAATGTTAAAAGAAGGCCTGTTTGACACAAGAGCAACACCGGAGACACCTTTTTCAAAGGTTCTGTCATAGATTTCTCCTCTGGGTGCAGCAATAGGAATATAGCTTTCCATATTGCTTTTAGCTTTACGGACATATTCCTCACCTTGAATTACCTGGAGATTAAAAAGCTGCAGAACAAGAATGAAAAAAGCAAGTGCCACACAAACAGAAAAAATCAGCACTCTTTTTCTAAATGCCTCAAACATCCTGTTCCTGAGGGATGTAAGGCTCATTTACAAATACCCCTCTCTTTCCAGTTCCTTTTGATATATTTTGTCATATATAAAAAAAAGAGGAGGTGCCAAAATAGCATTATAAAATGATTCAGGTAAAATTATAGTAACAACTGCAGAAAGCATGGATTGGTGAAAGGTGTAAGTCAAAAAAAGGGTAAAAACTCCCTTTATAAGTGATGCAAGAAACAAAAGAAGAAGCAGAGATATAACATTGTTTTTAATCACTGATCTGCCTATCATCCCTGCAAGAAAACCAAGAACCAGTTTAGGAAAAGCAAGAAGACCAAGAGGAGAGTTAGAAATAGAATCATGAAAAATTCCGCTTATAAACCCTGTAATTTCGCCATAAAAAGATCCAAAGCTGTACCCTATGTATATTACAAAAACAAAAAGAAGATCAGGCTTAACCCCTCCTATCCGTATTGCATCAAAGGAGGAATGCCCCTGTACAATCAATGATACCAAAACAAGAACAGCAGTCATAATATAGGAGTAAATCATTGCTTCTCCTCAAAAAATTCAAAAAGCCCCTTATCAGCACTCTTTTTAATTATAAAAACTTCCTCAAGAAGATTGTAATCCATAAAAGGCTCTACTATAAGCTTCTGATAAGGGCTATTCCCTGAAATATCTACTCTAATCACAGTTCCAAGCAAAAGCCCGGAGGGAAACACTCCGGCAAGTCCTGAAGTAACCACAACATCACCTGGATTAACAGAAGCGCCTTTTGAAATATAATTTGCCACACATATATTGGAGTTATGGGCAATTCCGGATAATAATCCCGGGAACCTGCTCTCCTGCAGCCTGATACCAATTTTAATATCCGGTGAATTTAGAGGCTGAATCCTGGACACAGATCCTCTTACTTCAACAATCTTACCCACTACTGCTTTTATATCTCCGCTATATGCAACAACAGGCATATTAATTTCAATCCCGTCTTTACTCCCTTTATTCACTATTATGGTACGAAACCAGTTATCAGGATCTTTTGAAACTACAGAAGCTGTTATTGAATCATACTGGATACGCTCTTTAAGTCCAAGAAGAATACGAAGTCTTTCATTTTCTCTTCGTATCTCCCCAATCTCTTCATTGAACGATTCATAGCGAAGCAGTTTTTCCCTTGTAACAGTCAGCTGATCTCTCACATCATTGAGCTCAGAAAAACCAGCCCACAATCTGCTTACCCCATCCTGAAGAACATCATAACCTTTTTGAAAAGGAGAGACAAAACCGCTAACAATACCTTCAAAGGAGAGTGTAAAGCTGGTACTCTGTGAGAACAGCGAAATAATACAGAAAAGAGAACAAATAATAAATACCGCTATTGACTTATGTCTGGATAAAAACTCCACAGCCTTTTACTTCAGGTTTGATCTGTATAGATGTTTTATTTCTTCAAGAAACTTGCCAGCGCCAAGAACAACACAGGTAAGTGGATTTTCAGCCTGTATAACAGGAACGCCTGTTTCCTTGCTTATAAATTTATCAAGACCCTTAAGAAGGGAACCACCTCCAGTCATCACTATGCCGCGTTCAACAATATCTGCAGCAAGTTCAGGTGGTGTTTTTTCAAGGGCGTGCTTAACCCCTTCGAGTATCTGCTCAACCGGCTCTTTTAATGATTTTCTGATTTCAACTGAATCTATTTCAAGGGTTCTGGGAAGGCCTGATATTGCGTCCCTGCCTCTAAGATCCATTGTTTCAACCTTTTTTTCAGGGAAAACATTGCCCAGGCGAAACTTCACCTCTTCAGCCATCCTTTCTCCAATAATAAGGTTATACTGTGTTTTCATATATTTAATAATGGCTTCATCAAATTCATCACCTGCAATACGAAGAGAATCTGCAATTACCATACCCCCAAGAGAAATAATTGCAATTTCAGTTGTTCCTCCACCAACATCCAGAATCATATGCCCTGCAGGTTCGTGAATTGGTATATTTGCTCCTATTGCAGCTGCAAGTGCCTCTTCAATAAGAAATATTTCCCTTGCACCAGCCTGCTCTGCAGATTCTCTCACTGCTCTTTTTTCAACCTCAGTGATTCCGGAAGGCACACCAATAACAACTCTGGGCCTAACAAGAGTTTTTCTTTTATGAACCTTGGTAATAAAATACCTTATCATCTTTTCTACAGTTTCAAAGTCCGCAATTACACCATCTTTCATGGGTCTTATGGCAACTATATCACCCGGGGTTCTACCAAGCATCCTTTTTGCTTCATGACCAACTGCAAGCACCTTCCCTGTGCTGGTCTGTACAGCCACAACAGATGGTTCACTTAAAACAATTCCCTGCCCCTTTACATGAACAAGGGTATTTGCTGTACCAAGATCTATACCCATATCATTAGAAAACATACTATAAAAAGAATCAAACATCATCTATTGTCTCCCTGTAATATTCTCAAAATCATAAAATTAAAACATTTAATTTATATATAACAAAACCTTTCAGGAAGGATTGCTGTATAATCAAACTGTTGGAATAAGACATAATGCTATATTAAATTTGCTACATATATTTTTTTGTCAAGCCTAAATCAAATTAAACAATTTTACTAAACTATTAAAGATAAAAAAAATTATATCAGGCTTAAAAGTTTTTTTACTTCTTCATTTGACCTGTTCATTGTAAGCACTTCACCCCATATAGCCCTGGCTTTGCCCCTGTCACCCATGGCTGAATAATTCTTTCCTAT
The DNA here is from genome assembly GCA_964649175.1 of uncultured Leptospirales bacterium. GTDB lineage: Bacteria > Spirochaetota > UBA4802 > UBA4802 > UBA5550 > JBBAGC01. Next base: position 19,392 of record CAZYPA010000011.1, on the reverse strand, counting down.
CCATATTTTACTATTTAAACTATCATTATCAATTGCAAGTATACTATAAAACTGCTCAAGAGATTCCCTATATAAACGCTGCCTGTAATAAATCTGTCCAAGATTATAATGAGAAATCATTTTTATATTGCTGTCAGATGTTTCGCCCAGAATATTTTGAAATGCCATAATTGATTCAGTGTACCTGCTTGCATCTTTGAGCAAAGAAGCAAAAAAAACTTTCCCCTGCACAGTATCTTCCACCTGACCAGCGTCTTTTGCCAGAGAAAGGGCTGTTTCATTATTACCACTCAATGTTGCAATAATAATATAAAACCTTATATCATCCAGCTTAAGCTCAGATAGAGCCTTAATGCTGTTTATCTGTGAAAAAATTTCCTCTGTATCATAATAACCATTCAGAAAAAAGGATTTCCCAAGCATAATAGTGTCAGATGGGGTTAAGGTTTTACTGCTAAGCAATGCCTTTGCCCTATTAAAATCCCTTATTGTATTCACCAGACGTTTTTTTACAGTGCCGGAAACATCTTTAAAAGAATCATTGATATACATTTCAGTAAAGCTGCTGTTAAGTTCAGTCTCTGTTATAAAATAATTAACCCTGGCACTCATAATATAGGAGTCAGGATCAAAGGGATTATCCTTTACATAAAGCTTTAAAGATTCAACCAGCCTGTTCAGCTCTCTTAGCTTTTTATTCTGATCAGATATTGCAGAGGCATGTTCTATATCAGCAACTATTCTGTTCTGATTAATCTTCCAGAACATCAGCTGAGTCCTGTTTGAATAGACAAAATAAATACCAGCTGCAATAATAGCAAAAGTAACTATTGTTTTAAAAAATCTTCTGTCCTTCTTTTTTGCCTTATATCTGTAGTACATTTTCAATCCTTTTTACTGTTGTAAAAAAAATCACGGATATTTTCAATTAAACCATTGCCTTTTTCAAAGATAAAAAGCCTGACTGCTCCTCCGTCCTTTACCGGAAAAGCAAAATAGTTCTCCCCTGTAAAAATTCTGCTTATTCTGTGAAAATCAAATCTGTAAAGTCTGTCTTCAACATAAAAATTCAGCCCATCCCTATCAAGGATAAGCTCCCCAATTCCCACACGTTTAATTTTTTTATATCCTGAAAATCCGGGATCAATAATGCCTACACCTGAATCATAGTCAATAACACCGGAGTTATCCTCAAACATCACAACTTCAGCAGGTTCACCAGAATCATCAAAGCTTATAAAAATATCATCTTCAGAATTCTGGAGATTATCATCTATTTCAAAAACATCATCATCATAAGCAGGAAAATCAAAATCCGGTGATTCAAAATCAGGAGAAGATTCTTCCTTAGGTTGAGAGAAAATTTTATCAGGAATTTTATTTCCACTTAAATCATCTATACGCTCATTAACCTTCCGGGTTTCCAGAAATAATGTTACCAGTATTATTAGCAAGCCTGTAAGAATTAACAGAATAGCAAGATAAACCATTTAAGTACCCCGGTCAATTTTTGAGGAGCCCACAAGACACTCTTTTTGGAAGAAGTATATCAATCTTATTAGCCATTGCCATGACTATGTCAAGATTTTTTCATTCGGAATGTTCTGATATTTACTTTTTCCAGAGTCCCACCTTTAAATAGGGATTGCCTTTATTAACAAAATCGGCTGATTCATTTCCAAACATTAATAATTGCCACTGTTCCGGATGAAAAGACCTATACTCTTTTTCTGAAACAGAGTATGAATTAACAGAGGAAAGGATTAATCCTTCCCTTGCTATTATCTTATCCAGAAATTCAAGGGAATTCCTGTAGTCTCTTTTGACTGAAAACTGTTTTTTTCTATTCCTGGCAAAAGTAGGCGGATCAAAAACTGCAAAATCAAAAAACTCCTTCTTTTTATTAAACATCTTAATCCATTCAATTGCATCCCCATAAATAAAATCACGGTCATCACAGTGGAGGTTATTTATCCTGTAATTCTCCCTGGCTCTGACAAGAACAGATTTTGAAAGATCAACATTAACAGCAGAACCTGCACTATTGGCAATAGCATGCACTGAAAATAATGCTGTATAACAAAAAAGGTTTAGCATTTTTTTCACTCCATACTCTTTGTAAAACTCAGGCAGGCGGCTTCTTATCTCCCTCATATCAAGGAAAACACCTGTATTTTGTCCATTGATCAAATCTGCGTATGCTTTTATATTGTTCTGAAGAACAATTATTCCCTCTTCAGAATAAGTCCCCTCAATGATTTCACTCCTCCGCGCCTCTGTATAATCATTTCCTGAAATATTCATGCGATTTTTTACAAGCAGGCCTTTTAATCCTCCAGGAACTGATTTATAAACAGATAAAGCAGCACTTATCGCAGCCTTCAGATTCCCTTCCACATTCTGGTTAAAATACTGGATAAGAATATATCCGCTGTAAAAATCAGCAGTAATACCATCCAGGCCATCGCCCTCTGCATTAAAAAGCCTGAAGCAGTTTGTGTCAGATGATTCAAAAAGACTGGTTCGTTTTTCAATAGCCATGGAAAATAATTTTACAAAATCAGCTTTGTTCAACTTATACTATCCCTTTGTAAACTTCATCTATTCTTGCCTCAAGCAGATCATATCTCCCCTCATTTATAAGCTTATCACTCACAGGATAGGACATACCACAGGCAATAACCTTTTCAAGGTCCAGATACTTTTTAAAATTTTTATTGTCAACACCGCCTGTTGGCATAAGGTAATAATCAAACAATTTAAATGGTGCAAAAGCAGATTTTATATACTCTGTACCCCCAAGGCTTTCAGCAGGGAAAAGCTTGATAATGGATGTTCTTTTTATTGCCCTGAAAAGCTCACCTGGTGTTGCAACTCCAGGAACAAAGGGTATGTCCTGTTTTTCAGCCTCATCCATAAGATCTTCATCAAGGCAGGGAGAAACTGCAAACTGCGCACCTGCTCCTTGTGCCTTTTTAAGCTGCTCAGATGTAAAAACACTCCCTGCTCCTGCAATTATTCCCTTAAACTCCTTGACCACAGCTTCAATACAGCTAAAAGCAGCCTCTGTCCTGAGAGTAATTTCTATAATATTAACATTTTTTTTTATCAACAATTCTGCTGTTTTCAAAGCAGAATCAACACTATTAAAAACGCATACTGGTACAACCTTTACTGCTGCAAGAGTTTCCTTAAATTTCATAGCATCACCTACACCTCTTTTTTATACAATCGGTAAAAAATTATACCAATAAAATAAAAGAGCCACCATTAAGGCAGCTCTTTTAAAAAATTTATTTTTTATGAAAATATTAATCAATTCTTGGATATGAAAGCTCAATGCGATTCCCATCAGGATCAAGAAAAACCACCCTCTGCCCCTTCCTAAGATTTTCCGGGCCGGAAACTATCTCAATCCCTTCTTCTTTAATATCATCTACTACATCATCAAAATCTTCTTCATCCACATAAAAAGATACGCAAACTCCTGCATCTGCTCCTGCTTTATACCCTTCAACCTCTTCAAGAGCCAGCATTATATCGCCCATCTTTAAAAAAGCCTGTCCTCCAGTACTTATACTATCCACTGTTTCAAAATCAAAAAATTCTTTATAAAACTCCACACTCCTTTCCAGATCAGCAACAGTGATTCCTATATAATTTACACTTTCAATAACAATCATTTTAACCTCATCAATTCCCTTTTAAATATAAATCTCAAAATTTTTATCACATATAGAATATGAAAGATATAATACTATCCCGATGTTCAACAAATAGAATTTACAACAATACTGTTACAGGTGTCAATAATATATTATACTAAAATAAATTATTTTTTTATTCAACAGTAACACTCTTTGTCAGATTTCTGGGCTGATCAACATTACAGCCTCTTAAAACAGCAATATGGTAAGAAAGAAGCTGTAACGGTATTACTGCAAGAATTGGCACAAGCGCCCTGTGTAAATCGGGAATATAGATAACATGATCTGCATAATTTGATATTTCATTATCCCCTTCTGTGGCTATTGCAATAACTTTGCCCTTTCGTGCACGCACCTCTTCCATATTGCTTACAATCTTGCTATATATTTCATCTTTTGGTGCAATAAAAACAACAGGCATATTCTTATCTATTAAAGCAATTGGACCATGCTTCATCTCTGCTGCAGGATAGCCCTCTGCGTGTATATAAGAAACCTCTTTTAATTTAAGAGCACCCTCAAGTGCAACAGGAAAATTCGCTCCTCTTCCAAGGTAAAGAAAATTTGTACTTTTATAATACATTTCAGCAATCTCTTTTATGGCATCGCTGCTTTCCAGAACTCTGCTTATAGCTTCAGGGAGTTTTTCAAGATCTGCCAAAATAGAAACAGCTTCAGTAAAAGACATATCCCTTCGCCTGGCAAGAAGCAAAGTAAGAAGAACAATTACAGTTATCTGTGAAGTAAAAGCTTTTGTTGAAGCCAATCCTATTTCAGGACCTGCGTGTATATATATTCCGCCATCAGACTCCCTTGCTATTGTGCTCCCTACAACATTTGTAATGCCCAGCACCCTGATGCCCTTTGCCTTTGCCTCCCAGATACCAGCAAGGGTATCAGCTGTTTCGCCTGACTGACTTATAGCAATAACCAGATCGCCCTTTTTTAAAACAGGTTTTCTATACCTGAATTCGCTTGCATATTCAACCTCAACAGGAATTCGGGCATATCCCTCAATAAGATATTCAGCCACAAGCCCTGCGTGCCAGGATGTTCCGCATGCAATAAATATAATTCTCTCAATTGCATCAATATCTTCATTTTTAAGCTTTAGTCCGTCAAGCCTGACATTCCCCTCCTCAAGAAGCAGTCGCCCTCTAAATGCATTATAAACAGAGTCCGGCTGTTCAAAAATCTCCTTAAGCATAAAATGGTCAAATCCGTGCTTGTTTATAGATTCAATCTCCCAGTCAACAGATTCAACCTCTTTGTGAATTCCATTTTTATCCAGATCATAGGTTATGTAGCCATCTGCCCTTATTTCAGCAATTTCACCATCTGCAAAATAAACCACATTCCTTGTATGTTCAACAATCGCACTTACATCTGAAGCTAAAAACATCTCATTCTCTCCTATTCCAAGAATAAGAGAGCTCCCTTTCCTGGCTGCAACAAGCAGGCCCGGCTCTTTTTTTGACATTACTACTATTCCATAAGCGCCTTCAACATGCCTGAGCGCTTTTGCCAATGCATCAATAAGTGGCAATTCTTTATAATAATGCTCAATAAGATGAACAACCACCTCAGTATCAGTCTCACTTTTAAAAACATGGCCTCTTCCTATGAGCACCTGTTTCAAATCCTTATAATTTTCTATTATACCATTGTGTATTAAGGCAATATTCCCTGTGCAGTCAGTATGAGGATGAGAGTTTATGTCAGATGGCTCGCCATGTGTAGCCCATCGTGTATGCCCCATGCCTGTTGTGCAGTCAGCCAATTTTTCATAATCTATGGCAGATTCAAGCATGGAAATTTTTCCGCTCTTTTTTTCCACATGAATTGAATCTTCACAAAGAAACGCAATACCTGAAGAATCATATCCTCTATACTCTAGTCTTTTTAACGAGTTGAGCACAACATCAATAGCCTTTTTACGCCCTACATAACCTACAATACCACACATATAGCTCCTTCTTATAATTAATTTTATTTACATGGGGAATCAGCTTTACTGAATAGAGATAAAGGTGTAGAATCCTTCCCCTTTGGGAATCTTCAAGCCTGAATTTTTTTATCTGCCCTGAAACAGCAAAAAGATACTTTCTTGTTTCAATCTCACGGATATAATGTTCTCCCAAATCCATAATACCTTTAAGGCTTTCAGGATCAATATCACCATGAATATGAAGCCATTTCCCAAAATAAGTATCAGGCAATAACTTTTTTGAAGCAATTATCCTGTTTATATTCGGGATATAATCAAAATCAGTTGTAATATCCCTGTCAAGCATGTTAATTAAAAGTTTACGCAGCTGTTTTTCATAATAGGATTTACTCCCCCAAAGCCCCATTTCCCATTTAATATGCATTTCTCTTATTGCACAATAATTATCAAGCCCGCCTGGTACTTCAGCAATACCATGTTCAGCAAATAGCATAAAAAATAAAAGCAATAATGAAAAAACCTTTATTTTGTTTAAAAAAATCATTTGGCACATCATTTTCACCCGGAAATCTAATATATAAACAGGTAAATAATTAATAAAGCAAAAAATATTTTTTCTCTATCTCCAAAAAAACACTAATTTGCCCTTTTTTTCTCTGATTTTTTTATCCTTTTTTTATACTATTGACAAAATCACACAACAATTCTTATAATGGAGAAAATCTGCTCCATAACATGAGAACAGATTAAAAAAAAGAGGAGGATAAATATGAAATACGCAAAATTTTTGCTTATGTGCTTTTTTTCCACTCTAATCATATCCGGATGCGGAGTTAGCGTAATTCCGGAAATGGAAGAATGCATGCAGGCGCATGGTTCGCTTGATGCATATAGAACCGTAATTCAAAAATACGCATCACCAGAGATGCAGAAGGATATCTCAGTATGCTGCACACTGGCTGATTCCAGAATAATTGCCTCTGAAAAAAAAGATGGTGTTCTTTACTACTGGGAAGAGGGAAAAATCCATGATGCAGCTTTTATTTTCCCATCTGAAGTTATGCAGATGATAAAAGTCGGCTGGAAAAATAAACAGATTGTGTATTTTGAAATTTTAGGACCAATGAAGATGTATGAACAAAAATATATAAAATCTGAAAGCGCAAAAGCAGAAGAGGTGAAAATAACCAGGTAAAACTACCTTTGGTTAGAAAAAACTCTCTTTTATTTTTATCTGCAGATAATTAACAAATTACTCTGCAGATAAAACATTTTGTATTAGTTTATAATAAAAAAATTCAATGTTTTCTATTTTTTTATTTTTCCCCCACTATTTCTTTGTATATTACAAACTACAACAAATCAATTAAAACAACATACTTGCGAATATAGCATATAAACTTAACCCAATTGACTTAAATTATTTTTTTCATCCAACATCTCTGTATTTTTAATAAATCGTTTAATAACATTCTCCAGAGATGAGAAAATAAAGGTTTATACTAAGCCTATTGTTGAAAGTTATTCAAAAACACCTCATTATGTTTATAATGAGATTAAAAATGTTTTAAAGTTCCTGGTTATAAAACTTGCTTAAAATATTAGAAAAAGGGGGTTATGATGAAAAACAAAAAGCTAAGAGCTATTATGCTCTTCTTTCTTGGTCTTTGTTTTGGTGTACTGATCTTTGGCGGCTACATGATACACAGGGATAAACCGCCAATTCCATTAACAGTACAGAGCGAAAAAGGAGAAGTTCTCTTTACAGGCGAAGATATTATCAATGGTCAAAACTACTACTTTAGCAGGGGCGGCCAGCATATTGGTTCAATATGGGGACACGGCTCATACCTTGCTCCAGACTGGTCTGCTGATTATTTGCACAGAATGGGCCTTTTTATAGCTGCAAGAATTACTGGATTAGATGTTGATGCAGCCCAATCATTCAAGCAGGAAGATTTTGATTCGCTTAAACCCGGAGAAAAAGCAGAACTAACAGCTGCCATTACTGAGATGATTAAAACCAATCGCTTTCAACCGGATAAGAATCTCATCTATACCAAAAATCAGGCTGAGGCTCACAAGGCACTCACCTCATATTACACTGCCCTTTTTAAAAATGGAAATGACCGAATGGGATTGCAGCCAGATATAGTACGCAATGATGAGGAAGGAAGAATTATATCTGCTTTTTTTTCATGGCTGGCCTGGTCTGCAGGAACCAACCGCCCTGGAGAAGAAATAACCTATACTACTAACTGGCCCTTTGACAAGCTTGTAGGAAATGAACCTCCAGCTGAATTAATAATCTGGTCAGTATTAAGCGTTATCCTTTTGATACTGGCAATAGGAATGGTGCTTTATTTTTACAACAGATATATAGCAGGCAAAGATTATGAAGAAGATCCAATATTGGAATTAGAAGAACCTTCTCCTACAGCAAGTCAAATTGCATTGCTCCCTTACTTTCTTGTTGCAATTCTTCTTTTTGCAGCACAAATAGGAGCCGGCTCTTTAACAGCCCATTATACAGTAGAGGGCCTTAATTTTTTTGGACTTCCTATTGCAAAAATTCTTCCCTATGCACTTCTACGCACATGGCATCTTCAGCTTGCTATATTCTGGATTGCCACATGCTTCCTTGCTGCAGGGCTGTTTATAGGGCCTTTTGTTGGACGTGAACCCAGGCATCAGGGGAAACTGGTTCTTATTCTCTTTGGAGCTATTGCAGTTGTTATTGCAGGTACACTTGCAGGAACATGGCTATCTATAAACGGATACATGGATAACCTTGCTTACCTTCTGGGACACCAGGGATATGAATACATTGAACTTGGAAGGCTTTGGCAGCTACTGCTCATAGCAGGAATGATTATATGGCTTGTGCTTGTATTAAGGGCCATTCTCCCTGCGCTAAGAAAAGAAGAAGATAGAGGCGGACTTACCCATCTGCTTCTATACAGCTCCATAGCAATACCGCTTTTCTATATGGCTGGTCTAATGTATGGGAAAGGAAGCCATCTTTCTGATGCTGAATACTGGAGATGGTGGGTTGTTCACCTCTGGGTAGAAGGATTTTTTGAAGTTTTTGCCACTGTGATTCTCGCATTCATACTCACAAGAATAAAAGCTGTTGGAGAAAGGATTGCAGAAATTACAGTTTACCTTATCGTTTTTCTATATCTGGGAAGCGGTGTATTAGGGACCTTCCATCACCTTTACTGGAGCGGAACACCTACGCCGCTTATTGCTATAGGTGCAGTTTTCTCAGCACTGGAGGTTGTGCCTCTTACTCTGCTTGGATTTGAAGCTGCAAGCAATATGAGGCTGTTAAAAAAATCCGGTCAGGACTATCCATACAAATGGCCGATTTACTTCTTTATAGCTGTAGCTTTCTGGAACCTGGTTGGGGCCGGTGTTTTTGGATTCATGATAAATCCACCAATTATACTCTATTATATTCAGGGGATAAACACAACACCCATACATTCACATACTGCTCTTTTTGGAGTTTACGGACTTCTTGCAATTGCGCTTATGCTCTTCAGCGTTCGCAATATTTTCAAAAAAGCAGCATGGTCTGATTTTCTTTTAAAAATCAGCTTCTGGGGCCTTAATGGCGGTCTAATGGCTATGACAGTTTTCAGCCTTCTGCCAGTGGGATTTTATCAGTTTTACTATGCTGTTAAATACGGGCTGTGGTATGCCCGAAGCCCGATAATTGCATCTGGTGAATTCATAAGATTTTTTTCATGGATGAGAATGGTGCCTGATATAATTTTCTTTACAGGCGCCCTGGCCCTGCTCCTGTTTCTGGTTCGTGGAATATGGCTGTCATATTTCAAAAAAGAAAAAGCTTAAATTAAAATAGAGGCTGCCTTGTATAAACAAACATGCGCAGCCTCTATTGAATCCTTTACCTTTAGAGAGAACTAATATATTCCAAGGCTTTTTCTTCTGACTCGTATATTTTAAAAATATCTGTAAACTGGACTATTTCAAAAACTTTTCGCACAGCTCCATTGATGTTGCAAATCAGCATCATTCTGTTGTTCTGTTTAAGAGCTTTCATGGCCACTACAATTACCCTTAATCCTGAACTGCTTATATATTCAACATCCGCCATATTGATAATGAAATGACTTGTGGGCTCCATAGAAATAAGCCTGCTTAACTCTTCTTCTATATCCGGAGAATGATGAACATCCAGCCTCCCTCTAAAATATATTATTATCACATTTTCAATTTTTCTAAAATTTAATTCCATTTATATACTCCACTATATTAAATAATAACAATATTTTAACTTTTCAACAGGAAAGTTTCTTTTCAGATAAAATTCAACAAAAATATTATATTTATATTTATATATTTTTGCTTTACATTAATAAAAAATAGCGTATAATTATAACACAAATAAGCACAGAGGTAATCCTCATGATGATTGTAAATAAAAAATCCGCATTTTTTCTTTTAATAATACTTTCTACTGTTCCAATTTTTTCTAATATAAAAACACCAGGTCCATTTTTAGATGCCGGATATTCTATAAATACCAGCGGGGATGAGTTTTCCCCTTCAATAACCGCTGATTCAAAAACACTCGTTTTTAGTGCCAAGACTCCAGGAAACAAATCCCACAGCATATACATCTCAAAAAATATTGCAGATTCATGGAGCACTCCTATACCTATTGATGAAATTAATTCAATCTACAATGACGAAACACCCTTTATTTCTGCAGATGGCAATACTATTATTTTTGCCTCAGACAGACCCGGCGGGTACTCTCCTCCTGTAACATCTGACGGGAAAGTACGCATTACCTTTGACCTCTATATTTCCCGAAAATTTGATAACAAATGGAGCGAACCGCAGCTCCTCAATAAGGAAATAAATACAACATGGAATGAAAGGTCTCCATCAATAAGCAGGGATGGGAAAAAATTTTTCTTTACCAGATGGCCCTACATGAATCTTGGCCGTTCTAAAATATTTATGGCAGACATTACAAAGGAAGGAATAGTAAATGCCAGAGAACTTCCTGAAATCATTAACTCAGGGAATTTCGAAATAGCATTTATTCCATCATACAATTCTGAAAAAGAACGGTACTTTTTTTCATCCATGCGTGAAGGCGGATATGGGAAATGGGACATTTATTATACTGACCTGGAAGAGGGAGTATTCACTAACCCTATAAATGCAGGTGCATCAATAAATTCTCAGAATGATGATCTTTACCTGATAGAAGGAACTGATTTTTCCATGGTCTGTTCCAATAGAAAAGGCGGACCAGGAGGATTTGATATTTTTCTTTTTTTTAACAAAGAAGTTTCATCTATAAAAGAATCTGCAGATGAAACTACAGATAAAACTATAGAAAATGAAGACTTTCATCTTATGAATATCTATTTTAAATTCAATTCATCAAAAATTGAAACTTCCTACTACCCTTACCTATACAATATTGTACTTAAAATGATCCAAAATCCGGATATTAATCTGACAATTACCGGCCATGCAGATAAACAGGGAAGTTGCAAGGCAAATTATGCAGTAAGCTTAAACAGGGCCAACGCTGTGTATAAATTTATATCATCAATGGGTATTGACAAATCCAGATTGACCATTGAAAATAAAGGTGACAGCAAACCAGCCCAAAAAGGGAAGTTGTATAACATGGATAGGCGTGTAGAATTTTCTTTTAACCAGTAAAAACTCAGGGCAGGTCAAAATCTCCTGCCCCTGATGGGATGATATATTTTTAAATTACTCACTCATTCTTCTTAAAAAGGCCGGAATATCAAGATCCTCATTTGAATAATCTTTCCTATTGCTTCTCCTTTCATAATCAAGGGAGAAAGTTCTGGCCGCTGCTGCTGTTTTAGATTTCTGAACATCCTGCTTCCCTTCAATAAGCGTAAGTGCAGCGCCACTTCCACCTGTTGCAGTTGAAGTTTTAACGCTGTTTACTGAAAGCATATTCTTTTTCCTATCAAAGCCTGTTGCTATTACAGTAATTCTCACTTTTTCACTAAGTGCTGAATCAACAGTTGTTCCAAAAATAATATTAGCCTCAGGGTCCACCTGTCTTGTAATTTCATTTGTAACCTCATTAACCTCATGAAGAGACAGATCATGGCCTCCGGCAATATTTATTAAAACAGCCTTTGCTCCTTCTATGCTTGTTTCCTCAAGCAGAGGACTGTTTATAGCCATTTGTGTAGCTTCAAGTGCCTTATTCTCACCAGTGCCTATACCAACACCCATGAGAGCATCTCCTGTTTCTTTCATAACTGTTCTTACATCTGCAAAGTCCACATTTACCAGACCTGTTACCATAATAAGATCAGCAATCCCCTGTACTCCCTGTCTAAGGATATCGTCTGCAAGCTTAAAGGCATCTTCTATCGGAGTTTTTCGATCAATGATCTTTAACAAAAGATCATTGGGGATAGTAATAAGTGTATCCACCTTCTCCTTCATGTTTTTTATGCCTTCTTCAGCCTGGTTCATTCTCCGCTTTCCCTCTACTTTAAAGGGCTTTGTAACCACACCAACAACAAGGGCTCCAGCCTCTTTTGCAATTTCAGCAACAACTGGTGCTGCGCCTGTACCAGTACCACCACCCATACCGGAGGTGATAAAAATCATGTCTGCGCCTTTTAAAATCTTTTGAATCTTGTCTCTGTCTTCATTAGCTGCTTCACGTCCTATTTCAGGATTGGCTCCGGCACCAAGTCCCCGTGTCAGCTTTGTACCTAACTGAATTCTTTCTGTAGCAAGACTTTCCCTCAATTGCTGAGCATCAGTATTAGCCACAATAAATTCAACTCCTTCCATACCGGTGGCGATCATACGGTTAACAGCATTGGTACCAGCTCCCCCAACACCAATAACCTTAATAATCGTTGTCATAGGCTTTTCTTCTTCTAATTTGAACATATACCCTCCCATCGAAGTATGCTTAAATTTACTTTTATTATGTCTCATTAGAAATTAAATTAATTAAATGAAATAAATATAAATAATAACTAATTAATTATTTATATTAAAAATAATTAATCTAATCTGTCAAACCACTTTTATAAGTATTACCTATTTGCATAAAAAAATTACAAATAATCCTCAAAAAGTTTCTTAATCTTATCTGCAAAACTAACTTTGCCCTTATTAAACTTTCCCTGCCCTCGAAACCTGCTCATCTTAATACCATACTTGAGAAGACCCACCCCATTAGCATACTGAGGTGTTGACACCACATCCTTGAGGCCCACTATTTCACCAGGCATGCCAATACGCACAGGCATATTAAAAACCCTTTCTGCTGCCTCAACACATCCATCAATCATTGCTCCACCACCTGTTAAAACTACACCAGCAGCAAGCATATCTTTTTTACCACTTTTAACCAGCTCAAGATCTATCATCTCCATAATTTCACTAACCCTGGGCTGAATAATCTGCGTCAGCTCCTGCCTGAAAAGCCTTCGAGGAGCACGACCTCCAACTGAAGGAACTTCAACCATTTCCGATGGATCAACCAGACTCAAATCAGCGCATCCATATTTTTTCTTAATCATTTCTGCTGATTCTATTGATGTACGCAAACCTATAGATATATCATTTGTTATATGAATACTCCCAACAGGAAGAACACCTGAATAGGCAACTCCTCCTTCCATAAACACAACAATGTCTGTTGTACCCCCTCCAATATCAACAATAGCAACACCCAGCTCTCTTTCATCCCGGGCAATTACTGCCTCAGCTGAAGCAAGAGGATTAAAAACCACATCCCTGTGTTGGAACCCGGCTTTCCCGACTGACTTAATCATATTCTGAATACTTGTTGTTGCAGCAGTAATTATATGCACCTCGGCTTCAAGCCTTACTCCGCTCATCCCAACAGGATCCTTTATACCTGTTTGATCATCTACAGCAAACTCCTTTGAAAGAACATGGAGTATTTCCCTATCAACCGGAATTACTATTGCCTGGGCTGCTTCAATTACGCGCTTCACTTCAAGGGATGTTATGGTCCTGTTTCTGTTAGCTATGGCAACAACACCCTTGGAGTTCTCACCCTTTACATGCTGACCACTTATTCCGACAAAAACTGAACTTACATCATATCCGGCCATAAGTTCAGCATCCTCAACAGCTTTTACTATAGCAGCAGCAGTATTATCTATATTGACTATTATTCCATTTTTAAGTCCTCTTGAAGGCGCTGTGCCCACACCAGCAACTTCCACCTGATTATTTTCATTTAGATATCCAATAACCGCGCAGGTTTTCGTTGTTCCAATGTCCACACCAACAATAATCTCTTCCATATATAAACCCCTTTTTTTACCTAACCAGGACTGTATTATCCCGTAAATCAATGCTCTGGGGATAATTACCCCTTTTATCAAGAAAAGCCGCTGTTTTTTCAAGCTTTAGAAAACCGGAATAATCATTCTCCAATACAAATAAAGTTCTCCTGTTTTTCATTGTAACATAAATCCTGTCTGCTGAATAAATGGAAATCTCAGCAAGTTCACCCAGCAAAAAGGGCTTTTCTTTTTTAACGCTCATAAGCCTGCTTATTATTCCTGCAGTTATATCCTTCCCATCACCAGTTTCAAAAAGCGCCCTTTCTGCTATTATTATCGGCATATCTGTTTTAAAAAAACGCCTTGAATCAAGAATATTTATTTCTCTGTCAACAAGATAGGGAACGCTTTGTTTTTCATCAATCAGGACCAGGTTAAAAACCGGATACTTTTCAACAACAGTTATTATTAGCGAATCCTGCTCTCCTGTAAGCCTGTAATCCTTTACTAAAATATTTTTATCAAGTTCCCTTTTAAGAGATTCAACATCAATAAGTATTTGCTTATCCTGAACCCCGCTTCGTACTTCTTTCATTATATCAAACCTGTCAAGGTTCACAAGTCCACGTATCTCCACCCTGGCAACAGTAATAACATCTTCACTATAAACCGCTGTTGTTAAAAAAATAAAAAGTAATAATGTCATTATCCTTTTCATATAAACCTGCTATAAGCTATCAATGATCATCTGACAAGCCTTATAAACATCCCCTGCTCCAAGGGTTAATACAATATCCCCCTGTTTCAAATATGGCTTAACTGCAAATGGAATATCTTCAAATTTTTCTATAATTACAGCCTCTCTTCCTTCGTGCTTTATCATAGCTTTATTAATCAGGTCAGATGATACCCCTGCAACAGGCTCCTCTCCTGCAGGATATATCTCTGTAAAAAACACTTTGTCAGCATTGACAAAGGCCTGTCCAAATTCCTCTGACAAAAGCCTGGTTCTGGAATATCGGTGTGGCTGAAAAATCACCAAAATTCTTCGGTCAAGGTTTTTTAACGCTGCCAGAGTAGCTTTTATTTCAGTGGGATGATGCCCGTAATCATCATAAAAACAAATTCCATTTTTCTCACCTATTTTTTCCAGACGCCTGCCAACTCCCCTGAAATTCTCCAGTCCATTGCGCAAAGCCTCATAGGAAACTCCAAGCTCAAGTGCAACTGCAATTACAGCAAGGGCATTGCTCACATTATGATTTCCAAGAAGAGACAACCGAAAATCCCCCACCTTGTTACCTTTATAGCTGCATGAAAAACAGGTGAAGCCATTATCCCTTTTAACATCATAGGCAGTAAAATCAGCATCTTCACTAAAGCCATAGGTATAATAGGGCCTTTCAATTTTGGAAAGCATTTCCCGTATAACAGTATCATCAATGCAAAGAACAGAATAGCCGTAAAATGGAATATGATTTATATAGGAAAGAAAAGCATCCTTTAGCCCTTCAAAATATTTGTAATAATCAAGGTGATCTGCATCAATATTGGTTACAATCCCAATGCTTGGAAGAAGATTTAAAAAAGTACCATCTGATTCATCTGCTTCAAAAACAATATACTTGCCCTCACCTGCACGGGCGTTTGATCCAAAGTTAAGAACCTTTCCTCCGATTATTGCAGTTGGATTTATACCCGCATCATTAAGCACTGAAGCAAGCATGGAAGAGGTGGTGGTTTTACCATGTGTACCAGCTATACCTATTCCATGTTTAAGACGTACAAGCTCAGCCAGCATTTCCGATCTATGTATAATTGGTATTTTTCTTTTCTGCGCTTCTATAATTTCAGGGTTAGTATGGTCTATTGCACTTGATGTAATCACAACATGATAATTCTGGATGTTTGAAGGGAAGTGGCCAATGCACACCTTTACACCCATTGACTCCAGCCTTTTAGTCTGCTCCGAATCTTTAAGATCAGACCCGGAAACCTCGTATCCCAGATTAACAAGAATCTCGGCAATTCCGCTCATGCCTATGCCGCCAATCCCTATGAAATGCATTTTTTTAGAATGTCTAAACAACTCAGCAACTCCTGCTTTTTAAAATTTCATTAATCTTTGAAGCAATTATATCTGCTGAATCAGGCATGGCAATTTTGTGTGCATTCTCTGACATAAGCTTAAGTTTTTTGGAAGAATTAAGCAGATCAAAAAGAGCAGGTGCCACTTTTTCAGGAACAGCATCTTCATTCATTATTTTCACAGCTGCACCTGCTTTCACAAAAGAATCTGCATTTTTATTTTGATGATCCATTGCTGCAAAGGGATATGGGATTAAAACAGAAGGCACACCTGCTGCTGCAAGCTCCATCATAACTCCTGAACCTGATCTTGATAAGGCCACATCACAGGCATTATATGCCTTTCCTACCTTTTTAATATAGGGTGAGAGGAAAATTGAACCTGCTTCAATTTCATTTTGTATTCTCTCCCTGTACTTATCAAATGAGAAATCCCCTGTACTCCATATTATTCCAATATTTTTAAAGTCACCAGGATACTGTTTCTTTAATCCGAATACCAGCTCATTCAGCTTGAGAGCGCCCTGGCTTCCACCTATAACAAGTATAATTTTTTCGCAATGGCCTAAATTAAAAGCTTTTTTTGCCTCATTTTTGGGAACACTCAAAAGAACATTATTCCTTATAGGATTACCGCAACGAATGAATTTATCCTTAAACTTTAGATATGCAACAGATTCCTCAAAAGTTCCAAAAACCAGTTCACAATGTTTTTCAAAAACTATAGTTACCCTGCCTGGCACAGTATTCTGCTCACATAAAAAAATTGGGACTTTCCTTATTTTTGCTGCTATTAAAGCAGGAGCAGATGCATAACCCCCCATTCCAACCAAACCCTCTATATTCAGCTTCCTTATAATTCTCAAAGCCTTTAAAATTGAACCAATAAACTTCAGCACAAAAAAAGGAAACTTTAAAAAATTTTTAGTAAGAGCAGGAGCGCTATATGTAAACAGAGTGTCCTGGTCAACATCTGCAATAGAGGCAAAACGAAGATCATTTTTACCTGTAAGGAAAAAAGGCCTTAACACATCTTCCTCCCCGAACTTTTCATATAAGGCTATTCCAGGATTTATGTGCCCGCCAGTGCCCCCACCCACTATTAGTATATTTTTACTCATTATTCCAGACCTCTTCAATTTGAACTTCCCTAAAAGCAGCATCCCTGTATCTTGAAATATTCAAAAGGATACCAGATGCTATCATGCAGGTAAGAAGTGACGATCCGCCATAGCTTATAAAAGGTAAGGGGATACCGGTTGTAGGGAGCGAACCTGTTACAACCCCTATATTCATAAAAGCCTGAACCACAATAAGAAGGCTCAAACCCAGTGCAAGCAATTTACCAAAATCATCAGGAGCGCCCACTGCTATGCGCACACCCCTGTAAAAAAAGAAACAAAAAATAATTGCAATAAGAACTGTTCCGATCAATCCCGCCTCTTCCGCAATAACAGCATAGACAAAATCAGTATGAGGTTCAGGTAAGCGCGCAAGTTTTTGAGTGCCAAAACCAAGTCCCACTCCCAAAAGACCTCCCTTTTTAAAAGCTGTAAAAGACTGAATAATATGATAACCTATTCCATATCTGTCGTACCATGGATCTATAAAGGCCATAATTCTTTCCCTTCTGTATGAAACCTGATAAATAAGCAGATAGAACATGGGAATACTTGTTAAAAAGAGAAAGAACATATAGAACAAAGGAAACCCGGAAGCAAAAAGAATAAATATTGAAACTACCAGAAGATCCATTGCTGTCCCAAAATCGGGCTGAAGCATTACAAGAATAAACATTAAAGCAATTATTATCATTGGAATAAGCAGTTGAACCAGATGGTTCTCTTTTGTTTCAGATGAAAAAATTTTAACAAGATATATGACAACGCATATTTTAACAAATTCTGAAGGCTGCACAGTCAGAAAAGAAAAGCCAAGCCATCTTGATGAGCCTTTTACACTATGTCCTACCCCTGGAATAAGAACAACTACAAGAAGGACAATTGATGCTAAAAGCATAATCTTTGTATGCTTTATATAATTTCTATAATCTATTGCCTGAAAAAAAAGAAGCGCTGCAAAACCTGCAACAAACCACAGCATTTGCTTTTTCAAAAAATAAAAGGAATCCCCAAAAGTTTTATGGGCATAAACCGCACTTGCACTGTAGCAGGTTGCAACACCAATGCCAGCAAGAACAAAAACAGTGACAAAAAGGACCAGGTCCGGTTCGCCCCGTCTTCTTGTGTCTATGACAGTTTTCAGATCCAAGAGAGTTCCCCATTAATTATTTTTTTTACAGACTTTTTAAAAGCATTTCCCCTTTCTTCATAATTTTTAAACATATCAAAAGAAGCGCATGCAGGAGACAAAAGTATCATATCCCCTTTTTTAGAAAGGGCCATGGATTTAACAACCGCATCATCAATACCCTTTGCTTTTACAATATTAAATCCATGAAATATCTTTTCAAATTCATCGCTGGATTCTCCAATAAGCACAAGAGCTCTTACCTTTTCATTGATAACACTTCTAAGCCTGGAATAATCATCACCCTTTGTACGGCCTCCAAGAATTAAAACACCATTATTTTTAATGCTCTTAACAGCCATTCCCACTGCACCAATGGTTGTTGCCTTTGAATCATTTATAAATATCCTGTCCTGAAACTCGCCTGCAAACTCCATTCTATGTTCAAGCCCTTTAAAGGAATAACACGCTTCAGTAATTGCTTCCAGGTCAGGAGTAATACCAATTTTTTTTAAAAGAAACACAGTCATGAGAAGTGCAGCCATGGTGTTTTCCATATTATGGATTCCCAAAATCTGCATCTTACTCTCTTCAACTACAGGAACAGGATTATTATCAATGTTAAGATATATTATTCCTTCCTTTAAATAGGAGTCACAGAAAGTACCTGAAGGCGATGATGAAAAGCAAAAGCTCTTTTTGGGAAAACTCTCTGCCTTTGATAAAAGAAGATCACTCTCTCTATTATAAATAAAATATTCATCTTTACCGTAATTCATGAATATTCTTTTTTTCGCTTCAAAGTATGATGCAATACTTTCATATCTGTCCAGATGATCTGGTGTAACATTTAGTATTGCGGAAACATGAGGCTTGAATGTATCGACTGTTTCAAGCTGGAAAGATGAAAGTTCAACAACTGTAATTGAATCATCATCTGTTTTTTCAGCCAGGGAAATGAGAGGTATGCCTATATTTCCTCCCAGAAAGGTTTTAAATCCCAGCTCCTTAAAAATATGACCAGTCAATTCAGTTGTAGTTGTTTTACCATCAGTTCCGGTAATTGCAATAATAT
>CAZYPA010000010.1:0-39190 GCA_964649175.1 uncultured Leptospirales bacterium | reverse complement strand
GAATATAAATAGGAGATTCAAGAATTTTTTTATACACAAAATCATCTGATATTGAATGTAGTGTTTCAGAATGTCCAATAAAAAGATAACCATCCTGATTTATAGAATTATAAAAATCTGCTATCAATCTTGTCTGATGATTTTTATCAAAATAGATCATAACATTTCGACAAAAAATTACATCTATATCTGTAGGAAAAGGGCTTTTAAAAAAATTATGATAATAGAAATCAACCATTTTCCTTAATTCATCCTTTACTGCATACACACCCTTATCTTTGTCTTCAATAGTAAAATATTTTTTAAGGAATTGGGGTGGCACCTTTTCAATTCTTCTTCCTGAATACAATCCATCTTTTGCAAAATCAAGAACAGAAGGAGCTAAATCAGTTGCAATTATTTCGATCTCCCAACCTGTAAAATACCTCATATTCTCCAGAACACAAATAGCCAGAGTATATGGCTCTTCACCAGTTGAACATGCAGCGCTCCATATTCTTAGTTTTTTATTCTTTTTATTTTTAGCAATTTCCGGAAGACAATAATCTGAGAAAGCCTCAAACTGTCTTTCGTTTCTGAAAAAATATGTTTCATTTGTTGAAACAACATCAAGCAGCTCTTCATACTCTTTTTTTTTAGCTTCACCTGCAAGCTTCTGTAGATAATTATAATAATCACTAAACTCTGTTAATGATAAGGCATTGAGCCTTTTTCTTAATCGATTTGAAAGAAGAGTTAATTTGCTATCTTTCATGTAAATGCCACTTTCATTATGAATCAAGGTAGAAAAATTTTTAAACTCCTCTTCTGTAAGCCTTTTGATATTCAATTCCATTTATATTAACCTTAAAAAATTTTCAAGATCTTCATTTTTTATGTATAAAAACCCATAGATTCAGAAGCTGATTTTAATAAATAGAGCCATTTTTTTAAACTAATCAGATATTAAGGCTGATAATTAACTTTACTTCCCCAACAGGAATACCGGAAAACCTGGAAAGCTCTTCAATGCTATAACCTTTAATGTGAAGATTGCACAATAAACCATACTTATCCTCTGCATTCTGAAAGAGTTCCTCAATACCTTCCTCCTCTTCCTCTGTCAAATCAGGATAAATATCCTCATCAGCCTTAAGGTCAAAAACACTCCCTCTGACCAAGTCCTTTTCAATACTGTATTCTACTGACTCATTCATTAAAACTGTATCAAATTTTTTCAACTCTATATTTTCAACATCTTTTTTAATGAAGGGTAATTTATCAATCAAATTATGGAGAAATCTCAAATCGTTACCTTTTACAGAAACCTCATTTGGTATATTAAAATTTTTTTCTATTTTTTTATTATCAGAAAGAGATAAATCTTTTATATATGCAGTATTTATATTTTTTTGATTATTTTCAAAAACTTCATCTTTTACTGTATAATCAAAATTTTTAATAATTCCATTCTCACCGGCAATTCTCTTTACTAATTCTATTTTGTTTTCCAATAGACTTATATTTCTTTCAGTAGCAGCATTAAATTCTGTCATTATCTCATCCATTTCCTTTCTAAGCCTTTTCTCCTGAAAGGTTGATGAAGTCCTTTCAATTTTAAGACTTAAGATTAGATAAATTACAGAACCGGTAAACAGGTTAAAGAGAATCATAAAAAAAATATCCATATTCGCACCCTTTATTATGTCTCATCCTATAAAAGCAAATATCATATTAAATTATTTAAAAATATCAATAATATTTCCCATTCTTTCATCAATCATCTTCCTGGATTTTTCAGAAGATTCTTTTTTTTCTTTCCCACTGCTGCTTCTCTCTCTGTTATCACCTTTTTTATCTTCATCTCTGATAGCAGTTTTTTCACCCTCTCTCATTTCTTCAAGTCTTTTCCCAACCTGATTGGACTTATCACTAGACTCCTTATGTAAAAGCTGTTGCTGCTCTGCAATAGCTCCCTGCTTTGCATGTTCACTTTTTCCAACTTCCAGCATTTGCGCCATGTTTACCTGAACATCTATAGGTGTAATTGCCATAGTAGATAACTCCTTCCCTTTATCTTCTCCTTACCAAAGTAGTAATCCGCTGACTTCCTTCCGGAATTACAGGAGGCTCATAATCGGAAATATGAATTTCATCGCCCTGTAATGAAAACTTAACATGTTTATATTCATCCCTGATTTTAAAATCCTTATCCTTAATATAAACCTCAACTCCAGGATAAGCAACCTTTTCTGCACAAACCTTCCCCTTCTTTTCCAGCATTCCCATATAAGAATGAAGCTCTTCAAGCTCTGTGTTAACTTCTGCAGATCGTTCAGAAAGCTTTTCTTCCCTTGCAGTTATATCAGATAACATTTTTTCACGTTCAGGGGAAAGCTTTCCTGCATTTCTCTTTTGTGTTGTAAGGGTTTTAATATCAAGCCTCAAAGTAGTGAGCTCAGTTTCCGCCTCATCCCTGATACTGTTTAAGTCATCCATCTGCTGAAGAATTTTAGGATTAATACCTACTCTAATTTCCGTACGCGTAGCACCTTCTGCTCCAAGAAATCTGGTGTTTACCTCATCACCAGCCCTTATAACTCCACCTGCAATCCTGGCCCTCCTGCCAATAGAAAAAAGATTTTCACCTGCATCAACCCTGGAGTGTAGAATTCCTTCAGGTATAACAACATTTTTCTCAGCTATAACATTTGAATTCTGGCAGAATTTGGCAAATACAGATCCTCCTGTTGATTCAACCCTGGCTTCATCCTTGCCTGAAATTCCCTGATGTATAACGATATCCCCTTCTGCTTCTATATATGCCTTTTGAACAGTTCCTTTAATCTCAATATTTCCTGCGGCTTTTACTTCAAAATTATCCTGAACACTGCCCTGAATTATCACAGAACCAAGAAAAACAATATTCCCTGTTTCAAGAGAAACATCACCATTAACAATAAAAATAGGCTCAACTGCAAGTCTGCCAAGTTTATAAACAACCTGACCGTTTATTTCCGCAGTAAGCTCAATGCCATCCTCACCAAGTATTGTCCCCTTACCATATCTAATAGCTACATCTCTTCCTGTTTTTGCAGGAAGCACCCTGTTTGTTACTGTTCTACCAGGGATGCCCTCTTCTGCAGGAACCTTAACAGCAAGCAGCTGACCTGCCACTACATTTTCAAGCAGTTCCAGATTTTTAAAATCAACTTTTCCTGACTCATCCTCTTCAAAGTGGATTTCAGACTTATCTATTCTCACCTTATAGTCTATATAGGCATCATTGCCATCTCTTGGCTCCTGCCCCTGTGCTGCAAGAAGTGCTTTTTTATAATTCATCTCTTCAAGATAAGCTGTAATAGCCTCTTCTCTTATACCAGTAACAACACCTGAAGTACGCAAGCCCTCAAGAACCTCATCATAATCTATGTGTCTTCCACAATACTTGGGAGTACTAAAATGAACAAAGGCCCGCATCTCATCTTCTGTAACCTCTATGCGCATAGTGCCATCATAATTCATATTAGGCACCCACTCACCGATTTTCACTTTTTCGCCATTTGATTTTTTTACTGCTTTTTCTATGACTTTCATATCAAACTGGCCGATACGCATTTCACGGCATTTCATTTCAACAGATGAAGTCTTTACTTTAGCACCAGCTCCTTTTTGTGGATTAACGGTAAGCCATATTCCGGATTTAGTAACGCGGATTTTAAATGAACCATCAACGTCCCTGCTTTCATCAAGATAAGCACCTGGTGTAGAAACTCCGCCAAGTTTCATTTCAAATTCATCAAGATTGAGTGAGTCACTGGAAAGCTTAAGAGGGGTTACAATTACCCTGTAGGGCTGGCGCCCTATTCCAAAAAAACCACTGGTTCCTTTTTCAACAATTTCGTAATCCAGGGAAAAAACATCAACATTGAGCTCTTCCGCAGCTAATTCAAGTGCCTGGTTAACAGAATCAGCAAATACTTCAATAGAATTGCTGTCAAACACAGGATTTTCGTTTTCGAGTTCTATAAAAAGATCTTTTAAAGTAGTCATATTAACCAACGATTGTGGATTTAATCCTTCCCAGACGTCCTCTAAGCCTCATAATAGCCTTGGTATGAAGCTGAGAAACCCTGCTTTCAGTAACCTCAAGCACTTCACCAATCTCTTTCAGTGTTAAATCTTCATAATAATAAAGAACTATAACTTTCTTCTCTTTATCCGGCAGTTTCCGGATAGCATCAATTATGTGATCTTTAATTTCCTCTTTTTCAATCAGGATATCAGGATTCATACTATCAGGGGCTTCGAGTGTTTCAAGAATAGACATTTCATCACTCTCATCACCCAGATACCAGATATCATTTAAAGAAATCATGGATGTGCCGCTTAACTTATTAAGCAATGATTGGAACTCCCCACTTGAAATACCAAGCTCTTTGGCAATTTCATCATCTTCAACTGTTCTTCCAAGCTTATTTTCCAGCTCTGCAATTATCTGCTCTATCTGTTTTGCTTTTTGTCTTATTGATCTTGGAATCCAGTCAATGGAACGAAGCTCATCAAAAATGGAGCCCCTGATTCTGGTCATTGCATAGGTTTTAAATTTTATTCCTCTGGCAGGGTCAAATTTTCCTATAGCGTCAAGGAGACCAAAAATACCATAGGATACAAGATCTTCGAACTCAATATTTTGAGGCATTCCCATGGATACTTTCCCGGCAACGTATTTAACAAGCGGAGCATATTTTATCACGAAATAATCGCGGATCCCCTGGTCATTGTCTTTGCTAAACTTATCCCAGAGTTTTTCCTCTTCTATAGACTCATACTCTTTAAATTTTTTATTATCCATAAACACATTCCCGGAAAATTATTCTTTATCTTTACTCATCATTGTTCGCACAGCATCTGCCATAAGCTTTGGTTCATATCCATTAAACTGATCCTGAATTATTATATGATTACCCATTTTACCTGCTGAAATATTGAGATCACTGTCAAGCTCCTGATTCTGTACAGATGTTAACCTTTCATATGACTGATCATCCAATCCTCTGAATCCGGAATTATCCCCGGATTCCTCTGCAGATTCAATGATTTCATCAGCCCTGGTAAAACCATCTCCATTCTCAGCCCTCTGCTCAGTGGCCTCTTCCTGGGCAGAATCTTCCTGCATAAAAAACATTTCGTATATTTCAGGCACATACTTTCTAATAATTATAACTGCTACATAGCCTAAAAAGCTAAATATCAACGCAGTAATCACAGATCTTAAAATCACAACTGAGAAACTAATCCCTGCAACAAATCCGGTAATAAAGGAAAATAAAAATCCCACAACAGCAAAAAACAGTCCCGATTTTATCTCTATACCAAGTCCTTTAAGCTTTAACATTTTATTACAGGAATACTCCTTTATGCACTATAAATTAAATAAGAATATAAAAACAAATCAAGCTTTTTTCTTTTATTCATTGTCTACATTAAAATGACCTATGAGATTTCTTACAAAATTAGTAACTCCACCGCTTTTTTCAAAGTCAATTTCTTTATTATTAATTCTATCAGCAATAACTTTCACACACCCTGAAGCCTTACTTTTAGGATAGCCCACTATAAAGGGTTTCTGGTTTCTAACTGACTTGGGCACATATGAATCTTCATAAACAAATCCAAGGTTTTCAACCTTTACATTTAAAAATTGCCCTGCTATATTTATTACCCTTTGTGCAACCCTTTGCCCTTCAGTAACAGATTCTGCTCTGTTTACTACCAGTTTTATCTGCTTTTCATTATTGTGAGAAGCTATTGTTTTAATAATTCCATAGGCATCCGTAATTGCAGTAGGCTCAGGCGTTGTAACCACAATTATTTCATCAGATGCTAAAATAAAGCTCATTACATTATGTGATATTCCAGCACCTGTATCAATAATAAGATAATCATCATTTGCCAATTCAGATAAAGATGTAATAAAATCCTCTCTCTGCTTTGTTTCAAGATTAGCAAGCTGATGAAAACCTGATGCTCCTGCTATAATCTTAATACCTTCAGGTACCTCAATTATAATATCCCTGAGTTTCTTTTTCCCCTTAATAACATGATATAAATTATACTTGGGTATTATACCCAGAATTACATTTATATTAGCAAGGCCCAGGTCCGCATCAATCATTGTAACAGATTTTCCATCCTGGGCAAGGGCAATGGACAGACTTACAGCAAAGCTTGTTTTGCCCACACCCCCTTTTCCACTTGTAATAACAATTATCCTGGTTTTAGATGAACTTCTATCATCCTTTTGCAAAACCAGCCTTCTGAGATTAGCTGCCTGATCCACGGAGGACCTCCTGGGTATTATTCAGCTGAAGTACCTATCATCATATCAGCGATCTCTTCAGGATCTGCAACATGGATATCATTAGGAACTTCCTGCCCATCTGTAAAATATGATATGGGCTTATTATACTTATCGGCAATATTGATTACATTCCCGATAAAAGAAGTTTCATCAACTTTAGTAATTATCACACTATCAAACTGCATTACACCAAATGCTTTGAATATTTCATTAAGGTCTCTTTTTTTTGTATTAGCACTTACACAAAGTACCTTTTCAAAGTCATACTCCACTGTTTCTGCAAAACTTTTTATTTCAGCAATTTTTAATTCATTGTTATGGCTTCTTCCAGAAGTATCAACAAGGATAATATCCGATTTTTCCCTGGCTATAATATCTCTAAAATTTTTCTGATCACTTATAACATGAACAGGTATCTTCATTATTTCAGCATATTTTTTAAGCTGTTCTGTAGCAGCTATTCTATAGTTATCAATGGTAATAAAAGTAACCTTATTCCCCTCTCTAAGGGAATGAATAGCACCCAGTTTTGCAATGGTGGTTGTTTTCCCCACACCTGTTGGGCCAACAAACATTATAATTTTTTTCCTGTTACCTTTCTTTATGGGGCCTGATGTTAATATTTTGTTTTTAAGTATATCCTTAAAGCTTTTTTCAATTTTATATTTATCCTTAAGATCCTCTCTACTTATGCTGTTTCGAACTTCCCTTATCATTATTTCACTCTCTTCAGGATCAAAATCATTTTCTCTTAAGATCTCTCTGTAAGGATTCATCACCAAGTCCTCAGCACATGACGCTGTCCCGTTTAAAGCAGACTGTTTTTGCCCTTCAAGAAGTCTGTTAAGGGCACTTTTTATATCATTTACTTCCCGTTCAATATTTTTAACAAGGGCAGATTCAGCCCCTTGCAAGTTTCCTGATAAAGAATTTCCTTCCTGCCTGGATACTTTTTTAAAATCTTCCTCTGGAACCGGAATCTCATCAACAATTTCCGCCTTTTTAAAGCTGCCCAAACTGCTGTTAAGAGAATCAATGGATTTATTAATTGAGTCCATACTAAAATCATCCTTTACTCCGGAAGCCCTTTCCAGAATCTCCTGCACCTTGCCAAGCCTTGTTTTTTCATTGCTATCGCCAATAGTAAAATCAATGGTGCTGCTTTTTTTAGGCTGACCAACACCAGGGAAAGGTCTTTTTTCCTTTACAGCAGCTGTTAATTCCACAACCTCTTTTCCCAGAATCTTTGATTTAAAAAATCCGCCCTGTTTTACATATTTATGACTAATAGGAATCGCCTCATCACCATGTTCCATTCTAAGCTTCTTCATAGCCTCATTATAATTATCAGCAGTAATTTTAAGATATTTCATTACCAGTCTCCTGTAATTTTATTATATATTCTTAAATCATATCAATCAATACTACAATGCTATGCTGCGTTTGGTACTAACGCTGATACAACCACATTAACCTTTACATTTTTACTTATTTCATTATAAGCAAGCACAACCGGAGCCTGAACTTCCCTTTCAAGAAGTGCAAACATGACACTCCTTATCTGAGGAGATACAAGGTATACCGGAGTAAAGCCCATTTTACTTGCTCTCTGATAAGCTTCAAGCAATGAAGTAATAATAATTCCATGAGTATCAGGATCCATACCCGCTATTCGACCTTCAACCGGATCTTCATGGATAGATTCTCTTATAATGTTTTCGATTTCCGGATCAACAGTTATTACTGAGAGTACATTGTCTTCAGCAAGATAGGCTCCTGTTATCTGCCTTGAAAGAGCAGCCCTGACATACTCGGTTAAAACTCCGGGTTCCCTGGTATAATCAGCATACGTGGCCAGGGTTTCCAGAATAGTAACCATATTCCGGATAGAAACCCTTTCCCGTAAAAGATTTTGTAAAACCTTCTGTATTTCTCCAAGCTTCATTTTTTCGTCAATTTCCTTCACAACGGCAGGATAATCATTTTTTATATTATTAATAAGTTTTTGTACTTCCTCTCTGCCAAGGATTTCATCCGCGTGTCTTTTTATTATTTCAGTAAGATGAGTAGCCACAATTGTAGGGCAATCCACGACAGTATAGCCCTTGCTCTCCGCATAATCCCTGTTATCCGGTTCTATCCATATAGCATTGAGATTAAAAACCGGTTCTATAAACTCAACGCCATCAATTTTTTCCTTGATGTCGCCAGAATCCATTGCCATGAGCTTGCCTACCTGAAGCGCCCCTGTTGCCACCTCAACACCCTTGATTAATATGGAATATACCTCAGGTTCAAGCTCCATATTATCCCTAATCCTTATAGGCGGAACAATAAGCCCCATATCAAGGGCGCTTCTTCGTCTTATGTTTGTTATCCGGTCAAGAAGGGTTCCGCCCTGTTCAGGATCAACAAGGGGAATGAGATTATAACCTATTTCCACCTCCAGAGGATCAACCTGAATAAGGGGTAAAACAGATTCCGGCTTTGAGTCCTTAACAGAAGCTTCTTTTGCTTCAATTGCTTCATGTTCCTTTGCCTCATCCTGGGCTTGTGTTAAAAAATAAGCCAGGGAAGCCATTCCTGCTGAAAGAAGAATAAGAGGAATTTTAGGAAAACCCGGAATAAGAATTGCGACACCAAGAGCGCCTGCTGTAATATACAGAGCCCTGGGCTGGGAGCCAAGCTGCGCACCAAGCTGATCCCCAAGGTTTTCATTTGAAGCAGCTCTTGTTACAATAATACCTGTAGCTGTTGTTATAAGGAGCGAAGGAATCTGACTTACAAGGCCATCACCTATACTTAAAAGCGTATATGTACGCACAGCCAGTTCAAAAGGCTCGCCTCTTTGAACCATTCCTATTATGAATCCGCCTATAATATTGACTAAAGTAATTACAATACCAACCTTAACATCACCCTGAACAAACTTGGAAGCTCCATCCATTGCCCCGTAAAAGTCAGCTTCCTTTCTTATTTCTTCGCGCCTTGTTCTTGCTTCAGTTTCGGTTATAAGCCCGTTGGACAGATCAGAATCTATACTCATCTGCTTGCCAGGCATCGCATCCAATGTAAATCGCGCGGCAACTTCAGCTGTTCTGGTTGCTCCCTTTGTGATTACAACAAATTGCACAGCCACCAGAACAACAAATATAATGAATCCTACTACATAATTCCCGCCCACAACAAAATCGCCAAAAGTCCTTACAATCTTCCCGTCAAAGGATGCCCCCTGCAAAAGAATAAGGCGCGTAGATGAAACATTAAGAGCAAGGCGGAACACTGTTGAAACAAGCAAAAGAGAAGGGAAAACCGAGAAATCGAATGATCGGTGAACAAACATTACGATCATAAGAATAAGAAGCCCCACAAGAATACTTACCGCCATAAGAAAATCGAGAATAAATGTAGGCAAAGGAATAATAAGCATCATTACTATGGAAATAACGCCTATTCCCATAAGAATATCGCCCTTTTGCATCCAGGCCCTTTGACCCGGCGTTAATGAAAATCCTGCTGCCATCAATACGCTCCTGGCCTATACAACCTTTTTTAATTTATTCTCTCTTTTATAAAGCTCCGCGTAAATAAATGAAACTGCCTTAAAAAGATCCTCAGGAATTATGTCCCCTATATCCATACGATTATACAATTCCCTTGCAAGGGGACGGTTCTCTATCATTTCAATTGAATTCTGTCTGGCAATCTCCCTTATTTTCAATGCCATACTATCCACACCCTTTGCAATTACTACAGGCGCATCCATTATCTGGACATCATATTTAAGAGCCACAGCATAATGAGTAGGGTTTGTTACAATTACATCAGCCTTTGGAACCTCGCTAATCATGTTTCTCAATACAATTTCCCTCTGCATTTCCCGCATCTTTGCCCTGACATGGGGATCGCCCATTGTTTCTTTTAATTCCTCTTTGACTTCTTCCTTCTTCATTTTTAAAGATTCTATAAATTCATGTTTCTGAAAAAAATAATCCGGCACTGCCAGTATAAGAAGAAACACAGAACTCCAGACAACTATTTTCAATGCTGAAATCATGACAAGCTTCACTGCAAGCTGAAGCGATACATCAGGAAGCCTCATAAGATCATCAAAATCAGCGGATATAATAAGATAGGATACAAATCCTATTACCAGAACCTTAAATATTGACTTAAAAAGATTCATCGCCACCTGCTTGGAGAATAAAATCTTTTTCAGAATAGCATTAGGGCCCAGCTTAATTTTGCTCCAGTCAAACTTTAAAGGATGAGTTGATATCTGAAAACCAACCTGGGATACTTCCGCCACAATAGCGCATACAAAAACAGCTCCAAAAAGTGGAAGAAGAATTTTACCTCCTTCAAATATGAGCGTAAAGAATTCAAAACGTATATTCCTCATTGTCACGCTCTTTCCGGCAAAGCCGGTAAGGTAGTGTGTTGTTATTCCTGCTAAAGAATCATATATCCAGGAGCTGAAAATAAATATAACAAGGCAGCCTGTAATAACAACTATAGCCTGTGCAAGCTCCTGGGTTTTAGCAACCTTACCCTTGTCACGCTCTTCGCGCAGCTTTTTCTCTGTTGGATCTTCAGTACGGCCTTCATCCTCTGCCGCAAAAAGCTGAAGATCAAACCTGAAAAGTTCAGGATCTTCGTTAAAGCCCGTATAAAATATATCGTTTTGCTTTATCATACCGGCCAATTCCTTAACATCCCTGTCAACAAATCAAAGCCCCTTTCAATAGCCACACGCATAATCCTCACTATAAGAGGCGCAGAAATTAAAAGAATCAAAAAAGCAACCAGTATCTTAAAAGGGAAACCAAGCATCATTATATTCATTTGAGGCGCAACCTTGGCCAAAACCCCCATACTTACTGTAACAAGAAAAATTGTACCAACAACAGGAAGCGCCATTTTAAGGGCAATAATAAACATCCCTGAAAAAGAATGAACCAGGAGCTTAAATACCCCCCCTGTTGCTGCCGGGCCTACCCCAAAAAGTGGAGCAAGTTCAAATGATCTAAAAACAGCTTCAATCATAAAATGATGCCCGCTTATTGCTAAAAACACCAGAATACCCATAAGGTTCTTCAGCTGCCCAATGAGCGGCACTGAAACCTGAGCCATAGGGTCAAGAACCTCGTTAATACCAAAACCTATCTGCACTGCAAAATACTGTCCTGAAAGCTGAAAAGCTGTGAAAATAATTGACATCAAAAAACCAATAAGCACCCCTATTATAACCTGCTGAATAACCAGAAGATAATAGTATCCCATTGACTCCGGTATCCGCAGGGCGCTTGCTGATATAACAGGAAAAATAACCAGGCTCACCACAAACGAAAGAAGAGCCTTCATCCGAAACGGAATAACCCCGCTTGAAAAGAATGGGGCTATCATAATCATGGCATTTACCCTTACCAGAACAAGGAGAAAGGCCTGAAAATTATTTACAAAATACTGCATAAATCCTTTTAACCTACGCCTATCTTTTCAATGAGCATAAAAAGGTTAACCGTGTAATTTACCAGCATGTGAATCATCCATGGACCAAAAAATATTATGGCAAAAAATATGGCTATAATCTTAGGAACAAAAGTAAGGGTCTGTTCCTGTATGGATGTTGTTGTTTGAATTATTGAAACTATAAGCCCCACAAACATACCCACGCCAAGAACCGGAGCGGCAACCACAAGGATAATGAGCAAAGCCTCTCTTAATATTTTTATTACCACTATATCCGTCATTTTATATCTCCATCATCACCTGAAGGATTTTACCAGCTCATAGATCAAAAGATTCCACCCGTCAACAAGCACAAAGAGAATAAGTTTAAAAGGAAGAGAGATCATTACAGGAGGAAGCATTATCATACCCATTGCCATAAGGGCGCTCGCAATAACCATATCTATAACAATAAAAGGGAGAAAAAGATATATCCCTATTTCAAACGCTATCCTGAGTTCGCTTATCATAAAAGCAGGAATAAGGCAGTAAGTGGGAACTTCTGTTTTATTTTTGGGCTTTTCAATATTAGACAGTTTAATAAAAAGGGCAATATCCTTCTCCCTTGTTTGCTTAAACATAAACTCGCGAAGAGGCTCAATGCCTTTGTCATAAAACTGCTGATTGGAAATTTTCCCCTGTAAATATGGCTGAAGCGCCTTTTCATTCATCTCGCTAAAAGTGGGAGCCATAATAAAAAATGTCAAAAAAAGAGAAAGCCCCACAATTACCTGTGTAGGAGGCATCTGCTGAAGAGAAAGCGCCCTTTTAACAAAATCAAGAACAATAACCACCCTGGTAAAAGCAGTTGTCATAAGTATTATAGATGGAGCCAGGGTAAGTATGGATAACAAAAAAAGTATTTGCAGACTAAGGGCCACATCTTTTGGGCTTGTTGCCTCTGAAATATCAAAGGCAATCTTAGGAATAGGCATCCTTACCCCGCCAATGTCCTGAGCAGCAAGAACAGCGGGAATTAGAAGAAAAAACCCCAAATAGGCAAATAGCGAATATTTAATCTTCATTTGACCCGTTCATTTTCTTTAGTCTGTTTTTTTGACTATTAAGATATGAGACATCCAGGTCCTCACCTGATACCTCTTCCATTTTATAGACCCTGCCCTTTCCTTCCCTTTTCTGATTAATAAAGGAAACTGCTTTACCCACCTGCTCAGTGAGAAATTCCTGAAAACCCTTTCCTGCAACAGGGGCTGTTCTTGAACTCAAAAGCCTTATTCTATCTATCTCATCCTTATCCTTTATTTCTGTAAGGAGGCTGATATTATTCTCCGAAGCTCCAAGCAGAAAAACTTTTCCAGCCATATCCACAACATGAAGCGTTTTCCCTGGTCCAAGGGGCACAACAGAAAGCACCTGCACAACGTTTTGACCTGACAGTTGTATCCCTGACTTCTGCTGTATAAATCTGAAAAACATATAAAAACCAACTGCTAAAAGCCCAAGAACAAGAAGAGTCTTAAGCATAAGCCAGCCATAAGACTCCTCCTCAACCTTAGGTCTAAAATCATCCTCAGCAAAGCCCTCTCCCGGGGCTTTTTCTGCAGCTTCTTTTCCCTCCTGCGTTATGTCTCTTTTAACCTCAGAGCTTTTTTCATGCTCCTCTTTATCCTGAGAAAACGCATAAAAATAGGAAGTACTGCTTATAGAAAAAAACATAAGAAAAAGAAAAAAGAGACCAAGGATTAATCCTTTATTCTTACAAAAAGATATTGAATTATTATGTCTCATAGTGCCTTATTATTATGCTCTTCCTTATATTTAATTTTCATATTCACCCATGTTATTACATCTGGTACATAAATTCAGTCTCTCAATAAGACAAAAACTACTTATGCACTGTGCGAAACCTTTCATCCTGACTAACTATGTCAGTTACACGAACACCAAAATTTTCATCAATTACAACAACCTCTCCCTTGGCAATCAGCTTCCCATTAACCAGAAGGTCTACAGGTTCACCTGCAAGTTTATCAAGTTCAATAATAGAACCTTCACCAAGTCCAAGTATATCCTTAACAAGCTTTGATGTTCTGCCAAGCTCAACAGTCATGGTCATTTCAACATCAAGAAGAAGACTTATATCTCCATAGCCGCCTGTTGTTATGCTTTCACCCATTTGAGGGAACCGCACAGAGCTTATCTGAGCTTGAGGAGATCCAAACTGCTGCTGAGGTGCAGGAGCTCCCCCTCCACCACCAGAGGTCCTTCCCAGAGTTGAAGCTATACTGCTGTCCATAATATGGTACAGCTTGGAATTCATTACTCCATCAATTATAATGTCATAGGTTATCTTTACCAGCTCACCATAAGGGAACTGAAGCGCATTCCCGCTTTCAGCAATTGATACAACAGCAGGTGTAGTATTAACAGTGCCTCCTGTTTTATTCCCAAACTGGGTTGCCATTGATGAAATAAACTGATTTGTAAACTCCTGAATTGTGCTTTGGTGTGCGTCAGATATTTCAGCAGGAACAGTACCTGATTCATCCCCCATCATAAGGGAAGAAATAGACCCGGCGTCATTGTAGTTAAAAACTATAAGGTTTTTCCCGTTTATGCTTCCAGTATAATCCATTGAAACCTGAACATACTTTCCATGAAAATCATGCTTCATTGCATCCTGAGGCTTAACCTCAACCACCGGATTTGACAGAATAAGATTTTTCCCGCCCAGATATCCACTCAAAGAAGGAGCAACCAGAGCCACTGCTGAGTTTACCAAATTACGCAAACTGCCCTGCTCTGCTGGGGTAAACAGCGAAGATCCGCCACTGGGAAAGGACATATCCAGCCCACCAAGAGGATCCGGGGCAGAGGTTATATCATCAGCTCCCTGTAATAGAGCATCTATTTCGTCTTGTGATAAGGAGCCGTCTCCCATAGTTCCCTCCGATTCAGTCTGTTATCAACTACCATAATTTAAAAAAAAAATTAATTTATAACAAATTCTTTAAAATAAACCTCTTTTATCTTCCCTGAAATAAGCCTTATATTGATATGAGCCTTTATTTCTTCCCCCAGGGTTAAAGCTCCGGTCATGGAATTCAACTCATCAAAAGTTTTGCCCTGAAGAAGAATATTTACAATATGCTGTATCTCATCCCTTCGCTTTATAAGCTCATTATTCAATTCAGGGCTAACCTCATAAGCCAGTGAAATCTGTAGCTTAACAAAATGAGGCTCAGCATCTGAAGTTGTCTTTGAAAATGCCGGAAGCTCATAAGTAGCTAAAGGAGGAGGAGGCGGTGCTGCTATTATATCCTGGCTCTTTTCGTATCTGCTCTCCTGAACATTTTTAGCAACCAGGAAAGAAATACCTATCATAAGAACAACCAGTATTATACCGCCTGCAACATACAAAAGTATCTTTACAATTTTCGATGTATCTGCGCTCTCCTCAATCCCTCTTGATTGCGCCTCATCTTCCATTACATCTCTTTCTTCATCACCCATATATTCCGCCATTATTTTGGTTTTAAAAACCATATATAATATTTATTAACAAACCCCGTAACCAGGACACTTATGTGACATAATAGCAAACATTAATGTAACATGTCAATTAATTTATTCATTATCATAAAAATGTTACTATTATTTTTCACCTCCATTCTTCGTCAGGCAAAGGCCTTTCGATTCTTTTATCAGCACCCTTTTCAAACTCCTTATCCCTGAGAATAACTACATCAACCCGCCTGTTATAAGCCCTCCCTTCAGGGGTATTATTTGTGTCAAGAGGCCGTTGCTCACCAAAGGCAGCAGCAGAAAGCTGTTTTGGATTAACTTTTTCCACCTCCTGAAGATAACGAAGAACATTTATTCCTCTTGCTCCTGAAAGCTCCCAGTTTGTAGAAAATCCTCTGGTTGCATCAGGAGCACTTATCGGATTACTATCAGTGTGTCCTTCAATTCTTGCAAAATTTGGTATTGCACGTAATATATTCCCAACTTTTGCAAGCACTGGCTTCATTTCATTTTTCAAAGCTCCACTTCCTGGCTCAAAAAAGGCATCACTTGCAAGGGTTATAACAAGTCCCCTTTCATCATCAGTAACCCTTACTTTTTTTGTTTCTATTTCCGGCTTAAAAACGGAAACAGCCTTCTGAAGCTTATTGGAAAGAGCGCGGCCCTGAGCTGCAGCAGGGAGATTTTTCATATTTTGCCCCATCTCAACAAGTTTACCAGAGGAAAGGGAATAGCCCCCCTCCATCATGCCCAAGGACCCCCTGAATGAACTGAGAACAAGATAAAAGTCTTCCCCCTCAATATCAGCAAAACTCATCATAACAATAAAAAAAGTCAACAGGAGCGTTGTCATATCACTCCAGGAAACCATCCAGGCAGGAGTGCCCTCTTTCTCCTTCTTTTTCCTTTCAATTGCCACTAATCACCAACCTCTTGTGTTATCTCTAGTCTCTGTGAAGGCTCCAGGAAGGCTATAAGCTTGTCCCTTACTATTCTGGGATTATCCCCTGCCTGAATCGATAAAGTACCCTCTATCATTATAAGTTTAACAAGAACCTCTTCTGCTGCCCTTAATTCAAGCTTGTTAGCAATAGGAATTAAAACCCCATTAGCGAGCAGGGCTCCATAAAGAGTTGTAATAAGAGCAGTAGACATACCAGGCCCAATCGATGCCTTATCCTCCAGGTTTACCATCATAAGAATAAGCCCTATGAGAGTTCCTATCATACCAAAGGCAGGAGCAAGGAATCCCCAGTCGTCAAATATCTTTTTCCCTTTTTCATGCCTCTCCATTATATAAGTAAGCTCTGTTTCCATTACCCTTCTTACCAGCTCTGGATCTGTTCCATCTACAACAAGACGTATACCACTTTTTAAAAATTCATCATCCAGCTCGTCCACATTGTCCTCAAGAGCAAGGAGTCCCTCCCTTCTGGCTTTTTCTGAAAATGAAACAAGGGTTATAATAAGATCTTTAGGATTAATTTCAGATGCAAAAAAAGCGAATCTCGTTATTTTCCCCATACCAAGGATATAGCTTAAATCATTTGACGCGAGCAGAGCCGCAAAGGACCCCCCTACTGTAATCATAATTGACGCAGGGTCCCAAAACAACCCAAAATCCCCATTGGCAAAAATAATACCAAGAACCTGAAAGATCAAGGCAAAAGAAATACCCAGAATGCTCGCTAAATCCATGTTTAACTCCGAACTCTATAAAAATATATATTTTCAAAACTACTCATACTTCACGCTCACCAGTCTTTTCCCGCTTAAAATCATCCCGGGTATAGTCGTATATTATATTTTCGGCAAACAATCCTGATAACCAAATTCAATTTTTTTATCATTGCCTGTTTAAATCATATTATTCTCAATTTAAATCAATTAATACTAAAGAAGCGCTCTATTCACTCCCTGTTTATTTCCCTGCTATAATTTCTTATTAACCCTACAATATCTTCAGCGCTCTCTTTTACAAGATATTTTCTGTCATTTGTCAAAGTAATCACAGTATCAGGCCTTGTTTCAATAATCTCTATATGATCAGAGTTCAGGATAAATTCATCTCCATTAAGCTTATGAAGTTTTATCATTTCATTTTCTCCTTTTACGTGGTTTATACAAATTCAAAAAATATTCTTTAAGCCCCATCTTTATCACAGCATCCTCAGAGCAGCCAGGATAACTTGAATCAATAACAGGGAAAGTTCCTTTTTTAAACAAATCTTCAAGCCACATTTTAGCTGCAAGAAACTGGTGATTTGTATAAACTACCCTATTATTTCTGACAACTTCATAATCCCTGGATTTGCGGACTGTGTTCATATCAATAGTGGCATGAGGATTAAGCCTCCATGAATGATTATACCTCTTTTCTGTTGATACAGCCCCTGCAAGATAATACCGATCTATAAAGCCGAGGTCATTGCCTGCAAGAACAAGTCCGGAAATACCGCATCCCAGCGCAATTGAAACTGCCTGAGTTACAACAATACTTCCTGTTGCAACAAATCCAAGGTCCATTCCAGCTATTTCCCATAATTCATTAAAAAAATCACTATCCATCATCCAGTTATAAAAGCTTATTTCACCTTTCCAGCTTCTCAAATTACTGCTTGATGAACAGGAAAATGCCAAAAGATGAATTTGGGAAGTATCAATCCCTGAAAAAAAATCAAGAGGAGTCGTTTCACAGGTTATTACATAATGGGGCTTGACCCCATGAACAAGAAGAGGCTTTAAAGCCATGTCTGCAGCAATATAAACAGTATCAGCTCTGTCTCTATATTTTTTCAAAAGATGAATATCCTTCTCAAGGCCCGGACCTGCTCCAAGTATAATAACATTTTTATTTTTTAAATTTTCAGTAATCTTGATAAGTCCACCATAATGACGAATAAGCGAAAGGTTTTTCCCAAGATTAATCCTGAAAATACGAGCCCGCTCAGAAAGCATCCCCTTATTAAGATTATTGAAGATTTCCTCTCTGTTTACCATTTCACCATGATTTTGCTGTTTTAATTTATATAACAGCGCTTATCTTTATTTTCAAGCACTTTATTCAATATTTATCACTATCCTTATATTACCCCTGGTTTTATCATACTTAATATTGCTCAATATAATTAAAACCCATTTATTTTTTGACAATTGAGAACAGAAAAGCCAAACACGCAAGGGGAAAAAAGAATTTGCCAGAAGTTAAAAAACTACTATTATAGAAAACCTATAAAGAATAAAGTAATTCTTTTCAAATGATTCCCTTGACAAAAATCCATAAAAAATTGATTAAAATTCTTTATACAAGGAACTTGAATATAATGAAAACAATTAAAATATCACACTCTGAACAGGAAACATTTGAAACTGCATTTAAAATCGGCAAAGATGCTATTAAAGGCACAATTATTACACTTAGTGGCGATCTGGGTGTTGGGAAAACAGTGATGGCAAAGGGTATAGGTGCTGGCCTTGATATAGATGACGACATCACCAGTCCTACCTTTAGCCTCTTTGAAATGTATGAAGGGAGACTCCCCTTTTACCACTTTGACCTTTACAGGATAGAAAATAAAAATGAACTGAAGAATCTTCACTTTGATGAGTACTGGTATAGCAATGGTATTTCAGTTATTGAATGGCCGGAAATAGCAAAGGAAGAACTTGATGGACCTCTTGTTTCTATAAAAATTGAACGTATTGATAATGAAACCCGGAGAATAACAATTGAATACCCTGATAATTGACACATCAACATCCCTAAGTATTCTTGTTCTTGCCCATAATAATAAAACCTTCAGCATTATTGAAAATGCAGGAACCAGCCATTCCACAACAATGTTTAGCTCTATTTCAAAACTCTTTGCCATAAGTGGAGCTTCAATAAACGATGTTGATCTTATTGCAACAGGCATAGGCCCTGGATCTTTTACTGGCATAAGAATTGCCGTTTCAACAGCGCGGATGTTTGCCCAGCTTCTTAAAACACCTCTTATAGGAATACAGAGCCATGATTTTTTCGCTTCTTCCTGCAGATCTGAAAATTTTTCCCATAAGCTCATTGCTTTTGATGCAAAAAAAAACAGGGTATACGGCGCCCTTTACAGCACAGGCCCGGAATTTCCTGAAACTATTATCCAGGCAGGAGATTACAAAATTAGCGAAATAACTGATCATATACAAAAGGGAGCGCATATTCAGCTCATCGGAGACGGGTGCAGCAGATATCTTGATGAATTAACTGTTCAGATTAACAATAAAGGAAGCAGCTGTGAATATACTGAGGATTTTATGCCCAGTGAAGAGTATATTTCCAAACTTGTGCAGAAAAAATATAGAAAAAACCCTGAACTTTATTCAGATTACGCATTAACTGTTCCTGATTATGCAAGAAAATCTGATGCAGAAACAGCCCTTAACTACAAGAAAAAGGAATATTGATTATTTACGTTCTCTCATGCTTTTTATAAGCCTTGACTTATATTCTATTTCCATAGGCTTTAAAACACTATAAAACCTCTTCATCTCGTCTTTTCTGGATGAATTCCCTTCAAAATCAACCCCCATAATAAGATTTTCCTCTGAATCCTCAAAAGTTGTTTTTATCTGAGCGTAAATTGTTAAAGGTGCCTGAAGTTTAAAAACTATATCAAATATAAATCCCTTTGATTTTTGTATATACTTTTTTAAATCAGGATTAGATATCTTCATTTTAGCTCCGCCTCTGCTGATATCTATTATCTGCTGATGAACAGGAACAAGAAGAGTATTAGCGTCTCTTATGCGATCTACAAGCTTAAAAGACATACCCTTAAGCTCTATAACTTTATCTATACCCATTATTTCTTTTTTAGAAATAGCCTGCATATATGCAAAAGGAATAGACCTTTCATCCTCTGTAATATAAATTACAGGTACTATAACAATTGATTTAAACCCCTTTTCAACATTACGTCTAATGAGCTTTTGAAGATCAGCTCCATAGGCTTTAGACACATCTACAAAATCATCTGTAAGAGGCTTATATGACTCAGGGTCATTCACATCTGAAATAAACAGGGTTTTCCCTGTATTTTTAATTGTTTTTAAAATAACATCTTTTGTATCAATGGTAAGAACATCTATTCTGAACTGATCTGCAAATCTGCTGTTAGCTGTCTGAAACTGATCCAGGACCACCTTTATGCCTGTGGGTATACTGAACTTACTGATCTCAATAGTATGCTTGGATACGCGAAAGTTAGTTGCCACAGCATCATCAGGGGAAATCTTAAAACGAAGGTCTCTCCTCCCTTCAGTTGCTCTCCTTGCACTGACAATTTTACATTTAAAATAACCTGGACCAAGCTCTTCAATTATCTCAAGGTCTATCTCAATATACTTGTCAGAGAGGCCATAAATAATAATATGGCCTTCAGATTTATAATAAGGATCAGTTACAATCATAAGAGTATTATCAGGATTATACTCATTGATAAGCACTTCCAGTTTCTCCACCTCATATTTGATGTAGAGCTTCCTTGTAGTAAACTGATCACGAAGTATCTGCACAACATCACTAACGGTCTGGATAGAGTTAAAATCCCGATTACTTCTCTCTTCTGTCTTCAACAAGCTATGACCTCAAACAATTATTTTTATAATTACATCTATCCATTAATAATATCGGCTATGTTAAATTAATTCAATAATAATTTAAAAAAGAGTCAATAAACATAAAATATTACGATAAAAAAGGTTAAAAAAATAAAGCGGAAAATTGAAAATTATAAAAAAAGAGGGCACAAACCCTCTTTTTTATTAGTTAACAAGATACAAGGCTTATTACTTTTTGACTTTAACTTTTGCCTTAACCTTTGCCTTAGCCTTAGCCTTTGGCTTTGCTTTTTCAGAAACTTCTTTTTTAACAGCAACAGCTAATTCTTTTTCAAGTTTAGCAATCACTCCCTGTTCAGCTTTGATTTCCTTTTCAAGCTTAACAAGCTTCTGCTTTTTCCTTTTGATATTATTCTCAAGTTGTTTAGCGGTAGCCATGAAACACTCCTCAAAAGTAAATTTATTATTACCTAGCAATTATCTTACTAAGCATTAAACAATATAAATTGCAAGTAAAAAATATATAATAGAGCAATTAATATAGAAACAATATCGTCACCAAACAGTGATAACATTAATAAAATAATTAAAATATAATCACCACTATTTGGTCCGGATAAAAACTGCAGATTAATGTCTTGACTTAATAAATCACCGGCTTTTTTTGATGGAAATAAGGTTTTAATTATTAAGCAAAAAGAATAATTTGTTTAACCGGCTGGAGGAATATAGATGAGTTCTAAACTCCCGATTGTAGCCATAGTAGGCAGGCAAAACGTAGGGAAATCAACCCTTTTCAACGCTCTTATACGAAATAAAAGGTCCATTGTAGATTCTTTCCCCGGACTTACCAGGGATGTTATTTCTGCGACCATGACCTATAACTCTGTGAGCTTTGTTATATCAGATACACCCGGGCTTGATCTGCCCGGAACATCAGAGCTATCAACCCAGATCATTGAATCAGCAAAAAAACATCTGGGAAAAGCCTCGGTTATTCTTTTTCTAATGGAGAATCCGGCTCCTGAAGCATTTGATCTGGAACTTGCCTCTGTTTTGCGTAAGCTTAATATCCCCGGAATTATAGCTGTAAACAAAATGGACAGCAATGACAGGCTGGAAAACATGGTTAACTTTTACGAACAGGGCTTCAATGAGGTAATACCAATTGCTGCAATAAACAGATTCAACATTGATCTGCTCATGGATACAATTGTAAACCTTTTACCTGACAAGAAAACCGCCCTCCCCAAACCTGATCTGAAAATTGCCATTACAGGGCGGCCAAATACAGGAAAATCCACGCTCCTTAATGCCTTTATTGGATATGAAAGATCAGTAGTATCAGATATTCCAGGCACAACCCGTGACTCTGTAGATGAAACATTCAAATATATGGGAAAAACCATTCAGATTATTGATACAGCTGGAATCAGAAAAAAAAGTAAAATGACAGAGAGCATTGAGTACTACTCATTTACACGAACTGTTGAAGCAATAAACAGAAGCGATGTAACCATACACATGCTGGATGCAACAGTGGGGCTTACTGAAAATGATAAAAAAATATCTGATGAAATCCTTAAATCAAGGAAACCTATAATTATTGCCATAAACAAGTGGGATGCTATTGAAAAAGATTATAAAACCTTTGAAGAATACAAAGAAAAAATAATTTTCAAATACTACAGGGCAGCGGATTTCCCCATAATATCCATTTCTGCACTTAACAAACAGAGAATAAGCAGGCTGATAGACACTGCCATTGAACTTGGAGAAAAAGCAAAAAGAAGAATCGACACCCCCACCCTTAATAAAGTTATTGGTGAGCTTCAAAAATCGGGTAAAGTTCCAAAACTTGGCGAAAAAATCAAAATCTACTATGCAGCCCAAATCAACACAGTACCTCCCAGCTTTAAATTTTTCGTTAATAACGCTTCATTTTTTAGAAAAGATATTATCCGGTTCTTTGAAAAATCTCTACAGGAAAGATTCAATCTGGAAGGACTCCCTGTAGTAATACACCTTGAAGGGAAAAAACGGAGAAAAAATGAAATCCGGGGAAAAAACCCCGGGCAGAATGGGCATACAAAAACTTCCGGAAAACCAGCCACAGGCAAAAACACCAGGGGAAAAAGCTCCAAACCAGGAAATATTACAAAAGGAAAAGGGCCGCGCAAAAAAGGACAGGGCAGAAAAAAATCCTAGACCTTTACCCTGCCTTCAATTGATTTTGCTATTGTGGCACTATCAACATACTCAAGATCAGAGCCCACAGGAAGGCCATGGGCAATCCTTGTAACATTCAATTCAAGAGGCTCCATAAGTCCGGCAAGATAGAGTGTGGTTGCCTCCCCTTCTATTGTAGGATTAAGCGCAATAATCACCTCTGCGAAAATCTCCTTTGAGACCCTTTCCATTAGAGAGCTCAGATTAAGATCACCAGGGCCTATCCCGTCCAGGGGGGAAATGAGGCCGGAAATAACATGGTAGAGTCCTTTAAAACCACCTGTTGCTTCAATTGTAAGCAGATCCCTTGCACCCTCTACAATACATAACACAGACCTGTCCCTGGAGGAATCTGAACAAATTGAACATACATTCGAATCTGAAATTCCACCACATACACTGCAGGTAAGAATATTTTCCTTTAATTCAGTAATTGTTTTTACAAGATACTGCACCTGGGATTCCGGCTGCCTTAAAAGATAAAAAGCTATTCTTGCTGCGCTTTTCCTTCCTATGCCAGGCAGCCTGGAAAGCTCCTGTATAACCCTGTTAAGATATACCGATGGTTCATTCAATTTTCTTTAACCTGATTACAGTTTTACTGGAAAAGACTTCCAAGGTCCATTCCTCCTGTTATCTTCTTCATTTCCTGGGTTGAATATTCTCTGGCATTATTTATTGCATCATTAATTGCAGTAAAAACCATTTTCTCAACCTCTTTTGTATTTCCTGACTTTATAAGGTCATCATTTATTGAAATACTTAAAAGCGAAAACTCTCCATTAACCACTGCTTTAACCAGCCCATCCTGGCTTTCACCCTCAATTTTCGCTTTTTTTATTGTTTTCTGAATGTTTTTCATCTCTTTTTGCATACGCATGAGATTACCAATATCACCAAGTCCTTTAAGCATGTTATTCTCCTTTCTTGATTATTTCGCCATAAAAGGCATCTTTTATTCTTGTTATGGAAGGATTCTCAACTTCAAAATCCTCTTTTTCAGGCTGAGACAGCATTTCAGCTTCAGGCAAAGGCGCATCATCCTGAGAATAGTCCTGAATATCAGGTGCATCTGATTTTACCTCTTTTATTTTTTCA
This sequence comes from uncultured Leptospirales bacterium, assembly GCA_964649175.1. Taxonomy (GTDB): domain Bacteria; phylum Spirochaetota; class UBA4802; order UBA4802; family UBA5550; genus JBBAGC01. The sequence goes on along the minus strand of CAZYPA010000010.1, from coordinate 14,925 downwards.
GGCTCAGGCCTTTTAAGCTGATCAAAAACACATTTTATTTTTTCACCATATTTTTGAGATAGATTTGTTTCTATAAAACCTATGACTTTTTGGTCAAGCGTTTTAGTATATTCAGTAATATCTATTCCATGCGGATAGTTGAGGGTAAGCAAACCGGATTCAAAATGCGGGGTCACCGGTCTTAGTATATAATGAAGATGATTTTTCTCCTCACCAAGGTTCCGGATAAAATCTGCCCATATGGAAAGCATATTTGCAGGGTTAGATTTTATCTTTTCTACTGTAGAAAGATTAGATTCAATTATTTTTTTTTTTGCAGAGCTGTCTTTAACAGGATTATCATCTGCCCCTGCTTCTTTGCTTTCCAGTTTTTTTATAATCTCTGCAATTGAAGGGCTTTTCACTACTGCAACCATATCAAGGAGTGCCATTTCAAGATAAATCCTCTCCCCTGTAGCAAAGCGTATTCCTTCTGAAAGCCTGGATACTATTGAAAAAAATCTGCTCATTATTTCATCATTAAAAGACCCGGACACACTTTTAAGTCCATTCACCTCTTCCTCTGATAAAGCCAGAATACTCTTTATATCTATACCATTATTTATCAGTCTCATGGATCTTAATATGTCAATCAGCCCTGAAATGTATCTGGATAAATCAATGCCCTGTGAAACTATGCGGTCAACCTCAGTAATAATGCCCTTTACATCTGCATCAGCAATAAAGCCCATAAGTCGTATATAGCTTTCAAAAGGAACAATCCCAAGAACTGACAGGGCATCATCTTCAGATATTTCAATACTACTGCCCTCATGGAAGCCTGAAAATGAAATCATCTGATCCAGAAGAGACTGGGCATCACGCATTGAACCATCAGCAACACGTGCAAGAGGATAAAGAGCTCCAGGTGCAATTTTATATCCCTCTTTTTTAACTATATTTTTCAGATGGTCCACTATTATTTCAGCAGGAATCTTTTTAAAAAAATACTTCTGGCATCTGGATAAAATTGTATCTGGAATTTTATGAATTTCTGTTGTGGCAAAAATGAAAACAACATGAGAAGGCGGCTCCTCCAGGGTTTTTAAAAGCGCATTAAAAGCCTGGGTTGTGACCATGTGTACTTCATCAATAATGTAAACCTTGTACCTGGACTTTGCTGGTGCAAAATTAACATTTTCACGTATTTCCCTTATATTTTCAATACCATTGTTTGAAGCACCGTCGATTTCTATTACATCAAAGGATATCCCCTGTTTAATCTCAAGACAGTTTTCACATTTACCACAGGGTTCAGGAGTAGGCCCTTCTTTACAGTTAAGGGCACTTGCAAGTATCCGTGCCATTGTAGTTTTCCCCACACCCCTGGGTCCGGAAAAAAGATAGGCATGGGAAATCCTTCCGTATTTTATACTGTTCTGGATAGTTCTGGATACATGGTCCTGGAATACAACTTCACTGAATGTCTGTGGTCGCCATTTTCTGGCTATTACCTGGTATGCCATATTATACCGATTTAAAATCTATTTTCGGAAAGGGGGGGATTCGAACCCCCGGTTACTTGCGCAACACACGGTTTCCAACCGTGCTCCTTTGGCCTCTCGGACACCTTTCCTGATTTAGTTAACGTGATAAAAGATCGCTATATCTTTGTCAATGAACTATTTTAAATGAAGCCTGCCTTTCCATTTGAAGCAAAAGCAGAATGACAACACTCAAAAATTAAACTGTCGCCTACATTATTTCATTTCCTGCAAAAAAATAATCTATCTCAAAAGCTGCAGTTTCAGGAGAGTCAGATCCATGCACCACATTATACTGTATGCTTTCAGCATAATCCGCGCGGATTGTCCCTGGATCTGCCTCCTTAAAATTCGTAGCACCCATGAGTTTTCTATTAAGGGCTATAGCACCTGCACCTTCCAGCACCATAAGTACAACAGGGCCTCCACTCATAAAATCACAAAGCTCTGCATAAAAGGGTTTATCCTTATGAACTGCATAAAAGCCCTTTGCCTCTACTTCTGTCATATGGTATTTTTTTATTGCTGCAATACGAAGCCCGGCATTTTCAAATCTTTTAATAATTTCACCCAGGATATTTTTCCTTACTCCATCAGGCTTAATAATTGACAATGTCTGTTCCATAAAAAATTTTCCTCCCTGACGCAACATAAGAGAATTATAAAACTAAAAAAGGCTGTCCTGTCAGACAGCCTTTTTCTGTGCCCAGAGCGGGACTTGAACCCACACAGGAAAATCCCACATGGCCCTCAACCATGCGTGTCTACCAGTTCCACCACCTGGGCATAAAAACTTCAAATAACTGCTAACTAAATATACTAGAGTGAAATTATGTCAACAAAAAAAGCTGATATAACTTTTCAATAAACTATTTTTAAAACTTCATCAAAATAATTCACAAAATAGGCATCAAGGCCCTTTTTTATATAGTCTGGAAGTTCATCAAAGTCCTTTTTGTTTTCAAAGGGATAAATTACTGTTTTAACCTTTGCCTTTTTAGCAGCTATGGTTTTTTCTTTTACTCCGCCAATTGGAAGCACCTTCCCTGTTACAGTAAGCTCGCCTGTCATTGCCACATTCTTCTTTATAGGTTTATTTTTTGCCAGGGAATAAAGGGCTGTTGCCATAGTAATACCAGCAGAAGGCCCGTCCTTTGGTGTTGCTCCAGCAGGCACATGAAGGTGGACATAGCTGTTGTTAAAAAAATCAGGGTCTATTTTATAATCCTCAATTCTTGACTGTATATAGGTATAGGCTATTTCAGATGATTCCCGCATTACATCCTTAAGCTGACCAGTCTGCTTAAAGCCCTTTGCTTTGGCAGGAATAGAGGTTGCTTCAATATAAAGCGTTGTTCCACCAAGGCTTGTCCATGCCAGTCCCATAACAACACCCGGAATGCTTTTATCATAAAGGGAATCATCAGTAAACCTGGGCTTGCCCAGGAACTCCTCCAGATTGTTATTGGTAATGCTGATCGATTCTGTTTCTCCCTCTGCAAATTTCCTCGTACTCTTCCTCATAATTTTTTTTATGTTATTTTCAAGGGAACGCACCCCTGCTTCCCTGGCATATCCATCTATGATTTCCCTCAAGGCTTTATTGTCAATTTTGACCATATTCTTTTTCAATCCATGAGCTTTGAGCTGCTTGCTTATAAGATATTTTCTTGCGATTTGAAGCTTCTCCTCCATTATATATCCGGAAAGCTTCATTATTTCCATCCTGTCAAGGAGTGCAGCTGGTATAGTATCAAGCTGGTTAGCTGTAGCTATAAAAAGCACATTAGATATATCAAATCGCAGATCAATATAGTGATCCAGAAAGCTGATATTCTGTTCTGAATCGAGCACCTCTAGAAGCGCTGAGGCAGGATCACCCTGAAAGCTGGCTCCAATTTTATCAATTTCATCAAGCATTATTACAGGGTTTGCCACTCCCACAGTTTTAAGACTTTGAATAATTTTACCAGGCATTGCACCTATATAGGTTCTTCTGTGACCCTTGATTTCTGCTTCATCCCTCATGCCTCCAAGAGAGAACCTGAAAAACTTTCGATTTAAGGCTTCTGCAACAGACTTGCCTATTGATGTTTTACCAACACCCGGAGGCCCTATAAAACAGATGATTGAGCCTGAAATATTTCCTTTCATTTTACCTGTTGAAATAAATTCAAGTATTCTGTCCTTAATATCATCAATCCCGTAATGGTCCCTATCCAATATTTTTCGCGCCTTTGCTATATCATAATTATCTTCTGAATAAATACCCCAGGGAAGGGATGTAATCCAGTCCAGATAGTTTCTACTCACGCCATACTCAGCTGAATGGGGCTCAAGAAGCCTCATTTTATTAAGCTCTTCATCTACTTTAGCAGCTGCCTCTTCAGTGAGCTTCAAGGTTTCCAGCCGCTTTTGGAATTTTTCTACTTCAGTGCTCTTTTCATCCTTTTCCAGTCCAAGCTCTTTTTTTATCTCTTTAAGCTGTTCTTTCAGGAAAAATTCTTTCTGCTGTTTTGAAATTTTATCTTCAATCTGCTGGGTAATTTTCTTCTGCAGCTTGCTAAGCTCAATCTCCTTTTTAAGGAGAAGAAGTACTTTTTTAACACGCTGGCGCACATCAAAGGTTTCAAGAACATCCTGCACCTCTGCTGAATCAGCTGTAGTCATGGAGGCCACAAAATCTGAAAGCTTGCCAGGATCCTCTACGCTAAAACGGTTTAAAAAAAGTTTCAGCTCTTCCTGAAAAAGCGAATTTGTTTTAATAAGATCCTTAACAGAACTTATAATAGCCATTGAATAAGCCTTCATCTCCTCAGTGGGTTTAAAATCAGCCTCATAATAATGCTCCACATTCCATTGTATAACAGGCTCGTCATGAACAGCATCAACAAGTGTAAATCTTCCAAGAGCATTTAACATCACCTGTACTGTTTTTTCATCAATTGGCGTAATTTTTATAAGCTTAACAGCAACACCAACTTTATATAGATCCTCAGTCTTTGCTAATCCATCATGCTGATTTTTTATAAGAACAACACCGCCTATTTTATTTGGCGAATCTATTATGGACTGAGCACTTTCAACCATAAAATCACCTGTAAGAATAAGGGGTATCATCATACCCGGGAAAATAGGTCTTTGTGAAATAGGTATTATGGTCAGATTATCCGGCCGGATTTCCTGTGCAACTATTAGCTGACTACCGGGACTCAATGTTTTTTCAGACATATTATATCCTCTCAGAAAAAATATTATTTCGTATTACAGAGCTATTTAAAAAATGAAACTATTGTTATTTAACAAAAACTTCACTTATTTTTTCAATAAAAAATCGTTCAGCAATCCATTCCCCAATTGTAAACACATAGGGACTTTCTGATGATGTGGCAATTACTTGACCATCCTTTGTTGTCCCAAATATATTAAGCTGAATATCCTTACCACCAGCCCTGATCTTTACTATAGAACCTGCATTTTTTAATGATTTTTCAGAAATCCCCTCAGGAAATGTTTCAGCTTTTAAAGGGCTAAAGGATGAAAGCATGGAGTTTATCCTTTCAGAAGCCACTTCCCTGTTTCCATAACCAGCACAGTACCATTTTCTTTCCTCTTCAACAGAAGAATCATTTTCGCTCTCTCTGGAGGTTTCCGCAAGCTTTTGATAAAAGGAATAGGTTTTACCCTTGTACCTTAAAGAAATTGCCTCAATATTCTCACGGCTTATATCTATTATTTTTTTATCTCTAAGGTCATCTATCTCCCTTGTAAAATCAGCAGCCATTAAACCTGATGTCAAATATATGCCAGGATAATCATCAACCATTACATAAACATGATTATAGGTTGAACCATCTTTCCCTATATAAAGATCCCTTAAAACCTCCCCTTGTGAGCTCACCTTTACATGAACTCTTTTTTCTTCAGAAAGGTTATAGTTCTCAGTATATCCCTTTTCTGATATAAGATCAAGCAATTTTAACTCTTTTACTTTACCAAGCATTGCTTCAATAAACTCATTATCAGCAGCATAGGCTTGAGTATTGATGAGCCACCTGTCACCCTCTTTATATATCCTTATATTATAATCTTTAGATTTTACAGTTATTTCATCTGCAGACTCTTCCCATGGCTCAAGCAGAGGAGCTGAACCATTAAAAGTAATTCGGGGAATTACAATAACAAATCCTAAAAGAACTATTATTCCCAGACTGATAATTTTTTTTCTGCTCATATATCAACCCCTTGCATAAATTCTTTTTCTATAATTTTCTTCCTGACAATGCGCCTTTTCCATACAACAAATCCTGAAAGAAGCACAAAAAAAGGAACCAGGGCCATGTTTATTACTTTAAGCAGAAATCTGGTGCGATCATCTGTCCTGTCCAGAGGAGCAGAGCTTATGCTTTTCCCTTTCATCTCCGGCACATAGTTGTTGCCTGCAAGATAGTCCACAAAGCCATGAAGAAGCACATCATTTGAATATGCACCGCCTCCTTTTGCTGAGCCGCTTTTAATCGCATAATCAATAAATGCTGATGTGGCAATTTCAGATGAGCCAACTACAAGCAGCCTGGACTCGCCTGAACCTGGTGTTTTTAAAAGGCCTTTGTCCCTGCTCAAAGCCCCTTCTCTTTTCGTTTCTGCAAAATATTCTTTATCCTTAAAACAACTTTCCATCTTTCCTGTAACAAGAGCTGTTATTATCCGGCTTTTCATTTCAGACCTTTCAGGAGGGGCCATTGAATAGGGGTTAAAATTCACCCTCCCCTCCATTGTCCAGGTTTCAGGAGAAGTAGTTATAAGCTCATAATAATTCAAATCCTTATTCCCTTCATCCAGGGAAGGCTCAATAGATGAAGCTTTCATAAACAGGGCATTATTGATATATTCTGTAGCAGCATTATTTTTATTTAATCCCTCTTTTCTTATAACAGGCATAAGGGGATAGCTGCTTATCTCTTCCCCAAGATTAACTTTAGCGCAGTTTAGATCAAGAACAACGTCTTTGTTTATCTTTATTCCATAGTGTTCAAACATTTCCTCCAGCCCTGAATATGCAGGGAAAATCATAGGCTGGGCTCCCATAAAGTCCTGCCCCTGTCCAGGATCAATCTCAACAAAGGAGTTGGCAAAATAAAGAAGAGATTTACCCTGCATAAGGAACTGATCGATCTTATACTTCTCCTCATGGGAAAACTCGGTTACCGGGCCATTTATAATCATCACATCTATATTTGGCGGAACATTATTTCCAGCTAGATCAACCTCTACAAGGTTATACATGTCTGAAAGCAATGCGTTAAAGAGCGCAGCACCTTCAGGGTTTCTATCATCGTGCAATTCGGCTATGCCATGGCCCACAATATATGCCACATCCCTGTTTGTTTGCAAAACATCTCCCACTGCTGTATTGATTTTATCCTCAAGGCTCTCTGTACCTGAAATTGCATTAGAACCAAAAATCGTTGGAACAATACTTACATCTATTATACTGAACCTGCCCTCTCCCAACAACACCAGGCCAAAGGCTGTTTCTCCTGCTTTTACCAATTCACCTGAAGATGTTCTTATGTTCTTCCACCTAAGTCCGGGGATTCCGTATAATGCCGGATTTTCCCCTATACCAGGATCAGATGGATTTACGATCTGAAATTTTATTTTACCATAGTTGTGTTTATTGCCAAGACTTGCTGCTTCCTCCACAATTTTTTCCAGCTCATCAATTCCCTCAATAGGAAGTTTTTTAAGCCTGGGATCAAGGTAAAGGACAAGATTAAGAGGCTCTTTCATTTTTATGAGCCTGTCTATTTTGGAGGTCATTTTTTCAATGCGGGAGGTTATTTCATACTCAAGCCCTGCAGGCGTTGTTAGAGCTTCAATCTTTTCTATAAGATCAGCATGCTGTATTACCAGACCCATGTATACGTTTCTTACCTTTATCTGGTCACTATCAAACTCCCTGCTCTGTACAGGTCTTATGCCATAATCTGCAGCCTCATTTTCCAGATTATCCCGGGATACTATTTCATAAGAAAAATTCCTGTTGCCATAAAAATTATATTCCTGAAGAATATCTTTAAGGTATCTGGCAACAGCACTGTGTTCAGCAGGGAGATTATCAGAGAAAAAAACCTTGATCTTTAATCTCTCATCCAGGTTTGCTACAAGGTCCCTGCTTTTTTTTGAAAGGGAGTATGCTCCTGCTTCTGTAAGATCAAAGCGCAGAACCAGAGAAGCGCCTGCTATATTAATCATAATAATTATAATTATATTAATAATCAGCTGTGAATTTTTATTATCAGACTTTATAAATGATAAGAGCTTCTTTTTAAAAACTGCAATATGCTCCTTAATTTTCATTGTACTATCTCCTCTTTTCCAGAATTCTAACAGTAAGCATAATTGAAATAGCGCACTGTGATAAAAAATAAATAATGTCCCGCGAATCGATTATACCCCTTGATATATTCTGGAAATGAAAATCCATGCCAATCTGAGAAAGAAAAACCAGTGATGAAGGGATGAAGATTACAATTTTATCAATAAGCCATAAAAAGAAAAGAGCAGCAAAGGCAAGAATAAAGGCAACAACCTGATTTCTTGTTATTGATGAAAAGAGCAGCCCTATTGATACAGAAGCAGCAGCAAGAAACACTATTCCCAAATATCCGCCCACAACAGGACCCATATCAGGAGATCCCACAAGCAATACTGTAACCAGATAAAACAGCGTAGGAGCTGTCATTACAATGGTAAAAATAAGTGCAGCAAAAAACTTCCCAAGAACTATATCATACATTGAAAGAGGAAGTGTTAAAAGTATTTCCAGAGAACCTGTATGCCTTTCCTCTGCAAAAAGACGCATAGTTATTGCAGGAATAACAAAGCAGAACAAAACAGGGAAAAGCTGAAAAAGACCTCTCATTTCAGCCTGGTTGAAATAAAAAAAATCCTTAAAAAAGGTAAACCCTGTAAATATTAAAAAAATTGTAATAACTATATAAGCAATAGGGCCTGAAAAATAGCTGTTAAGCTCCTTTCCAGCAACAGTATATATACCCTTAAATCTTTTCATTATTCTCTCCTGCTGTGAGTTCTCTAAAAACATTTTCAAGGCTAAGGTGATCCTGCTTCATTTCATATAATACCCATCCGTTTTTAACCACAGTTTCAAAGATTACAGGCCTTAAATCAGTTATTCCAGCTACTGTTACAAGCATTGATGTAAGTGCAGCATCTTCGAGCTTTTCCACAGAAGCAATGCCATCAATAGCTCCTAAGGCTAAAGAAGCCTGCTCAAAAGGAGTCCCTGAAATTTTTACTGTTATAACCTTTTTACCCCTTGCAGAATCCAGAAGATTAGCTGTGGTATCATCTGCCACTATTTTGCCTTTATTTATTATTATAACCCTGTCACAGGTTGCCTCAACCTCCTGTAAAATATGGGTTGAAAGAATAACCCTTTTCTTTTTAGCCAGCTCCTTTATAAGGTTTCTTATTTCAACAATTTCAATAGGATCAAGCCCTGATGTGGGCTCATCAAGAATTAAAACCTCCGGGTCATGTATTATAGCCTGGGCAAGGCCAACCCGCTGTTTGTAGCCCTTGGAAAGCTCATTTATATTTTTATGCATCACTTCTTTAATTCTGCATATTTGTGAAACAAGGGGAATTTGTTCCCTACCATCAATGCCTCTTATTTTACATATATAGTCAAGATAATCATACACTATCATGTCACCATAAAGGGGTGCTGACTCAGGCAGATAGCCGATTATTTTCTTAATATCAATTTGAGATTCCTTTGTGTTTATTCCGTTTATTTCCACAGAGCCAAAGTCCGGCTCAAGATAACAGCTAAGCATTCTCAAAGTTGTTGTTTTACCAGCACCATTTGGCCCCAAAAGACCTGTTATTTCTCCGTTTTTTATTGAAAAGGTGAGATTATCCACTGCCTTAAAATCACCGTAAAATTTAGTCACACCAAAAACGTCAATCATTAAGGAATTACCCTCCCTTTATTATTCTAAAATATCTACCCCGGCATAAAAAATTAATATTATTCAATAGGTTTTTATCAAAGCTTTATTGTTACATAAAAAAATTCCTATAAAAACATGAGCTTTTTGTCCATGCTTTTACCATGAATATGCATAAGGAAAAATCAAAAAATTTATGCTAAAGATTAAACAATCAAATCCCGATAAAAGAGCAAAGCTCAATGGGAATTAAAGTGTAAAGGAGGACACTGTGAATATAACAACAAAAGGATTTGACATGTTAAAAAGTTTGGAAGATATGGGCAATCTTTTAAAATCAATAACAGCACAAACAACAGGGCTTCAGGACAGGCTTTTACGCGCTTCTGCAGTTGAAAAAACCGGAGATCCTGATCTTGGAAAGACACTAGATATAGAAGCTTAAAAAAAATCCCGGGTATTGGCTTAACCTGCACCCGGGAACACTATATCCTTCCTAAATCTCCAATACAGAGATTTTACTTTTTATCTTCACTAACCTCGATTTCATCATAACCTGTTATCATTGCTTTCATGTGAGATGTTATTGTTGGTCCTGTTGTGGTCATATACACATGAATTACAGCAAAGGCCAGTAGAGCAAAAGCCCCTAATGTATGCACTATGGCTATCCACTTCACAGTCTGAAGGTGCATAGTACCGTGTGCAACATAGTAATAAATAAGACCAGTTACTACCATTACCGGAATTATAAGAACCTTAAATCCCAGGTATGTAAGCTTCTGTAACGGGTTAAGCTTAATCTCCACTGATTTTTCCACAGGGTGAGGAGCATTTTGAAATATTCCAATCAGGTAATATTTAATCTGATCTCTTAACTTGTCAGTTGTAGGAACATACTGCTTCCACTCACCTGTTGTGAAATGCCAGAAAATCGCAAATACAATAAGAATTATCAAAGCAAATCCTGCGTACATGTGCCATAGAACAGCATTTTTAAAACCCAGAAACTTAAATGACCCATGAACCTCAAAACCTGTTAAAGCCAGGAAAAAAATCAGAAAGGCCTGGGCCCAGTGCCAAAACCTTTCAAAACGCTTATACATATATACTTTTTTTATCATTCCTGATCCTCGCTTTTGCCCGAATTTTTAAAGCGGATTAATCCATGCACAAATACCCCGCCGATTGATCCAAAAAGCATAATCATGCCAAGAATATCCATTGCAAGGCTCCTGTCCCGGCCCGGTATCCAGCATGCTTCAAGCGCTTCAAGCCTTCCATTGCGTGAATGGCAATCGTTGCATTTAAGAGCGAATTCCTTCTCCTTTACCAGGTGAGTTAAGGGCCAAAACATTTCGGTTTCGATCCATTCCCTTTTGCCACTGTATTTTACTCCTGCTACTTTCATGCCCACTTCAGCTGCTTTATCCCAGTCCCAATCTGACCAATATGCACCCGAACCCTTTGGACCAAAAAGTTTTGGTATTATCATGGTTTTCTCAACCGGATCGTAGAGCTGCTTGCCGCGCATTATTTTAAAGGGCCATATTTTACTCCCTTCTGCTCCACATTCGCCGCTTATTGAATTAAGCTGTATAGGAAGATTTTCAGGATCTATTTTATCTCCAACAAGAACATGTCCCACTGCGCCATTAAACCAGCGATACTCAGGAACAAGGTTTTTACCAAGCCTGAACTCTCCCTTCTGCCCATCATATACATTATCGCCATCTTCATCTTTAATAATTTTGGGCTTGCCCTGTTCGTTTTTATCTCCAGCTTTTGACCAGTCCCACCAGGTTTTTGTTTTATATTTTGTTGAATAAAGGTTTATGTGACAGGACTGACATGCAATTCGATCAGTATGCTTATCAAGGATTCTGCTGATAAATGTGTCTTCAGGCTTTTCCCTGTTATAGAGCTTGTTTTTAAAAAGATCATGCCCCTTTGCTTCAAAATCCTGAATAAAAAGTTTCTGTGTATGAGGCTTCACAGTATGACATCTTTCACAATAAAGCCGATCCCTGTCTTCACTGGAAACAGAATAGAGCTGACCCTTAATATCGTGCTTCTCTGCAGCGTGACAGTCAACACAATCCATATTTCCGCCATCTTTTCCCATATGAACGTCAATACTCTTGTCAGGATTTTCCAGGGACGCATCCAAAGCCCCATGTTTTACAGCATTTCCCCCTCCTCCATAAAAATGGCAGGAACCGCAATTTTGACGTAAAGGACGGGTTACACTCTGAGCAACCTTATTATAGTCAGGCACATCATACCATTTCTGGTTTCCCGGAAACAATGTTTTTTTTGCAACAGGATAGCCTGCACTTACAGGAAATTTTTCATAGGTACCGGTGCTTTCATGGCACACCAGACAGTCAATTTTTGTCTGATCAGTAAAATCAAAATTTTTGTCCTTCCAGCCATATCCTATGTGGCAGCTGGTACATCTTGGCTCATTGGAATCAACAGCCACACAAAAATTATTAACTACATTAGTTTTACCTGCAGAAATAGTTTGACCATCCCTGCCGGGCATTTTAGTAGTCTCTCTTGCCCATAGCCAGTGGGATGTTTTCATAATATCAAACCCGGCCTGATTATGGCATGATAAACAGGCTTTTGTAACATCCTCTGGCTTTGAAAATTTTTGCTGAAGCTCTTTGAACTTTGAATGATCAGCTGTTTGTGAAAAAAGCATGCCAGTCATAGAGAGCATAAAAAAAATCAGCATAGAACCGATTCTGAAAAACCTTACCATAAACCCTCCTGAGTTTCCTATATATTATTAGCACCAGCCATGCCGGTTATTTCTCAATTTCCAGTCCTTCTTTCTTCCATGCAAAAAATCCACCAGTAAGAACATATTTCTTCTTAAAAGGAGATTTTTTTATAAATTTTTCAGCTTTTCCTGTTTTTACTCCCTGTCCACAATAAAACAGGGCATCCATATCCTTTTCTGCCAAAGCTGCAATTCTTTCAGGAAATGTTTCTTCTTTATAGGGTATGCTTACTGCACCCTTTATATGTCCATTATTGTATTCAGTAAGATCGCGAAGATCTATTATTATTAAATTTTCATTGTTGGAATTTATTAAAGTAGATATTTCTTCAACGCTTAAACTCTTTACCTGGGAGCAGGATAAGAAAAACAATAGAACAAAAAAGTATAGAAGCAAAAAAGCAGTTCTCTTAATGTGTTTAAGAAAATTCTCCATGTTCTTCTCCCTTTTAGCCGTTCTTTTTAACATAGCATATTAAATAAAAGCAACCAATTTTTATTTAATTTTCAAAGAAAACATGTTTATTTCCAATTCAAATACCTGAAGCTATTCCCATCTGTCACCCTTTTTAGTCAATTCAATATCACCTGAACTGTTTACCACAGTACCGCTGCTACGAGCCTGAACAAATGAAACTAAAAAAACATTTAGAATCCAGTTTACTATGCTTATTACTATTGCTCCAAAAACAGTGCTCCAGAAACCTGTTACTGTAAAACCAGAAATAAGCCCTGAAGCAATTTTAAGCATTAGTGCATTTATCAGGAAAGTAAAAAGGCCAAATGTCATTATATTAATAGGAAGCGTTAAAATAAGCAGAACAGGCCTTAAGAACATATTAAGCAATCCAATTACAGCTGCTGCAAAAAGCGCTGAAAAAAATCCGGTTACATGAATACTGTCAAAGAGGTATGCTGTTATCATTACTGCAAAAGTGAGCAAAAGCCATTTTATAAAAAGCCCTGCTCCGGAATCATTGTACTTTTCCATATTTCCTCCAACTGGATTATTAACAGTAAAATGAAAAATTTTTTCTTAAAATAAATTCCTTTATCAAAGTTACCTGTAATAAAAAACATCTTCTATAAAAAAAAGCCACCATTTTTTTAAAATCTGATGCACTTAAACAGGATTATTCTTTTTTCTAAAACAGGCTTGACCATGGAGCTGTTAAAATAACAATTAAATAAAACAATACTTCAGGTTCAGAATTATGGAAATGATCACTCGTTTCTCCCTTTACGGTTTTCTTAAAAATCTCAACTTTGCAGAACCCTTCCTTATTCTTTTCTATTTATCTATTGGCCTCAACTACCTTCAGATAGGGATTCTTGTCTCTTTTCTCAATATATGTATCAATATTATGGAGATACCGAGCGGAGCGCTTGCTGATATATATGGCAGAAAAAACTGCATACTCCTATCACTTACAAGCTACATAATTTCGTTTATAATCTTTGCATTTTCAAATTCCTACGAACCCCTTTTTGCAGCAGTTTTTTTCTTCTCCATTGGAGAATCTTTCCGCACAGGAACTCACAAAGCGATGATATTCCACTGGTTGAGGCAAAATAACAGGTTAAACGAAAAAACCATGGTTTACGGCTATACACGATCATGGTCAAAATACGGGAGCGCTCTTGCTGTAATTATATCAAGCATAATTGTAATATTGACTAAAGATTACAGATGGATTTTTATATTTTCAATCATTCCTTACATTGCAGGAATATGGAATATAAGCGCCTACCCCGATTACCTTAATAACAGATTTGAGGGTGTAATAAATATTAAAATAATATTTCAACATACAGTTAACAGTGTAAAAAACGCATTTAAAAAAACTCAACTGCGGAGACTTATTATCAAAAGTATGGGCTTTGAAGGCACATTTGATATAACTAAAAATTTTCTTCAGCCCATACTCCAGACACAGGCTCTTACAATAGCTGCTCTTATGCTGATTCCTGAAGAGAAAAGTACTGCTATTGTTGTAGGTGCAGTATATTTTATTCTTCACATGATTTCTGCATCAGCATCTAAAAGGGCTCATGTTTTTTCAGACAGATTCAGCTCTGAAAACATTGCAATAACAACTCTTATTTTCATAGGAGCATTTCTTGCTTTCCTTTCCGCTGCTGGGATGTATACCAACATTTTTATAATTTCAATTGCAGCCTATGTTCTTTACTACATTATCCAGAACCTGTGGCGTCCTATTCTTGTAGGAATTTACGATGATTATGCTGACAATACTGAACAGGCTACCATACTATCCATAGAATCACAGGCTAAAACAGTGGGAATTACAATTCTCGCTCCTGTTGCAGGATTTATTGCTGACAAATGGGGCATTGAAGGAGCGCTTCTCCTTTCATCTGTTATAATGTTGATGCTGGGAATTTTTTCCCTTCTTGGGGATAGAAAAAATATGAGGGAATAGATTAAATATTAAAAAGCAGCAATGCTCTGACCCCATCTGCAAAGACTCTGAAAATAATATTTTCTATTCTATTTGTTGCATAACATGGTTTATCTCCTTAAAAAAAATTAAAACAGACTTGACAAATCCATTCTTTTGTAATACTTTATGTATTACAAAGAGGTGACTTATGATTTCATTACGAT
>CAZYPA010000009.1:0-41400 GCA_964649175.1 uncultured Leptospirales bacterium | reverse complement strand
AATCGCTGCATATTAAGCGGCTTGCAGGTATTCTCTGTCATACACTATCCTCTTTTTAATAATAAAAATCTATATATCAACAATCTGATCAAACTCGATCCCTTTTTCAATTAAAAACGGCTGGATTAATTCAGTATCATCTTTTTTAATCCTTACGCAATATCCGCAGTCTGAACTTAAATGGCGCGGTACTGGAACCATTTTATGTTCTATTCCCTGCTTTTTTAACTCCTTTGAAGTCCAGATTGAATAGCTGTTTGAATGAAATAGAATTACTGAATATTCTGCCATAATTTCTGTTCCTAAAATAATACTTCTAATATTTATGATGATAAGCTATGATTGCGGTTTTAAAACAAGTATTTTATTGGAAATTTTAATTCTTTTCAAGAAAATGAATAAAGCTCGTGATTCTGGAACAATGAATATTATGGCCGGGGAAATAACTTCCCCTGACCATAAAAAATATTTTATTTTGAAACTATTATTTTAAATTCATCGCCATCTTCAACTACCTCTGCCTTCATTTTATTATTCTGAACACAGCGGATTACATTCTCTTTTGAAACAACATTACTTACCAGTACTTCAAAAGATGTTTTCCCATCTTTAATAGCCTTTTGTGTTAATACTACAGGCTGAGGACATGAAAGTCCTCTTGCGTCAACTTGACTGGACATAGAACTCTCCTTCTTAACTCATTTTATCTTTCATGGTAAATCCAATGATAGCACAAAAAATCAGCCCTATCACTACAGCTGCCGGACCATAAGCGCCTGGTCCTGCACCAGAGCTTGCAAGAAGAAAGTTGTGGCTTACTCCTGCTCCAACAATCATTCCAACTACAAATACTGCAGCATCTGAATCGCCTTCACCTGAAAGTATAAGCTGTCTTCCCGGACATCCTCCTGCAAGGGCAAAAGCAAGTCCTGCAAGTGCCATCCCAAGAAAATTCCACAAGTGAGCAGTATGTGCTATAGGCTGGGATTCAAAACCTGGTTTAAACTGGCCAAATACGAAATTTAATACAGTTGCAGAAATCAACAGGGCAATAATACCTGTCATAAGATGAAAATCTTTTGCCATAAGCACATCCCGAATGGATCCCATTGTACAGAATCTGCTTCTCTGCGCAATAGCCCCAATAAAAAGACCAGCAGCAATACTTACACCAAGAGGAGCAAACTGTGAACCAGGACCTGACTCACTAAAGAAAAGCGGACCTGCATCAGATACTTTAAATTTGAATATCAGCATTATAAAAAGCCCGAGCATTAGCCCCGGGAAAACCCAGCCCGCAGCCTTGTTTACCTTGTAGGTCCTGCCAAGACTATAACCGTTTTTAAGAAATAGAACACCAAAGCCTATACCTGTGGTTAATCCTGCAATACCTGTTATTGCATTCCAGTCCCCTCCTGCAAGCCTGAGAAGAGCTCTCCATGGACAACCAAGAAAAACAAGGGCGCCGATCATTGCAAAAACGCCAAGAAAAAAACGAATTATTGTGGAGGAACCTGCCCTGGGCTGATACTCCCTGGTAAATATTGAAACCAAAAATGCACCAAGTACCAGGCCGATAATTTCCGGTCTCATGTACTGAACAACAGCTGCTCTGTGCAAACCAAGAGCTCCGGCAATATCTCTTTCAAAACAGGCAACACATATACCCATATTAGCAGGGTTACCAAGTTTCTGAAGGGTAACTGCTATAGCACCAATAACCAGTCCCACAAGGATTATTCCCTTGCGCGAAGCTAAAAAATTCCCCATAAAAACCTCACGTATTATTTATAATATTTAATATCAATATTATAAATAATAATTAAATTAATCAAGCTTAATTTATTTAAATTATCAATTTATTAAATCAATAATTCAAAAGAGGCTTGATTATTCAAAATGTATATATGGGAATGCCCTGTTTAAATATCAGTCAGGTGCTATAAAGATTTTATTTTTTATATCTGGAAGCATAGTCAAGGAAGAGCTTTACGGGTTCAAGCTGCGCCCTGATATTGGATGTAACCACATAGAACGGCCTTATAATGTTAACACCTTTTATTTTTATTATTTGCAAATTTTTAAGTTTTAAATCTTTTTCTACTGCCATAGATGAAATAAAGGCAGAACCTAGTCCACTTATAACAGCCTCTCTAAGGCTTTCTGAAGAAGTTGTTTCCATAATTATATTCAGCTCAGATGGGATTATTCCCAGTTTATTAAGGTATAATTCCACTGTATTCCTTGTTCCGGAACCGCTCTCCCTTGTTATCAGCGGAATTTTTCTAATATCATCAATCTGCACTGTCCCTTTATGTCCTACAGGAGCAATAAGGACAATTTCATCATCAACAAGCTCACTATAGCTGAGGCCCGGATGCTTTATTTCACGGCCCACTATGGCAAGATCTGAATCTCCCTGCTTGACTTTTTCAATCGCCTCTCTGCTATTACCAACCTCAAGACTATAATAAAAACCAGCATTATTGCTGTTAAGAGAAGATAAAATAGATGGGACTATATAAGTGCCTGGAATAGAGCTCGCAATAATTCTGATAGTGCCGCCAAAAGTACCTGTGCTCAACTCATTCTTTAAAGATTCAACATCGTTTTTCAGTTTATCACAGTACTTGAGGAAGATCTCACCTTCCCTTGTTAAAGCAAAATCCTGGCTGCTTCGTATAATCAGTTTTACACCCAGCATTTTTTCAATCTGCCCAATCTGATGACTTATAGAAGCCTGGCTTATTTTCAGGTTCACTGAAGCATTAGTGAAGCTTTTTTCATTAACAACTTCAATAAAGGCTCTGATCTGCTTTAAGTCAAAATTAAATTCTTTAATGCTCATGGTTTCCTTATTATGATCATGGTATTTCTTATATTACATGAATTAATTTTACATATAACTAAACTCTCTAGCTTATTAAAATCAACAAAATAATGATGTCAATTATTATTACAAAAAAATAAATTACAGGATTGCCCTAAAATAGTTTTAAAAAACTCATGTCCCAATAACCAGCAACAATCCCGGAATCCTTGACTATATCAGCTATTGATTTTCTTGTCATTTTACCCTCTATTTTCAAAATTCCTCTTAAAATTAAAGAAAAGAGAGATTTTTTAAAAGATAAGAATATCATTCAAAAAAATATTGACACAATGCGTCTGTGTAATAAGTTGACACTCGTTCCTACGGGGCGTGGCTCAGGCCGGTAGAGCGCGTGGTTTGGGACCATGAGACCGGAGGTTCGAATCCTCTCGCCCCGAATATAGTTTTTCCCAAAATCAGAATGCGCCCGTAGCTCAGCTGGACAGAGCAACGGCCTTCTAAGCCGTGGGTCACACGTTCGAATCGTGTCGGGCGTGCATAAAAAAGGTGTTTCCAAAGAAACACCTTTTTTAAGATATAATATATCTGAAATAATCTTGACAGAAGCATCTTATCTTATAAGAGTATTGTAGCTTTAAAATGGTGGCCGTAGTTCAATGGTAGAGCCCTGGATTGTGATTCCAGTTGTTGCGGGTTCGAGTCCCGTCGGTCACCCATTATGTCCGTTGTCCGAACTCGCTGTCTCTGATAGCGAGTTTTTTATATATGCTACTTTATTTTTTTCTAATAAACAATTTGCAATCTAAAATCAGAAAAACTTTCAATATGCATACTTGCAATTATTTTGCTTTTAATTGTTGACAGCTCTTTTATTTATGACGATATTCAATACATAATTGAATACTCGCTGCAAATTAATTAGCAACTGCTTAAATATAAATATTCTGGAATTTATTATTTTTTTTAACTATACTTACAACTAATATCCTAAAATCTTAAATACAGAATTCACACAAAAAAAGGAGGGATTATGATTTCATTCAAATTTGACATTGATAAAACGATTCAAATTACCGATTACCTTCTTAAAAAATTCAATGGTAAAGTAAATTATACAAAATTAATAAAAATGCTTTATATTGCTGATAAAGAAGCTCTAAAATCTTATGGTTTTACTATCTCAAATGACAAATACTATTCTCTTCCGAAAGGTCCTATATTAAGCAATTTATACTATTTAATTCAGGATACTATCCGAGGAGACATTAAAGAAGAACAACTTTTTTATTGGAAAACCTTTTTCCAGAAAGATGGATATGATATTAAACATGTAAATAAAAACGATCTTTCTTACACCAAGCTCTGTAAAGCTGATAAAAAGATTCTTGATAAAATTTTTGAAGAACATAAAGATAAAAGTTTTACTGAATTGATTGAATTAACTCATAATAAAGAATTATTTCCTGAAGTAAAATGGGAACAGGCTGAAGCAGCAGAAACTCCCGATGAAAAAAACATTCCTATCACCATAGAAGAAATACTTAAATCTGTTGGTGTTTCAAATGAAGAAATAGAACTAATAGCTGCTGAAAATATAGCACAAAATAAAAACGCTGAATTTATAAGCCTCAATCTTGTGTAATGAAAAGACGCACTTTTTTCATCGCAGGGAATACACATTTATGGTTTGTTATATCAAGCCCTGACCCGGAAGACAAAGTTTTAATAGTTAATGCAACAACTAAACGTGGCTTACCGGGAGAAGATAACTCCTGTTTATTATTCAAAGGAGATCATTCCTGTATTGTTCATGATTCTTACATAGTATACAAACACGCAAGGGAAATAAATATTTTTAAAATAGGTCACATGCAGCACTCCTCTGAAATCCAATGTAAAGAAATTGCACCGGATAATTTAATTAAACGAATACAGGATGGAGCAAAAATAACTGATTTTCTAAATTCAGAATATGAAAAATATTTTGATTATTTTGACTGACTATTAAACACTTCTTACATAATAACTTTATCATGCTAATAAAAATTTCTTTGACTACCAATTCACAAAGGTTCGAGCAATTCTGCCCTGCTTAACAAACACTTCAAATTAAAAAAATTATATATTTTTTAAAAACCTGCAAAGAAAATCAAAAAAATTACTTTTTTGTTTGACATATACTAAAATTTAAACCTTTTTAAATTAATTATAACAAATAAATAAAAAAATTAGTATATTTACCGATGAAACTATAATCTATTTATTGTAGATTATTTTATTATAATAGCATTAAATTGCAATGAAGGAGGTGTAAACATGGAACCTTTAACAGCTCATTGCTATATAATTAAAAAGCATGGTGTTTATTTTGCTGCAACTCCTACTTTGAACCTTACATCAGTAGGAGATACTCCTGAACAAGCAAGAGCAGGTCTTCAGGAAGCAATAAAGTCTTATCTGGAAACAGTATTAAACGATAATTTTAATTTTGAGACTGACAGGCATTTGCTAAAAAGAAAAGCTCCTCTTTATATGTATCTTGAATATGCTTTCTGTCATATTGGCTCTTTTCTTACTGCTTCAAAACGCCTTTTCCCGTTTGAAGAAAAACTCCCTCTTACTCTTTGTATGGCCCATTGAGCAATAAAGCACCAACATATTCAGAATTAAAAAAACTCCTGGAAAAGGAACTTAAATTTGTCTGTGATCGCCAAAAGGGTTCCCATCAACAATACGAAGGTTATTACGAAGAAAAAAGAAGAATTGTCACGCTTGATACTAATCACGATAAGTTCCCGCCAAAAATCCAGAAAGATAATATTAAATCAATGATCAAACAGATTGGTATAAGCAAGAAACTATTTTATAAGCTACTTGAAATTATTTAAAAAATTATTTAGCGCTTCTTGTATAATAACTCTATCAATCGGTATGTGTACACTTAATCAACATACTGGTTGATCGATCTCTGACTCGAAAGCTCCAATAAAAAAATATTATGACTATCTCAAAAATTCTCAAAATCCTTTCATCAAAACTATTGATTGACAAAATCAGATATTTTTTTGATGATTATTTTATCTATAAAACAAAGTAGCTAAAGTATAAAAATACTGGAGAATAAAATGAGCATTACAAAAGATATTAAACGTTCCTTTCTTAAATACACAGAAAAAGTGGTAAACAAAACCGATAGCCTCACCCATATAGTAAAGCTCAACATTGAAATAAAAAAATCATTAGCTGATATTGAAGATTTAAAAACCAAAATTGGTAATAATATTGTTGATCTTCATGAATCTGGAAAAAAATCTATAATGTTTAATGATAAGAGTATATCTGATGATCTGGATAATATAAACAATCTTAAAACAAAAATTGCTGAAATAAAAAAAACACTGGAAGAGAACAAAAGCAAACAATCCACCAAGCCTGATACAGAGGTGAAAAAAGAAGATAAAAATGATAAAAAAGATGATACATCAAAGACTAAAAACGAATAATTATGACAGTATCAAATAAAAAGGTTATTTCAGTTATAGAGACCCTTCCTCCGGTTTTCACCAGAAAAGCGCTTCAGGAAATTATTTTAAAAAAAAATGAAAAACCACGGCCTGAAAAAAAAGGCCGTGCAAAAAAAAAGGCTCCTTACAAGCCACAAAAAGATATTTCTAAAATTGAAGAAACCCTTTCTGCCCTAATCTCCATAGGATATATAATCAAAGAAAAAAAGGGGTTTAAAAAAACCGGCTCCCTTGAATTTGAAAACGAAATAAAGATCAACACCTCTGGTGATGCTATTTCACAATTCAATGATGATGATATTCTTATAAAAAAAAATAACACCAATTTTGCATCAAACAATGACCGTGTTCATATAAAAATTTTTGACTTCAAAAAAGGTTTTTTTTACGGAAAGGTTACAGGAGTCACCAAAAAAGACAAGCTTGTTTATGCTGCAAAAATTCAAAAAAAAACCGGTTCTTTAGCAATACTCTCTCTCCTTGATTCCCAGACTGACATGGAAGCAATATGCAGCAATACAGGAAAGGATGTTAAGCCGGATGATTTTGCCATTATTGAACTTACAGGAAAATTAATTTCAGGGCAAAGAGAATGCAAAATAATTGAAACATACAGCGATGATAATGAGGAATTCGATTTTCTCAGAATAAAAATCAAACACTCCCTGCCTGACTCCTACAGCAGCGATTATAATAAAATAAATCCTGAATCACTCATTCCGGAAAAGGAGCTGAATAATCGTAAGGACTATACAAAGCTTTTCACAATTACCATAGATGGTGAAACAGCCAGGGATTATGATGATGCACTTTCTATAAAAGTAAATAAAAAAACAACAAAGCTTTATGTGCACATTGCAGATGTATCTGCATATATTCAGCAAGGTTCAGATATGGATCAGGAGGCTTTTAAAAGAGGCAACAGCTATTACCTTGGGAACAGGGTTATTCCAATGCTCCCTGAAATAATATCAAACGAAATCTGCTCTTTACAGGAAGGTGTGAAAAGACACACCCTTACTGCAGAAATGCTTTTTGACGTAAATGGGAATATGACAAAATTTGAGGCTTTCAGAGGAATAATAAAAGTTAACAAACGGCTCACCTATGAAAGCGCAGATAAAATCCTGAAAAAAAAGGGAACTGGCCCGCTTAATATTAATCTAAGAAATATGATGAAGCTTGCTGAAACACTTCATAAAAAAAGAAACTCTTCTGGAAGGCTGGACCTTAATCTTTCTGATCAGGAAATTATATATGACAAGGACAAGGTAAAAGAAATATGCTTTGCCCAGAGATTAAAAAGTCACATGCTAATAGAAGAATGTATGCTTAGTGCAAATGAAGCTGTTTCCAGGGAATTAAAAGAAAAATCTGTTCCCACACTCTATAGGGTTCACGAAAAAATAAGCGATGAAAATATGGAAACCCTGAAAAACTTCATGAAGGTGCTTGGAATTAAAATTTCAGGAAATAATAAAGACATTAACCTTCAGGAAGTACTACAAAAAGTTGCAGGCAAACCATACGAACAGGTTGTAAACCTGGTAATACTCAAGTCAATGATGCAGGCATTTTATGGCCCGGAACCTTTGGGACATTTTGGGCTTGGATTTCCCGATTATACCCACTTTACAGCCCCTATCAGAAGATATCCGGATCTGGTAGTGCACAGGTGTTTAAAATCTTTTATTGACTCATCTGCACCTCCATATAATATGCACCAACTCCTGGAAGCTGGAGAAAAATCTTCCACAATGGAGAGAGTAGCACAAAAAGCTGAAAGGGATTTAATCAAGATCAAATCCTGCCGTATTTTAAAAAACAGCGTAGGAATAGAGTTTGAAGCTTTAATAAGCGGAATGACAAGATTTGGACTATTTGTATCACTTATTGAAATGCCCATAGAGGGGATGATACCTTTTAAAAATATGAAGGACGACTACTACAATGTTAATGAAGATGAATACACTGTAATTGGTCAAAGAAACGGTCGTGTATTTAAACTTGGAGACAAGCTTAAGGTTAAGCTGGTCCAGGTTGATATTGAACTATTAAGAATAGATTTTGAACCAGTAACAACAAGGAAAAGAAAATGAAAAAAGCAGCAATTGTTGGAGCAACAGGATTTGGCGGACTTGGACTCATTGATCTGCTCACAGGCCATCCAGGCATAAGCATACAAACTCTATCAGCGCTTGATCATGGTAAAAAAATTTCAGATATGTACCCTCACCTTAAAGGAATATGTGATCTTCCTGTAATGCATCCTGATGAATCCAGTCTGGAAGATGTTGACATTGCATTTTTTGCAACCCCTGATCAGGTGGGCATGAATATAATACAAAAATATTATGAAAAAAACATACCTGTAATAGATTTCAGCGGTGATTTCAGATTCAGCAGCATTGAAGACTATTCGGTTTATGCCTCTAATAAAAACATGTCAACCATTCACAAAGCAGCTGATCTTTTAAAAGAATCCGTTTACGGTTTACCTGAAAAATATCGTGATAAAATTAAGAATGCCCCTATAATAGGAAACCCCGGATGCTTTTCCATAGCAATGATTCTTGCTCTTTTGCCTTTATCTGAAGCAGGCGAAATCAACTCGGAGACAATTATTTGCGATGGTAAAACCGGTGTTTCAGGTGCAGGGATTAACCCCGGAAGAGCAAACTCATATCCACTTAGATACGAAACAGCAAATTCATATAAAGAGGGTCAGCATCAGCATCTTGTTGAAGTGGAAAACCTTATAAATATATCAGGTATAAAAAGCTATAATGTTTTTTTTGTACCGCAGATAATACCCATGAACAGGGGAATTATTGTTACATCCTATCTTGACACAAAATCAGACCTTAGTGAAAAAGATCTAAATAATCTATACGCAGATTATTACAGAGAATCTCCATTTGTCTTAGTATCAAATGTCTCACCGTCCACTGCTGAAGTGCGTGGCACAAACAGATGTGTAATAAGACCTATCCGTGATAAAAGAACAGGAAAAGTACTTATTATTTCAGTAATTGATAATTTAATGAAAGGACAATCCGGCAATGCTGTTCAAAATGCCAATATACGTCTGGGTTTTGAAGAAACAGCAGGGCTAGACATTACACCTTTTTATCCCTAAATTCGGTTGACAGATATAAAAAATTTTATCTTTATTGCTTAATTCTGATTATTTTTTATATCAGTTTTTTAAAGCAGTAATATTGAAAATCGGACTAATTATTGTTAATTTCAAAAAAATATGTGCCAGGGTATTAAATGTCAAAAAGAATTAAAAAAGGAATTATTGCTTCACCAGGAATAAAAATAGGGAAAGCTTTTGTCTTTCATGGAAGTGATGTTAAAATTCCCATGTATAAAATAAACGAAGATGCAATTAAGGCCGAACTCCAAAGATTTGAAGAAGCTCTTACAAAAACTAAAAATGAAATTATTGAAATTCAAAACAAGGTATCATCTGAAGAATTCAGCGACCTTGCTGAAATATTCTCTACTCATATAATGGCTCTTGAAGATCCTATGTTCACAGGAAGTGCCAGGGAAAAAATAAAGGAAGAAAAAAGAAATGCTGAATGGATTATCAATGATCTTTCTATTGAGCTTATAAACACCCTGAGCAAAATAGATGATGAATACCTTAAAGAACGGATAATCGATATATCTGATATTAATAAAAGACTAATAGGCAATCTTCAACAAATTGTAAAAACAGGAATGTCTGATCTCCACGAGGATGGAATAATTTTTGCACCAGACATCACTCCTTCTGAAACGGCCCAGCTAAATCGAAATCATGTAATGGCATTTGTCACAGATCATGGCGGGAAAACATCACACTCTGCAATTATGGCTAGATCAATGAACATACCTGCAATTGTGGGCATGGATGATATTACTTCATACGTAAAAACAGGAGACATTGTTATTGTTGATGCTCTCCATGGTGAAATAATAATAAATCCGAGTAAAGAGGAAATTGCTGAATATACCAAATATCAAAAAAATGTACAAAAACTTGAGCGTGACCTTGCAAAGCTTACAAACCTCCCTGCAAAAACTCTGGATAACGAAAAAGTACTTTTGTTTGGGAACATTGAACTTCCTGAAGAAGTGGACATTATTAAATCCCACGGAGCACAGGGCATAGGTCTTTTCAGATCGGAATTTTTATTCCTGGGCAAAGAGCTGCCGGATGAAGAGGAGCAGTACAGACAATTTCGAAAAGTGGTAGATTCTTTCTCACCGCTTCCAGTAACAATCAGAACCCTCGATTTTGGTGGAGATAAAATATACAGTTTCATAAAAACCCAAACGGAAATAAATCCTTTTCTTGGATGCAGATCTATAAGATTCAGTTTAAAAAATCCGTACCTGTTCAAAACACAGCTCAGGGCTATACTCCGTGCAAGCGCACATGGAACTGTTCAGGTAATGTTTCCAATGATTTCTACCCTTGAAGAACTGCTCATTGCAAAGGAATACGTGAAAGAAACAATGGCTGACCTGGAAAAAGAAGGTATTCCCTATAACAAAAATATCCCCATAGGAATAATGGTGGAGGTACCCTCTGCTGTAATTTCAGCGGATCTGCTTGCACCCCATGTTAATTTTTTCTCTGTTGGCACAAATGACCTTGTCCAGTATATTTTAGCTGTAGATAGAGGGAATGAAAAAGTTGCACACCTTTACAATCCCCTTGATATTTCAGTATTAAGATATCTTAAAATTATGGCCGATGTTTCAAAGAAACATTCTGTGGAGATTTCCATTTGTGGTGAAATTGCAGGTGAACCTAATTTTACAATGCTGCTCCTTGGCCTTGGATACAGAAATCTTTCCATGAGTACAAAATATATGTATCAGGTAAAAAAAATTATAAGATCAGTTAATATTACAGAGTGTGAAGAGCTTGCTTCAAATCTTCTGTCTCTAACATTAACCACAAAAATAGAACAGGAACTGTATAGCCAGATGAAAAGAAGATTCCCGGATATTATTTTCTAATGAAGCTTTACAGGGAACTTGCTGAATATTATTTTGCCATTGAATCTGTTCACAGAGAAATTGAAGACGACATAGATTTAATTAAATCATATCTTAAGAATTTTACCAATCCCTCTATTCTTGATCTGGGATGTGGAACAGGTGAACACCTGCACATTCTCAACAAGGACTGTGCTTCATGTACAGGTATAGACAACAGCTTTGAAATGCTTAATATTGCCAAAGAACGCTTCCCAAGGGAAATTCAGTTTATTAAAAAAAATTTCAAAAATTTTGATTTTTACAATGAATTCGATATGGTAATTTCTCTTTTTGGATCAATGGTATACCTGATAAATGACAGGGATGTTGATACTTTTTTCTGGAATACCTGGAGAGCATTAAAGCCAGGAGGCATTGGAATATTTGAGGTATGGAATTCCATACCTGTAAAAAAAATAAAGAGCAAACCGCTTTCACTAGTTACAAAAGTTAGCTACAAGGATAAAATAATTGAAAGAGAAAGAGGCTTTGAGTTAATTGAAAATTCAACAAGAACAATCGCAGAGGTAAAATACAGATATCATATTCATAAGCCTGAAGGTACTGAAATAATAAACGATGTTCATATAATGAGATCTTTTGAACTTACTGAAATACTCAAGTTTCTAAAGGAAAATGGACTTGCTGTAAAAAATATTTTTGCCAATTCGCTTATGGAGCCATTCACAGAAAACTCCAACAAAATACTGATTATTTTTACTAAAACTGTTTAAATAAAATTGACTCCCTTTATGAAGCGCCCATCTAAAGATTTTAAAGGGCTGATGGGGAAATTTTATAAATCTAAAATTTTCAGCCCTGCAATTCTATTATAAAACTCTACATTGTAACCGGCTTATCATCTTTTAAAGGAGCCTGTATATCTATCTTCCATTCATCAAAAGTCTCTTTCCACCTGTTATAAAAGTCCTTT
This sequence comes from uncultured Leptospirales bacterium, assembly GCA_964649175.1. GTDB lineage: Bacteria > Spirochaetota > UBA4802 > UBA4802 > UBA5550 > JBBAGC01. The sequence goes on along the minus strand of CAZYPA010000009.1, from coordinate 29,066 downwards.
GTAGTATTTTGATCTTTAAAAAACTTCTCAGGGCTTTCCAGAGCAAGAAAAAGCACCTCACCAACAGTTGAAACAGGATGAAAGATCATATTATCCTTAACATAATCAGGAATTTTATAAAGGTCTTTGTAATTCTCTTTTGGAATTATCACATGCTTTATCTGGGCCCTGTGGGCAGCAAGCACCTTTTCCTTAACACCGCCTATAGGAAGAACTTTTCCACGAAGGGTTATTTCTCCTGTCATAGCAACGTCACGGCGAATAGGAATTTTACTATAAAGCGATGCCATTACTGTTGCCATAGTAATTCCTGCAGAAGGACCATCCTTTGGGATAGCGCCCTCCGGAACGTGAAGGTGTATATCAAATTTTTTGAATACATCCTCTTCTATATTAAAAAACTGCTGATTGGCCCTTATATAGGTATAGGCAGCTTGTGCAGATTCCTGCATTACCTCTCCAAGTTTCCCGGTAAGCTTAAGATCACCCTTACCTTTTATAAGAGAAGCTTCAATATTAAGTATTTCTCCACCAACTTCTGTCCAGGCTAATCCTGTTGCAAATCCAACTTCGCTTTCTTCTTCCTTTATACCATATTTATATTTTATAGGTCCAAGGTATTTCTGTAAAATCTCCTCATCAATCACCTTTTTAAAACTGCTGTCATTCTCAACAGCTTCACGTGCCACTTTTCTGCATACCTTTGCAATCACCCTTTCCAGACTCCTTACACCGGCTTCACGGGTATAGTGCCTTATAATAAAAAGCATTGCATCTTCAGAAAAATCAATATTTTCACTCTTAAGCCCGTTTTCTTCGATCTGCTTATTGAGAAGAAAATCAATTGCTATGCGAAGCTTTTCAGGTTCTGTATAACTTGAAAGCTCTATAATTTCCATTCTATCCTGAAGTGGGAGCGGTATATTATGCTGAACATTTGCAGTTGTAATAAACATTACATCTGAAAGGTTATAGGCAACTTCCATATAATGATCAACAAAGGAGTTGTTCTGTTCAGGATCAAGCACCTCAAGTAAAGCTGATGAGGGATCTCCTCTAAAATCCATGGACATTTTATCTATTTCATCAAGAAGTATAACAGGGTTTACTGTTCCGGCTTTTTTCATCATCTGAATTATTCGGCCTGGAAGAGCTCCTATATAGGTTCTTCTATGCCCCCTTATTTCCGCCTCATCCCTTACTCCGCCAAGGGACATGCGCACAAATTTTCTATTAAGTGCACGCGCAACTGAACGGCCCAGAGAAGTTTTACCAACACCTGGAGGGCCTACAAAACAGAGTATAGGGCCTTTAAGTTTTTTAGAAAGTTTATTTACAGCTATATATTCTATTATTCTTTCTTTAACCTCTTCAAGGCCATAATGGTCCTCATTGAGGATATCAAAGGCTTCATCAATTTTTTTAATATCCTCTGTTTTTTTATGCCAGGGCACATCCCTTAGCCATTCTATATAAGTTCTAACAATAGCTGATTCAGCTGACATGGGGGGCATCTTTTCAAGGCGTTTCAGCTCCTGCTGTGCCTTTGCAGTAGCCTCTTCACTCATTCCTGCTTCTTCAATAGCTTTTTTAAGCTCTGCTATTTCGTCAACTTCCCCTTCTCCCTGACCAAGCTCTTTTTTAATCACTTTCATCTGCTCATTGAGATAGTATTCCTTCTGGTTCTTTTCCATCTGCTTGCGAACCTGACCCTGAATTTTTCTCTCAATGTGTATAACCTCTACTTCTCCGCTAATAAGCTCAATCAAACGAAGAATCCTTTCAATAGGATTCCCATGATCAAGAAGAGACTGTTTATATTCAACACGCATTTCAATGTGTGCAGCAACAACATCAGTGAGCTGAGATATATCATCAATGCTTTCTGCTGAAATTAAGGCTTCTTTGGGAACCTTTTTGTTAAGCTTTATATACTTTTCAAAAACGTCAAGGAGCGTACGCCTGTAGCCCGCATCATCAGGACCTGGTTCTATCTGTCTCTCAACCCTTTTTATCCCTGTTTCCACATGGGAATCCTTATCTTCATAATCAGAAACATAACATCTGGAAATTCCCTCAACAAGCACCTTTATTGTTCCATCAGGAAGCTTCAAAAGCTGAAGTATCTCTGCAACAGTTCCCACTTCATAAAGGTCTTCCTTATCCGGGGAGGAGTTCTGGGCATCCACCTGTGTAAGAAGAACAATAAGGCGTTCATCCCTCATTGCAGCATCAAGAGCGCTTACGGATCTATCTCTCCCTACAAAAAGAGGGATTACCATGTAAGGAAAAACTACTACATCCCTTAATGGCAAAAGAGGGTATTTTTTATTAAAATTTATTTCTTTGTTTGTCATTATATCCTCTAAAAATATGGTTAAGCTGTTTTTTCCTTTTTATTATACTTAATAACAGGAGCCTTCTTTTTCAGAACCATATCTTTTGTAATTATTACCTTTTGAATATCATTGTCTGATGGGATATCATACATCAGATCAAGCATAAGGGTTTCAAGTACAGATCGAAGCCCCCTTGCACCGGTTTTTCTTTCCATTGCTATATTAGCAATTTCAACAATTGCATCCTCTTCAAACTCCAGCTCTATATCTTCAAAAGAAAATATTTTCTGATACTGTTTTACCAGGGCATTTTTCGGTTCTCGCAAAATTTTAATAAGCGCTTCCCTGTCAAGTTCCTGAAGATGGGCAATAACAGGTACACGCCCTACAAATTCAGGGATAAGCCCGTACCTGATAAAATCCTCAGGTGACAGATGCTGCGCTATATCAATTTCTTCTAATTCCTTATGGGACTGGATTTTGGCACCAAAACCCATTGCCTTATTTCCTATTCTTGCCTGTACAATTTTATCAAGGCCTATAAAAGCCCCGCCTAGTACAAAAAGTATATTCTTTGTATCTATAAGAAGAAATTCCTGGTGAGGATGCTTTCTGCCACCCTGAGGCGGCACATTTGCAGTTGTTCCTTCAATCATTTTTAAAAGTGCCTGCTGTACACCTTCACCTGAAACATCCCTTGTTATTGAAGGATTTTCAGACTTCCTTGAAACTTTATCAATCTCGTCTATATAGATTATTCCTATTTCAGCTTTTTTAATATCCCCGTCAGCATTCTGTATAAGCCTTAGGAGGATATTTTCAACATCTTCACCAACATAGCCGGCTTCAGTTAATGAAGTTGCATCAGCAATGGCAAAGGGAACTTTGAGAAATTTTGCAAGGGTCTGGGCAAGAAGTGTTTTTCCTGAACCTGTGGGTCCTGCAAGGAGTATATTGCTTTTTTCAAGCTCAACATCATTTTTGTTTAAATTCTTGTTTGAGAAAATTCTTTTGTAATGATTATAAACTGCTACAGCAAGAATTTTTTTGGCATCATCCTGCCCTACTACATACTGATCAAGAACCTCTTTTATATCACGAGGTCTGGGAAGAGATTCAAAGTTATTTTCAAATTCATTCCCTGCTTCCTCAACCAGAATTTCATTACAAAGATCTATACATTCATCGCAGATATAAACATCCGGACCTGCAACGAGCTTTTTCACAACTTCCTGGCTTTTGCCGCAAAAAGAGCACAAAAGCGAACTTTCCTGCTGATCCTTTTTTTTCACAGTCATGATTTCTCCTGAACTTCCACTCTTTCAACAACTTTGTCAATCAACCCGTAAGCAACAGCTTCCTGGGCAGTCATAAAATTATCACGATCCATATCCTTTTCAATAAGGTCAATCTTACGACCTGTATGTTTTGCATATATCTCATTAAGGGTTTTTTTAACCTTGCCTATCTCTCTTGCATGTATTTCAATATCAGATGCCTGACCCTGAAAACCTGCTGAAGGCTGATGAATCATAATTCTTGAATTAGGAAGAGCTGATCTCTTACCTGGTGCACCTGCCATAAGAAGCAAAGAACCCATGGAAGCAGCCTGACCTATGCAGATCGTAGCCACATCTGCTTTAATATACTGCATTGTATCATATATTGCAAGCCCTGAAGTCACAACTCCACCTGGAGTATTTATGTACAAAAATATATCTTTGTCCGGATCCTCAGCTTCAAGAAAAAGAAGCTGTGCTATTACAAGGCTGGAAACATGATCCTCAATGGGTTCACCAAGAAAAATTATCCTGTCTTTTAAAAGTCGTGAAAAAATATCATAGGAGCGTTCGCCCCTGCTTGTCTGTTCTACAACTATAGGTACGAGACTCATTTATTACTACCTCAATTATTAAATTTCAAAACGGATGGGAACACACACATTGCCCTCAATATCTATTAGTAATTTTATCGGTCTTACTGTTAAATTAAATTGAATTTTAATCAATTAATTTAAAAAACACTAATTCCCCATCTTTTTCCGCGCAAATTCCTCAAGAGGAACCGGCTTCAATTTGGTTATTTCAGCATTTTCATATATAAAGTCCATGGTACTTTCAAGACGTATATCATTTTCAAGAGATGATCTGCTATTATTTTCCTGAACAATTTTTTCTATTTCCTCTATACTCTGTCCCATGGATTTAGAGAGTTTTTCAAGCACTTCCTTATACTTATCTTCTGTAACTTCTATTTCTTCCTGTTTTGATATTTCTGACAAAATAAGGGTATTCCTGATAGTTTTCAAAGCATCCTCTTTCATCTGATTCCTGAATTCTTCAGGATCAATACCAACAACCCGGGCAAAGTCATCAATATTTTCCGCCCTATACCCCACTCTTTCCTGAGTCTTTTCAAAAATTGTGTACATTTCATTAAACACCATGCTTTCCGGTATATCAAAAGTACTGGTCTGCACAATTTGTTCAATCAGAGCATTTCTTACATCTGAAGATATTCGATTATTAGTAAAATTTGAAAGATACTCCCTGGTTTTATTGTTCATATCTTCAAGAGATTCATAACCTGATTCTTTGGCAAACTCATCATTAAGCTCAGGCAGAGTTATAGTGCTTATTTCCACCACTTTAAACATATATGTAACAGAAATACCTGCTAAATCCTTTACATAATATGATTCAGGATAGTCGATTGTAACTTTTTTCTCTTCATGAACTTTCATTCCTGGAAGATATTTATCAAGGGTATAATCATCCTTGCTTTTGCCTACAACAATTGAATACTCCCTGTACTCAACGCCTTCAATCCGGTCTGGCTCAACATTATCAATTCTTTTAAGCATAAACTTTACAAGATTTCCATTTTCAACTTTTGCTTCAGAATCAGTTAAAAGCTCTGTAGAGGCAGTACGTTCCCTTATTATATCAATTTCACCTTTAAGATCAGCCTCTGTTATTTCACAAGCAGCTTCCTCTACCTTAAGGCCTTTATATTCACCTAACTCAACTGTTGGCATAAGCTCAAGAAAAGCTTTATATTTAAAGGGTTCATTTCTTGACACTTTATCATAATGGAATCTAGGCTCAATTATGGGGATAAGTTCTTTTTCTCTTACAGCTTCAAAAACCGTGTTTTTTGCAAGATTTTCCGCTACCTCTTCATCAGCATATTCCCTAAACCTTGCTTCAATCATTTGAACAGGGGCCTTTCCCTTTCTAAAGCCGTCAATTTTTACGGTTTTTTTTATTTTTTCAAAAACAGCCTTATATTCAAGTTCAACTTCTTCTACAGGTATTTCAATCTCAAGCTCAACTATAGCATTTTCATGCTTTTTTTCACTTATAATATTCAATTCACCATACCTCTTTTTTAATAATGTAACTTCAATTGATATCTATTTCGTTTTCATTTTAAACAAAAATTAACAATTTCAGAATATATTTTCATCAATATATATAAATATATGAAGCTAACACTATAAATTAATAATAAGTACATGAGTCAAACATTTTTTCCGATTATGTCCTTTTTATACCCTGCTCAATATGTAAATTCAAGGAATATAAAAAAGGGATCTTTCCTGATTTTAAATAAAAATAAAATATACAATAAGAATTAAAGGTGCAAATTTTAAAATAAAATTGAAATTTTTAGAGGAATGCCAAGGATGAAAGATATAAAAAAAGACTGCTTTTTAAGCAGTCTTTTTAACACATGAGCGGGAAACGGGATTCGAACCCGCGACGTCAACCTTGGCAAGGTTGCACTCTACCACTGAGTTATTCCCGCTTGTTCTTGCGAGCGAAGGGAATCGAACCCCCACACCTTTCGGCACTAGATCCTAAGTCTAGCGTGTCTGCCAGTTCCACCACGCTCGCTTGAAACGATGTAATAATTATTTAAGGGGATTATAATGCAAGCAAATTTTATTTTATATGGAAAAATTTCTAAAAGATGAATAAATCTTTACAAAAAATATGAACACCTGCCTTATTAAAAAATGAATAAAATGACAATCCTCTACGAAGACAATCACATAATAGTGTTGAACAAACCTGCCGGGCTCCTGAGCCAGGGCGACTCAACAAACAGACCCTCTATTTACGAAGAGCTTAAACAGTATATTAAATTAAAATACAATAAACCAGGTGATGTATTCCTTGGGCTGGTCCACAGACTGGACAGGCACGTTTCAGGAGTAATGGTCTTTGCCCGAACATCCAAAGCCGCTAAAAGACTTCACTCTGAATTTTTAAAACAGAATATTGAAAAATTTTATATTGCTATTACAGAGAAAAAAAATATTAAAGCGCAACCTGCAAACAGAAACAAATGGACAAAGCATGAATCTTTTCTTAAAAGAGTTAAAGACAAAACATTTACTGAAATAAAAAATACAGATATAGCGCAATACGCCCTGATGCACCGGTTTATTATTTCTGAAACAGAGAACTCCAGGTTAAACCTTATATCCCTGTCCACTGGAAGGAAACATCAGATAAGGGCACAACTTTCATTTTCAGGTGAGCCTGTTTATGGAGATAAAAAATACGGTGCTACATATAATACAGGTGAGGACATGATTCTTCTTCATTCAACATACCTGTCATTTCTTCATCCAACAACAAAGGATAAACTGGAGTTTTATTCACAAATACCAGATTACTTTTTTCAGCATATTGAAGTAACACCTGATGAGGTTAAAGGAAAAGTATTAAAAGGAATTGAGGAATTCAGAGGAAGCTCCCTTTCCTGAAGCAGTAGTTTTTAAAAAATTATTTCCCTCCGGAACCTTTTAACTCACCCTCTGCAAAAACCTTAACTGTACCAAATTGCCCGTCAAAGCCATCTTCCACATGCACCTCCCCGCTTCTCAGCCTTCTTATGCCTTCAGCGAAAATTTCTCCACCCCTGTAACTTAACTCATCATAATCCGCATAAAGAAGAATATAAAACTCGGAACCAAGAGCTTTTATTAAACGAAAATATTCATTTGTAACTTTTGCTGCTGAACTGTTTTTCATCCCTGCTATTTCAGCAAGCAGATCAGAGAGCTGGGTTATTGAATAAAAATTGTCAATATCTTCGACTTCACTTATATCCCTGTCAGCCAGGTCAGCAATACGATGCAGCACTCCTGGTGTAACAGGGCTATTGCACACAGGGCATATCCCTTTATGCTTTTTTGTTTCAGCAGGACTCCATGCTATACCGCACTTTCTGTGGCCATCCAGATAATATTTCCCTTCATTAGGAAAAAACTCCACAGTACCCTCAAATCCCCTGTCAAATTTAAGGGCTTCGTAAAATCCATCATAGCTTAATTCAGCATCAAAAAGATTTGCCTCTCTGCCAAGCTTCCCGGGCGAATGTGCATCTGAATTTGAAACAAGGCGAAATTTATCAAGAAAGCTGCATGCCCTGTTCATGGACGGATCAGATGAGAGCCCGGTTTCCAAAGCAAAAATATAAGGCGTTAAATCCTCATAACACTCTTCTATTGAATCAAAACCGGACTTTTCTCCAAGCACTGAAAACCATGGAGTCCATATATGAGCAGGGATTACAAAAGCTCTGTCAGCAGAAGAAATGACCATTTCCAGAATGGTTTTAGAATCGATTCCAAGTATAGGTCTGCCATCTGACCTTATATTGCATTTTTTATCCAGTTTTTTCTGCACAGACTCAAGGGATTCAAAATCAGGAAAAACTGTAATGTTATGCACCTTACGCACTTTCCCGTCTTTTTTATATATACTGCTCAACTCCCCTGTAAGCATAAAGTAAACCTCATCAGGAATATTTTCGTGCTTTAATGCAACAGATTCAGGAAGGCGGTACTCTTTTTTAAGCCTGAGAAGTCCATTTCCGCAAGGCTCCATCTTCTCCTTAATTTCTGCAAGCCAGCCTGCATGAATACAGTCTCCAGTGCCTATTAAATTTATGCCTTTAATCCTGGCCCAGTATTCCAGATATTCAGGCACAAGCGTTTTACTTGTAGCAATGGAAAAGTGTGAATGAATATGGAAATCTGCTATAAATTTCAACTATAGTCCCCTGTTTAAAAATTCTCCGATTTTTAATAAAAATTTAATCTTGACAACAGCATTAACACAAAATATATGGAATATGCAAATGGCGCCGTGCCCAAGTGGCTAAGGGAGAGGTCTGCAAAACCTTTATTCAGCGGTTCGAATCCGCTCGGCGCCTCATAGTCTTTTTAAAGCAGCATCGCCCGGGTGGTGGAATCTGGTAGACACAAGGGACTTAAAATCCCTTGGACCAACGTGTCCGTGCGGGTTCAATTCCCGCCCCGGGCAAGAGCTTTAATACAATCATCTCCACTTTCTAATCACATCCACAAGAAGGCGCACCCCATAACCAGTTGCGTTTTTAGGCCTGTACCCCCTCTGCTTTGAATACCAGGCTGTGCCTGCAATATCAATATGTGCCCACTTTGTTTTTTCAACAAAACTCCTGAGAAATACTGCACCTGAAATTGTACCTGCATTTTTTTCTGCTGATATGTTATTTAAATCTGCAGCTTCTGATTTCATCCTGTCATCATAATCATCATAAAATGGAAGCCTCCAGAGCTTTTCTCCTGTTTCCTTTGAAGCTTCTTCTATAATACCCGCGATTGCATCATCAGTAGAAAGATAGGCTGCAACTGTTTCCCCAAATGTAACCACACATGCACCTGTGAGTGTGGCAATATCAATTATCACATCAGGCTTAATCTCCTTTTCCATAAAGGCAAGTGCATCTGCAAGTATAAGCCGCCCTTCGGCATCAGTATTCCCTATTTCAACTGTTTTGCCGCTATAGGATGTAAATATATCCCCTGGCCTGTAGGAAGTGCTGCTAACCATATTTTCAGTAAGGGGAATTACAGCAGTTACATTTTTCTTTACCTTTAAATCTGCCAGGGTTTTCATGGTGTAAAGCACAGCAGCAGCTCCGGCCATATCCATGCGCATTGTTTCCATTGAGCCTGAAGGCTTGATATTCATTCCTCCTGAATCAAAGGTTATGCCCTTACCTACCAGGCCAAAGAGTTTTTTACTTTTTTTGTCACCCTTATATTCAAGCACAACAACCTGAACAGGAACAGCAGCTCCCCTGTTCACAGCAAGGAGCAAGCCCATCTTTTTCTTCTCTATCTTCTTTTTATCAAGAATAGTGCATTTTATTCCAGCCTTTTTAGCTGTTGAACTGGCAAGCTTTGCAAAGGACGCAGGATTAACCTCATCAGCTGTATCATTTACCAGATCCCTGCAAAGATGCGTATTTATAGCTATTGCTTCTACTTCTTCAAGAATAGATGGGGCAGATGGGAACTCTGTTAAAAATTCAATTTTTTCTATAATTCGGAATTTTTCCTTATCAGACTTGTATTTATTAAAGCTATAGTTGGCAAGAAGTATGCCCTCTGCAATAGATCTGAAAGAATTCTCTATTCCCATTGATTCAATATCAGGTGAAGCTACCATAAGTTCTGTAATCTTTTTAGATGATGCAAAAAAAACAGCCCCTGCTGCTGCATTTCTCAAAGACTCTTCTGTAATTTTGTCTCTTTTACCCAGACCACAGACAATAACATTTGGGCTGTTTTTCAGTGCAGCATAAAAAATTTCCCCTGAAGCACAGCTTATGGAATCAAAATCGAGTTCTTCAATATAATCTGCCCCCCTATATTCTCCTTCAATAATAGCCTCCCTTGTTTCCTCATCAAAAAAAACCGCTATTGCTCCCCTTTCTTTTTGCGTACTTACGCCTGTTTTAACACCAACTTTCATATTATCTGCTCCATGTTCTGAAATTTAATAAATCTATTCTATAAAAACGCAATTAAAACTATCTCTGTTTAATGCATTTCCCAGCAAAAATTGAAAACCTGCTAAAAAAAAGCATTTAAAATGAATTAGACAGATTAATAACTTAATATAAAACCAAATTGTATAGTTCAAGAAAATTATATGCTCTGCGATCTAAAAAGAGCTAATATGATGAAAAATATGGGTGTTCCTAAAGGTGACACATCTCTATAAACCTGAAAAAAACAGAACAAAACCCATCATAATTCATATACAAAGAATAATGAGCATAAACAATAGTTAAAGCATGAAAAAATTGAGAATATAACACTCATACAGGTAAATTACTATTAAATTATAAAGATACAAATAGAAAAATTTTATCTATTTTTTTATTTTAGTAGTTATTCATATTGACATTAATTTTAAATGTAATAGTAATTGCATGTGTGTTGAGTTTCATATGAAATACAGAGTTATTATCAGAGTTATAATGCCAGTTATGCTGTCAAGGTCCAGCTGCAACTTATAAATCTGATATAAAATGTATTGAAAGAACTAATCTTTCTCACACAACCTTATAAACAAAAAAATTGTTTATCACTAGACTTTCACAGGAGGTTTTTATGACTAGAAGGATCGAAAAAGTAGCCGTTATCGGCTCTGGTATCATGGGAGGCGGTATAGCTGCACTTTGTGCTAGTGCTGGCATCAAAACTTTATTGTTAGACATCGCTCCATTTGATCTTACAGATGCAGAAAAAAATGACAAAGCGGCGAAAAACAGAATTGTTGCAGCCGGACTCCAGGCACAGGAAAAAGCAAGACCTGCAGCATTTATGGACAAGGCAAAGGATCTACGCCTTATTAAAACAGGCAACCTCACAGATGATTTTGACAAACTTAAAGATGCAGACATTATCTTTGAAGTTGTTGTTGAAAATCTCAAAATCAAACAGGATCTTTTCTCAAGAATTGAAAAAGTAATGAAGCCAGGTGCTATTATAGCATCTAACACATCAGGTCTTCCAATTGCTAATATGGCAGAAGGAAGAAGCCAGGCTTTTAAGGAAAACTTCCTTATTCTTCACTTCTTTAACCCTGTTCGTTACATGAAAATTCTCGAATGTGTTGCCGGACCTGAGACATCAAAAGAAGTACAGGATTTCGTTTCCAAGTGGGGAGAGCAGACTCTTGGTAAAGGTGTTGTTTGGGCAAAAGATACTCCAAACTTCATTGGCAACAGAATTGGTGTTGAGCTGATTTGTGAAGCTTTCAAGCTTCTTACAGCTGGAGAAGCCACTATTCCTGAAGCAGATGCAATGTTTGCCAAACCAATGGGTATGCCAGGAACAGCGATATTTGGTCTTGCTGACTTTGTTGGTAATGACACAATTGACCACATTGCTAAAAACTCCTATGAGCTGCTTTTAAATGATGAATACAGAGAAATTTACAAAACACCTGAATTCTTCAATAAAATGATTGAAAAGAAAATGTTCGGTAATAAAACAAAAGATACCGGCGGATTCTATCTTTCAGGCAAAACAGCAGATGGAAAAAGATTCAAAAAAGTTTTTGATGTGAAAGCTGGCGATTTTATTGATTACGATCGCAAAGCAACATTCCCCATAGTTGAAGAAACCAAAGCAATGGCTACAACTGGAGAAAAACAGAAGCACCTGTTCAAAAACAATAGTTTTGCAAAAAAACTCATATCTTCAATGTGTGTTTACTCAGCAAACAGAATTCCTGAAATTGCAAACACCCTTGTTGATATAGACAATGGTATGAAATGGGGTTACGCATGGGAAGCAGGTCCCTTTGAAATATGGGATAACCTGGGCCTTAAAGACTCTCTTCCTGAAATTGAAAAAGCCGGATTCACAATTCCTGCTAATGTCAAAAGAATGGTTGAGAAAGGCGGAACAACTTTTTATAAAATTGAAAATGGAATTAAGAAGTTCTGGGACTTTGCTTCTGACAGCTACAAAAACGTTCCTTACAGTCCTAACATGGTATTCCTCAGCAACATCAAAGCTGACAAGTCTAAAGTAGTTCTTGGTACAAACAGTGCCTCTCTTGTAGACATAGGCAATGATGTATTCTGTTTTGAATTCCATACAAAAATGAACGCTATCAATGGCGAAATCGTTTCAATGATACCTAAAGTTACCGAGTTCATCAGAAAGAACGGTGCTGGAATGGTTATTGGTAATGAAGCCGGCGGTATGCCTCCAGCATTTAGTGCAGGCGGTGACTTAAAGTTCATGCTTGACCTGGCTCAGAAAAAAGATTTTGCCAGTATTGATAATTTCATAGCTGACGTTCACGCAGGTATGCAATTAATGAAATACTCTGCATTCCCTGTTGTTGCAGCTCCTTTTGGACTTGCACTTGGCGGCGGATGCGAAGTATGTTTATGGGCAGACAAAATCGTAGCTCACAACGAACTTTACATGGCACTTGTTGAAGTAGGTGCTGGTCTTGTTCCTGCAGGTGGCGGTTGTGTTCAAATGTGGAAAAGAATGAGCGAATCTGTTGTAACTCCAACAGACTGGCTATCAGTATTCCTTCCAGCTTTCCAGACAGTAGCTATGCCTATGCCTACAATGTCTGCACAGGAAGCAAGAAATAAAGGTTACCTAAGAGCTCAGGATAGAATAGTTTTCAACAGGGATTACCTGATTGGTGAAGCCAAGAAAGAAGTTCTAAGATTGAGTGAAGATGGATATGTGGCTCCTGTTAAAATGCCTATAAAAGTTTTTGGACAGGATGCTATGGGTGCACTTGACGCTAATATTCCTGATATGCTTGCAGGATACAGAGTTGCTCCTCATATAGCAACTATTGTTAGGCGAGTTGGTTATATTATCTCCGGCGGTACTGCATACAAAGGATCAGAAATATCTGAAGATGCAATGCTAAGACTCGAAAGAGAAATGTTTGTTGACTGCTGGAAAACAGAGAACTCCCAGAAAATGGCTGCACACATGGCTGCTAAAGGGAAACCATTATTCATATAACAAATGATATATCAGGAGGTATAAATATATGAGAGACGTATATATTGTTGAAGCAACAAGAACACCCGGATGCCGGAACAGAAGAGGTCTACTCAACCAAACAAGGCCGGAAGACCTACTCGTAACAACTCTCAAGGCTACTATGGAAAGAGCAAAAGTTCCATATGAAGCAGTTGAAGATATTATGATTGGCTGCGCATTTCCTGAAGCAGAACAGGGAATAAACATTGGCCGTATAGCAGCACTTATGGCTGGTTTCCCAATAACAACCTGTGGTGCTACAGTAAACAGGTTTTGTTCATCCGGACTTGAATCTTTAGCTATTTCAGCTTTCAAAATTAAAGCTGGCATGATGGAAGTCGCAATGGGAGGCGGAGTTGAATCTATGACTATAGTTCCTATGGGCGGAAACCTTCCAAGGCCTCACCCAGACTGGGCAGCAAAAGACTATACTGTTTACATGTCTATGGGTATAACAGCTGAAAACGTAGCAAGAAGATACAACATTACTCGTGAAGACATGGATTATTTTTCAGTCCATTCACATGCTAAAGCAAGTGATGCTCAGCAGAAAAAACTTTTTACAGAAATCGCTCCAGTTCAAGCATACAAATTTGCTGCTCAGCCTGACGGTTCCTACAAAAAAGAATATTATACTGTTGATTATGATGACGGTGTAATGGCTCAGACTGATCCTGTAAAAATGGCTAAATTAAGAGGAGCTTTCTCAGATCCTATTCCTAATGTACCAAACTCAGGTCAGATCACAGCTGCTAACTCTTCTCAAACAACTGATGGTGCTGCATCAAACCTTTTAATGAGCAAAGAAGCTTGTGAAAAGTATGGTGTTAAGCCAAAAGTTAAACTCCTTGGTTATGTTGTTGCAGGTTGTAAACCTGATGAAATGGGTGTTGGACCTAAATATGCAATTCCACTCCTTTTCAAAAAGACCGGCATGACAATGGATAAGATAAAGACTGATGGTCTTATTGAACTAAACGAAGCTTTTGCATCACAATCAATTCATTGTGCTCGTGAGCTTGGTATTGGTGACAATAAATACTGGGAATTCGGAAGCAAGGATCTATTCATCAACCCAACAGGTGGTGCTATTGCTCTAGGACACCCACTTGGATGCACAGGCTCTAAAATATTTGCTACACTCGTAAGCAACATGCAGAGAATGGGCAAAAAATATGGTGTTGAGTCCATGTGTATTGGTGGTGGAATGGGAGCAGCTGCTCTTTTCGAGCTTTGCGACTAATACTTAAAGTCTCAATATACTTAATTAAAAGGGCCGGCTTTTGCCGGCTCTTTTTTATGTCCCATGGTTTAGAAATCCCCTCCCCTTTCCGATAATAAACAGAGGATATTATGCGGAGGTTACAACTATGATCACGACTAATTCAGGCATGGATAAATGGAAGGATGAACAAATATCTTATTTCAGGGAATATATTAAATCCTTTAAGCCTGGTACAAAAGAATACAATCAGATTGCACGAGGAATTTTGGACCTTGAAAAGTGCAAATAATCCGCTATTATGACATCCAAAGAGACCAAAAGTGAAAAAATACTCCGTGATTTGCGCGATCCTAACAAGGAAAAGCCTTCATCAAAACGAAAAAAATATTCAAGAATAATAATAGTTTTTGATGCACTTATTATACTCATAGTTTTTCTTATAATAACAAATAGAGGGAATGATTCAGCATTTTATACTTCAAAAATTACTATTAAGTCAATTGAAATCAATTATACTATAACAGAAATACCTGAAACAAAAAACATGCTATTTAGTCTAACTTTAAAGGGTACTGACAAAAATGAGAATAAAGTATTTTTAAAAGGAAGTCTGGCAAAGCTTATTATTTACGATGGGCTTAAAAAAATTTATGAAAGCGAAATAGGTTCAGGTATGAAGGAGATTATCCTTGCAAATGATGAAATACGTATTTTTACAAACGAAATAAGCTCAGATGTTTTAAATGATTATTTTAAAAATATAAAAAAAGTTAAAAAGAAAAAAAGAAGTTTAATTGATTTCTCCTCAAGATCATTTCAGTTACAAAGTGAAATTACTTTAAACTTTTCTGACCCTTTAAAAATACCAATGGATTTTAAATATGAGGTTTCCAATGATTGAAAGACCGGCCTGGGACAGTTATTTCATGAAAATAGCTGAAGATGTTTCAACCAGATCAACCTGCATAAGGCGCCAGGTTGGTGCTGTGATTGTTAAGGACAAGCGCATGCTGACAACCGGGTATAATGGAGTACCAACAGGAATAACTCACTGCACAGAACAAACCTGTCTCAGGACTAAATACAATGTGCCAAGCGGTGAAAGACATGAATTATGCAGAGGGCTCCATGCTGAACAAAACGCTATTATTCAGGCTGCCCTGCATGGGGTTTCCGTAAAAGGGGCAAAAATATATGTTACTCACAAACCCTGTTCTATTTGTACAAAGATGCTTATTAACAGTGGTATTGATACTTTCATTTTCCGCTCCCCCTACAAAGACCCTCTTGCAGATGAGATGGTTGCTGAGGCAGGCATTAAAATTATAATATTGGAAACATAGCATGAAAAAAAATTTTACAACTTCTGTTTTATTCTTAACTTTAATCATTTTAACTGCATCTGCTCCTGCACAGGAGAGCATGAATGATGAGCAGTTTAAAAAAGCAACAAATTATTTTTTCCAAAAAAAATTTGAAATGGCTGAACTCCTGTTAAAAGAAGAGATAAAAAATAATCCGGAAAATGCAACAGCCTATTCCTACCTGGGCGATATATATCTTAACAAAAGACAATACGATGCTGCGCTAAACCTCTACCTTAAAGCTGTTGAACTTGATCCAGATTCAGCAGAAAATTTTTTCCGCATGGGACAAATACATTATTTCAAAAAAGACGGGAATTTATCCATAGAAAACTATGACAAAGCCCTTGCACGAGACAGCAAACTTAAAATTGTTTTATATCACAAGGGATTAACATACCTTATGCTCTTTCGCGATAAAGAACAAACAATTGAAAATTGGGAAAATTTTATTAACCTTTCACCTGAAGATCCTCAATATAACAACATTAAAAGGATTCTGGAGCTGTTAAAAGACCCGGACTTCAAAATTCCACAGCGGGGAAGTGAAGTATCAATTGAAGAGGCACTTCTTTTTGGCGGTGAAACCCTGACCAGACAGAAAAGAGATGCTGAAAACAAAGAAGCCGGACATGAAAAAAAGAAATCAAAAACAGAGCTTGAAGAATTATATATAGATGACGATTTATAGTTTTCCGGAGAAATAAAATGTACTATTATAATAATGATAGAAAAAAAATTGCCCTGGGAGCTGGAGCTCTGGTGCTGCTCATTGCAATAGGAGCATTCTTTTATTTTAAATCAGCAGATCCGGCAGACAAAATATCAGACATGAGATTAAAGCAGATAGGCCTTTATCTTGATTTGATTAAAACAGATCCAGGGAATGCAGGATTTTTAATCAATTTAGCTGACCTCTATAAATCAATAGGCGACCTTGATAGCTCAATCGAATACTATAGTAAGGCTCTGGAAAGAGATCCCTTAAACTATGTTGCACTTAATGGACTTGGTCATGCATACGCTTTAAAAGGAGATTATGATAAGGCAATTGAAGTTTTTGAAAAGGCAAAAAAAAATCAACCCCGCTACCCTCTTGCCTATAACAGGCTTGGGAATGTTTATGATGATCAGGAAAAGATAGACAGGGCGCTTCAGGAGTACAGACTTGCACAAAAGGTTGCACCATCTGATCCTGAAAGCTATAAGAACATTGCCTCCCAAAAATTAAAAAAAGGAGATATAGAAGGAGCTATTTCCATAATCCAGGAAGGGATAAGGCTTGATCCATCAAATCCGGAAGGCTACTATAATTTAGGCAATGTCCTGCACAATGCCAAGCGTTACAGTGAAGCCAGGGATAATTATAAAAAAGCAATTTCTCTTAATCCTAAAAATGCTAAATACTATAGAGGGCTTGCAGAAAGCGAATTGCGCCTTGGAAACAAAGATGCTGCAATTGCTGCATTCAAAAAAGCGCTTGATATAGATTCATCTGACTCAAAAGCCTCTGAAAGGCTTGGAGATATTTATGCACTGGACAAAAACTATCCTGAAGCTGTGTCAGCTTATAAGCAGGCATTGCAATATAATAACAAAGATTCTAATTTAAGAAGAAAATATAATTCTGCATTAAAAGGATTTCAGGCAGAAGAAAAGTTATCATCTCAACAAAATATCGCAAGTGATAATTCAGAGAGCAGAACCAACTCATTACAAAAAAATATTGAGTCATCATCTGACATTATACCAAAAGGAAAAGAACAGCAGGAGCTTTCGAGCAAAGATGGAGAACCTAAAACTGTAACAAATGACGTTACCAAAGATGCCCTGAAATGGCGTGAACTAGGGGACAAAAACCGTTATGAAAAAAAATACGATGATTCAATAAAGGCCTATTTAAAAGCAGTTGAAGCAGATAAAAATGATGACCATTCCCACTACTGGATGGGCAGAATTTACTATCACAATGGAATGTATAATGATGCAAAAAAATCATTTGAAAATGCTATAAGAAGCAATCCTAAAAACGGAGATTCACACTATAGGCTGGGTCTTATTTACTACATGCAGGAAAATTACAGAGCAGCCCTTAATTCATTTAATAAGGCCATTGAGCTTGAACCGGATAATGCCAAAGCCTTTTATTCAAGGGGACTTTCATTCATAAAGCTCAATGACAAAGGAAATGCAGTAAAAGATTTTAACAGTGCCATAAGACTTGACCCTAAAATGGACAGAGCCTATTTCAACCTGGGAAATATCCAGCTGGAATCAAATAACTACAGCGATGCATTAAAGAACTTTTCTAAAGACCTTGAACTAAGGCCTAATAATGCTGATACAAATTTCAAGCTAGCTGAAACTTATCATGTGATGAAAAGCTATAGCAATGCAGAAACTTTTTATGAAAAAACAATTTCAATTGACCCTCATTACTACCAGGCTTTATTTAACCTGGGTCTTCTTCACCAGGAAAGAAAAAAGCATCAAGAGGCAATACTATTATTTCAAAAAGCGGCTGACATTAAAGGGGGCGATGCTCCTTCATTCTATGAAATAGGAAAAGCTCATGAAGCATTGAACAATGATCCGGCTGCCATTGAATTTTATGAAAAAGCAATAAGCATAAATTCTAACTATACCAATGCCTATATAAATTCAGGACGCCTCTATGCAGATAAAAAAATGTATGATAAGGCAATTCAACAGTATAAAAAAGCAACGACTAGCTCACCCAAATCTTTTAATGCTCACTTTAACCTTGCCAATGTCTATTATGCAATGAAGTTATATGATGAGGCAATTGAATCCTATAGTACAGCTGCAGCACTTTCACCTATGGATTACAGATCATACTTCCAGCTTGGCATTGCCTATAGGGATAAAAATGATTTTAACAAATCAGCAAGTTCCTTTGAAAAATCATTACAGATTAATTCAGGTCAGGCAGAGGCTCATGAAGAACTTGGAATGATTTACTATAGGAATCTTAAAAATGACAAAAAAGCCATATTCCATTTTGAAAAAGTGCTATCCATGAGACCTAATCATCCTGATGCAGATAAAATTCAAAATATTATTAATCTTTTAAAAAATTAGAAAAAGGCTCCACTCACCCGGAGCCAGCCTCCCCTTCATGTCATGAAGTGAAGAATTTTATATTTTAAGCCGATATATTATATTATTAGATAGTTTAAATTTAACTTTTTTATTCAGAAAATAAATATAATCATTTAATAATGGAGAAAAAATTGAAGCCATTAAAAATATATGCATTTATACTATTTATTATATTAACTGTAGTAACATTACCATGTTCAAAAAAAGAAACCAAAGATGATCAACCCCATAAAAGCAGTTCTTTAAAATCGGAGAACCCTTTATTTGCTGAAAAATTCAAAAAAGTTGGATGGATTGATAATTCCAGATACAGAGCAGTAATACACATCCAAACCTTCGAAAAATGCAAAAATACATCGCATGATGAACTTTGTGAATATCTGGAAATGATAGCTCTTCGCAATATACAGCATGAATTACAAACAGGTTTATCAAGGGAAGCTTCAATTCAAATATTGAATTTAATTAAAGATCATGGAGTAATTTTAAAACCTGAACCGGAATGCGGTGAAACAAATATATGCTATCTGGATATAGTCAAAGAAAATCTTAAAAGTGTATTTAAGAATATTCAGTCAATAAAATAGATTTGAGGATTACAAATGAAATACTTTCTTCCATGCATTACAGCATTTTTTATTATCTTAAACACAGAAGTATATTCACAAAACAAACCCCTTCTTTATAAAGATCAAAGCTCTACAATAAACTCTATTATTTCTTTTGAAAAAATCCCGAAAAATCAAAACTCTATTATAAAAATAGTTAATTACATTGATAAAACCTATACGGATATTCCGGAAAAAATTAAAAATGGAGACAAGCTTACAATTTTTTTTGACCCAGCCCATGGAAAGGATCACACTGGAGAATGGCGGGGAATTACAACCAATAGAATAGGCGTTACAGGGCTGCCTGAGGAATACTACTCAATCTTCTATTCCAGAAAGCTTTATAACCTGTTAAAATCAAATAATTTTATTAAAATTGTTACTTCAAAAGATTTCCAGGCTGTGCTGGATGGTAAATCAGAATCATATCATTACCTTAGATTCGCACAAACTGTAAGCATGGCAAGCGATGCTGGAGCCTTCCTTATAATTGCACAGCATCTTAACAATGTTTCAATTTTCAACAAGGCAGATGGAAGAATTAACATCCCAGGAATACACATGGCAAGGGACAGGCAAAACAGGCTTCTTCTTCAAAACATCAAAGGGTCATATTCCGGCTTTCTCACACTTTACAATAAATTTGATGCCAGTGGATTTTCCAGAGAATATGCCCTGAAGATAAAAAACTCCCTTGTAGATAAAGGCTATACTCCAAACAACTGGGAATATGGTGCTGTTGGAGATGACAGGTTTACATATTACATGGATTTTCCTGTATCAGTAATTTATGAGAATGGCTTTATTTCAAATCCGGAAGAGGAAAAAAAGATTCTCGATCCCTATTATATGGATGGTATTGTCAAATCACAGTACGATACTTTACTTGAAACAGTAAAAACAATTTATGGAATTGATATTACAGGTTCTGAAGCTAAAATAATTAATGTTAATTATAATAACAGGATTGAAATGCTAAAGCTTGCCCGCATTGCAATATACTATTTTAAAAACGCAGAAACAGCTAAAGCTAAAAAAACAGTTGAGGCAATGAATAAATATTCAAATAATACAGATTTTGCAGACTCAGTGGAATATTACAACTCCATATTAAAAAAAATCAGTCAATCTGAAACTCTTTACAAACGTGGAATAGCACAAAAAAAGAAAAAACAATATAAATCAGCCAGAAAAAGTTTTACTGCTGCAGTAGCTAATCTTGATAGCAATGCAATTTATGATGATTACAAAACCAGATACAATAATGAATTAAATCTAAACCGGGGTAAAAAAACTATAGCTTCTAAATCTTCAGAAATTTCACAGGCTGCAAAAACAAAGGAATCTTCTATTATAATAAATAGCTCTGCAATTACCAAACCTGTTATTATTACCATGGAAGAAGGAACCACTATTAAGCAGGCTATTATTGATGCCCTAAATCCTGACAAGGAGAGCCTGGAAAAAATTGAGAATAGAATGCTCGATTACAAAAAAGTAAAATGGGTTAAATATAAAAAGTGGTCAAAAAAACATAAAAAAAATGTCTATGCATGGAAAAAAACCACAGAAGACTTTAAATTTAAAACCGGTATTTATATTGTAAATCTTGACAAAAATCTCAATATTTTAAAAGCTGATTCAGTATCAAGTGTTTACCTTAACCCTGATAAATATCAGAATCAGCAATATCTCAAGAATTCATATTTTGAAAATACAGAACTGGAAAAAAATATCTAATCCCGGACAATGGTCAGGAAAAGCATATAATTTTTTTGGGGATTATCTCACAGAAAAGTATAACTGCCGTGTACTTAAACTTCCTGTAAACTCAGGATTATCCTGTCCAAACAGGGACGGAACTCTGAGCAATGCAGGATGTATTTTTTGTTCAGAGGAAGGATCTGCCTCCCCTACTTCCTGTACAAACATGAGCATTCATGATCAAATGCAAAACGCTTTAACTTCATTCAAAAGATCTTCAAAAAACACAAAATATATAGCCTATCTCCAGGCCTTTACAAACACCTATGCACCTGTGCATATATTAAAACATATCTATGACAAGGCTGTTTCATTTCCTGATATAACAGGCCTTATGATAGGAACCAGGCCAGACTGCATAAACAAGGACATTCTTGAATTGATAAATTCATATAACAAAAATAACTTTGAACTATGGATTGAACTTGGCATGCAAAGTTTGCACAATAAAAGTTTAACCCTTCTTAACAGAGGGCATAGCAATGAATGTACAACTAATGCTGTAAACAGCATTGCAGATTACAACATAAAAACATGCCTTCATATAATCCTGGGTATACCGGGTGAATCCTGGCAGGATATGATGGATACTGCTGAATCTATTTCCATGCTTCCTGTTTCAGGAGTAAAGCTTCACCATCTTCATATTATAAAAAATACTCCCCTTGAAAAAATTGCAAAAGACAAAAACTATAAAATGATTGCCTTTAAAGAATATATTTCCACAGCATGTGATTTCATAGAGCGGCTAAGACCTGATATACTCATTCACAGGCTGGCTGGAGACAGAGATGCCAATACTCTTGTTGAACCCAAATGGGGACTTCAAAAAGGTACAGTATTAAAAGGTATAGAAGATGAGTTTAAAAAAAGATGTACCTGGCAGGGATTTTTGTACAAAGGAAATATGATATAATGAAAATTGCAGTAGCAATGAGCGGAGGAGTTGATTCCTCAGTAACAGCTATTCTTTTACAAAATCAGGGTCACGAACTTGTTGGCATTACAGCAGGTTTTTTTAACCACCCTGATTTTGATAATCAGCTATACCTTGAATCTTTGGAGGATGCAAAAAAACTTTGTAATAAAATGGGCATTGACCATTTTATTTTTGATTTTTCCCATAAGTTTGCAACAGAGATAGTAGACCCTTTTTGCCAGGATTATCTTTCAGGAAAGACTCCCAATCCATGCATAAACTGCAATAGGAAGGTCAAGTTTAAGGAGCTTCTTGCTGCTGCAGACTCGCTGGGATGTGAAAAACTTGCAACAGGACATTATGTAAAAAATAAATTTTATAATGGCAGATACACCCTGTCCATGTCTCCAGACAGGAAAAAAGATCAGTCCTATTTTCTCTTTATGCTTAGCCAGGAACAGCTTTCCAGGTCTCTCTTTCCTCTTGGGAATTACACAAAGGAAAACATACGCCAGATTGCTGCAGATCATAACCTTGATGTTAAGGATAAATCTGACAGCCAGGAAATATGCTTTATTCCTGACAACAGGCATCCTGAATTTATAGAAAAATGGACAGGCAGACTTCCTGAACCTGGAAAAATTACGGACTCTTCCGGGAAAATATTGGGAGAGCATAGGGGAATACATCGCTATACTATTGGCCAGCGCAGAGGCATGGGAATTGCAGCACCATACCCTTTATATGTTGTGGCAATAGACAGCATCAACAACCGTATTATTGCAGGACCTGAAGAGGAGCTTTACTCCTCATCCCTTGACACAATAAATGCATTTCACATGAAATACCAGATCAGTGAAAAAACAGAAGCCTGGATTAAAACAAGGTCTACACAAACCCCTGTAAAAGGCATAGTGTTGCCTGAGTTAAACTCATTCCATGTAAAATTTGATGAGCCTCAACGGGGCATAACAGCTGGTCAAGGTGCAGTTTTTTATGATGATGAAATGGATATTATAGGTGGAGGAATAATCAGGGGAAAATAAATTTTTAATCCTTTTCTTTTGTTCCTGAATGAGGATGAAATTTATCATATATGTTTTTCAGACGATCCTTTGTAGTGTGAGTGTACTTCTGGGTTGTTGAAAGGCTTTTGTGTCCAAGCATTTCCTGCACAGCCCTTATATCAGCTCCCTGGTTAAGCATTTCTGTGGCAAAGCTGTGACGCAAAGTATGGGGGGTGATTTTATGAGATAATCCTGCCATTGCAGCTCTTTTCATCACAAGGTTATAAATGCCCTTTACGCTTATACCTGTACCGTTTTTATTAACAACTAGCGGGCCGGATACATTTCCAAAATTTTCTTTCCTTAAAGAAAAATATTCTTTAAGAAATTTTAAACTCTCCTCTGTAAGAAAAACTACCCTTTCCACTTTTCCCTTTCCTGAAACCTTAAGTCGGCCTGAATTCATATCAAGGTCAGAAACAGAGGCACCCTGAATTTCTGAAATCCTTGCTCCTGTTGCATAAAACAAAGAAAGCACTGCTTTGTCCCTGGCATCCAAAACATTGTTTACCTGAAAATCAATCAAGCTTTCATACTCCCTTATATAAAGAAACCTGGGAAGCCGGTATTCCCGTTTAGGGAAAATAAGCTTTTTCGATGGATCTGTATCAATAAAATTTCTTCTCATCAGGAAAGTAAAAAAAGATTTCAAAACAGCAATTTTTCGTTCAAGCGTGGACTTTTTAAGATCTTTATCAAAGCAATACTCTATAAATGATCGCAGGTCGCTAATAGTAATACTTCTAATATCAGGCTCTCCATTTAACAATGACGCATCTATTTCATAATAATCCTTAAATGCTTCCTCAACATTACCTGATAAAAAATCATAGAGCTGCATTAAATCTATACTATATGCATTTACTGTTTTTTCAGAATAATTTTTTTCATAAAAGATATAGTTTATAAATTCATCAATTTCAGCAAGCATTATCCTTCCTGGTCATCATTGAAATTATCAGATGCAGGCTCATCAAGCAGCTCTATTCTAAAGCCGCAATCCGGATTATAGCATACATGCTCCTCTCCCCTTCCCTTTGTTTTTTTTACAAAAAGAAGTTTTCCACATTTAGGACAGTCCTTCTCTGCCGGTATATCTCTGGAGATAAATTCACAGTCCGGATAATTGCTGCACCCGTAAAATACCCCTCTGCTATTTGGAGAGGACCTTTTTATTACGCTTCCTGTACATTGTGGACACTCTCCAAGGGGAAGAGATTTGGCATTCCTGCATTCTGGGAATCCGGAACAGGCAAGAAAAAAACCAAAGCGGCCAAGTTTCTTCATCATCATCTTACCGCACTTTTCGCAAACCTCACCTGTTTCCTCATCAAGTATGCCCTTCATCTCAGCGATGTTTTTTTCAGCAAGTTCTACCTGCTCCTGAAATGGGCCAAAAAATTCCGCAATCATTTCAACCCCATTGGTTTCTGCACTCTCAACCTTGTCGAGCTTCTCCTCCATGCCTGCAGTAAAATCAATTGACACCAGAGATGAAAAATTATCCTTCATTATTTCATTTACAATCTTGCCAAGAACAGTGGGATGAAGCTGCTTTCCCGATCTGCTTATATAATACCTGCGCAAAAGTGTCTCAATTGTTGGTGCATAGGTTGAAGGACGTCCAAGACCTGACTCTTCAAGAAACTTAACCAGGGAAGCATCATTAAACCTGGGCGGAGGTGTGGTAAAGTGCTGTTCAGGTATATACTCCTTAACAGCTATTATGTCACCTTTTTTCATCGAAGGTATTTTGTTTTTATCAGTTTTACTCTGCTTGTCAACACCTGTAAAACCTTTAAAAATAACCCTGCTCCCTCCAGCTCTGAAAAGATAATCATTGTTTTTTAAAAAAACAGTAACTGTTTCAGAAACCTCAGGTGTCATTTGTGAAGCAACAAAACGCTTCCATATAAGATCATAAAGACGATACTGATCTCTCGTAAGGTCACTCTTAATAGAATCAGGTGTGCGAAAAACATCAGTGGCCCGTATTGCCTCATGAGCATCCTGGGATCTGCTCTTAAGCTTGAATGTATTAGGTTTTGTAGGCAGATAATCCGCCTTAAAATTATTCTCTATGTACTGCCGAACAGCATTAAGGGCAGTTTCAGAAACCCTGGTAGAGTCTGTTCTCATATAGGTTATAAGGCCCACAGGGCCTGAGCCTGTAATATTTATACCTTCATAAAGCTGCTGTGCAACAATCATGGTTTTTTTTGTAGTAAAGCCCAGCCTGTTAGCAGCATCCTGCTGAAGCCTGCTGGTAATATATGGAGCAGGAGCTCTTCTTCTCCTTTCCTGTTCCTTGATTTCAGAAACAGTGAGGCTGCCATCCTTCAGATTTGCAAGAACAGCTTCAATCTCTTCTTTAGAAACAGGTTGAATTTTTTTATCTTTGAAATGCGTAAGAAAAGCAGAAAATTTTTCCTTTTTATGCAGACACTTTGCTTCAAGGGTCCAGTATTCTTCAGGATTAAATTTATCTATCTCCTCCTCTCTGTCGCATATAACCTTTAATGCTGCTGACTGAACCCTCCCTGCTGAAAGGCCTCTTTTAACCTTTTTCCAAAGCAAAGGACTAATATAGTAGCCAACCAGTCTGTCCAGTATGCGTCGAGCCTGTTGAGCATTAACAAGATCAATATCTATTTCTCTGGGATGGGCAACTGCTTCCTTAACTGCACTCTCAGTAATTTCATTAAACTCGATTCTTTTGATATTGCTGTTTTTATCAGCAAGAGCATTAGCAAGGTGCCATGATATGGCCTCACCTTCACGGTCAGGGTCAGTAGCTAAAAGCACCTGGGAAGTTTGAGAGGCAAGCTTTTTTAATTCATTTAAAACTTTTGCCTTGCCCCTGATTGTTATATATTCAGGTTTAAAATCATTTTCAACATCTATGGCAAGTCTTGATTTGGGCAGATCTATAACATGCCCCACTGAAGATGAAATAATATAATCATCTCCAAGGTATTTATTTATAGTCTTTGCTTTTGAAGGTGACTCAACTATTATAAGAGTATCTGGTTTTTTTTTCTTCTTCTGCATTTAAACGTCCTGTTTATTAGTTTAGACAAAAATTACCAATAAGAATCATTTGTCAAACAGTTCTTTAACTCCTCCATAGGGATGCCATCTGGTAACCTGAATTAAAATTATTATAACCATAAGGGATAGCATTAAAAACAACAAACTCCTTTCATGAGAATGATAAACCAGGGATTCATACTTCTCCTGAAATTTTAATACGCCTATGAAATCTCCCTCCTTTTCCTTCCTGTGACAAAAAACACATCTTTTCTCTGCTTTAACAGGAATTATCCTTTCGTAAAGACCCTTGTCAACAAAAGTAAGGCCTTTGTCAGATTTTGAATTTATCACAGAAGCAGCCTGCTTATCAATTAAATCATTATAAAATCCGGGCATAAACACTCGCTCACCCTTGGTGTTAAAAACTTCAATTCTAAGATTATGCTTTTTTTCTATTTCATCTATAAAAATCCATGCGTATTCAGGCCTGGATAAAATTTTAATTCCAATAAATGAATCAATAATAGCTTCATATTTTTTATCAATATTCCTGAAAAAACCTGAGCTGCTCAATCCGGGCTGTAAAAAAGTAGATGGAGGTAAATTAAAAATACCTGAGACAGAGAAGATTAACATAAACAAAAAAAAAGACATTATCAGAATTTTAATTTTCATATTTTATATTGCCCTTTAATTTAAAAATACCCTATTGCCCACCCTTTCCACAATCCCTTCAATTTGAAGCACAGTAACAATCTCAGATACCCTGTCCGCCCCTTCGTCAAGGGTTCTTATTAAATGATCAATATCTACTCCATCTCTATTGATTAGGCTAATAATGTTTTTTTCTATTTCAGTCAGATGACTACCTGTAATTTTTTCCAGAGGCAAAAAGGCCTCCTCCATTAAACCAGAGTGAACTCTTCTTTCCTGCCTGAACAATGATGAGGGGCTTATCTCATCAAAAATATCCTCCATTGAGGATATCATTACAGCACCATCCTTTATCAATGCATGACATCCTTCATAATCCGGATCAAAGGCATGCCCCGGACAGACAAAGACATCCCTGTTCTGTTCAAGCGCATACCTGGCAGTGATCATTGCACCGCTTTTATATGGAGCCTTGACAATCACTACTCCCTGAGAAATACCGCTGACTATCCTGTTTCTTCTGGCAAAAACCCACTTTTGACCAGGAACAACCCCAGGAGGAAATTCCGATATAAGGCATGAATTTTCACTTTTTTTTATTGCTTCAAAAACATCCCTGTTCTGGTAAGGATAAATTATATCAATTCCATTGGGGAGGATAGCCACAGTTCTACCTCCGCTTTTAATGGCACCCAAGTGAGCACATCTGTCAATACCAAGAGCCATACCGCTCACAACAGTAATCCCATACTCAGAAAGAGCTGCTGCGATTTTTTTTGTAATATCCTCAGAAATTTTATCAGACTTTCTGGTTCCAACTATTGATATGCACTTTTCATTATTAAAACTCCCCTTCATATAAAGTATAGAAGGCGGAATATGAATTTCTCTAAGTAAAGAGGGGTAATTTTTGTCAGCCGGAATGACAATTTTCACATGGCTTGCTTCGCATTTTTCTATAATAGCTTCAGCAGTTTTTGCCGGGGATTTATCATAGACCCTTGCAATATGCTCCATGGTTTCAAATCTGCCTGCTTTTATTTCAGGAATAACATCTTCAACTGATAAACCGGAATCAGCAGCATGGGATTTAATCTCCCTTAATGAAACGAGTGATAATAAAAGGGCGTTAAATAAATTCTCCATAGATCTACCTTGGTGAAATCTCCACCATCAATTGGGTTATGTTTGTTTGACAACTTTTTTTAAGCTCTGTAATTTGAAATGATTCTTTTTTTGATTCAAGCAAGGAATAAAGATTCTGATAAACAGAAAGTGCCTTGTTTTTTTCATCGTTTTCGTAATAGAATCTGCCAAGAGCAAAGTGGGCATCAAAATAATCGGGCTTTTTACGAACAATATCGTTCATCATCTGAAGCCCCTTTCCCCTGTCCTCTTTAAGATAAAAATAAAGCAGAGCAAGCCCGTATTCAGCATTAGTAAGAGTTGGGATCTTCTCCAGGGCTCTTTTGTAGCTCGCTTCAGCTTTATCAATATCATTTTTATTTTTTAGCTCATTGCCCCTGTTTGCATAGGCAATGGCCAGCCAGTAATGAACATGAGCTCCTGACTGGCCATGTTCAATTGCCTTTGTGAGAGTATCAATTGCAGGGGTCCAGCTCTTCATCTCGGCATATTTTATTCCAAGCTTTTTATAGGATTCCCCCACCTTCTCCATGGACTGCATCTTATCCCAAAACTTCTTTTCATTGATTTCAACTTCACGTTCAAGCGCTTCAATACCTTGAACCCGTACCCGTTTAACAGCTCCAAGGGTAAACAGATCTCTAACTCCGTGGTTATAGATATAAATTCCAATAATGAAAACAAGTATTGCGGGTATTATTATTTTAAAATATTTCATCATGATATTATCCTTTTCATTTATATATACGTTTTATAATCAAAATAAATAAAAAAATTTCTTTAAAAAAGAAAAATTTTTCATTAATTAAATATTCCTGATAAATAAAATACAACAGTTTTTTCCTGGAGTTGATTAAATAATCGCAGATGAGCTTAATCAGGATAAAAATCCGCTTGATTTTTAATCTTTATTCAGGCTTAATTCCTTAGATGCAA
>CAZYPA010000008.1:0-42242 GCA_964649175.1 uncultured Leptospirales bacterium | reverse complement strand
GCTACGCCAAATCGCGGCGGTAAGGCTGCCGCGACTTCGCATAAGAAAAACGTTAAGTGCAATTGCCCCGCCCCCCTGTGGGCATGAAATATAAAGTAAAAACAACCGGCGTCCGTGCCGGTTGACTTAATGAGGAAAAAATGAACAAGTCTATTGACCAACTAAAAGAAAAAATCGAACTATTTAGAAACAACATTAAAGATTATAAGGGAAAAAATTATGATGAATATAATACACGTGCTGATTTCATAGATACAGTTTTCTCTTCTTTAGGCTGGGATATGTATAATGAACAAGGTGTAATTGAACAGTTTAGAGAAGTAATAAGAGAAGATAATGTTGAAATAGAGGGTAAAAAGAAAAAGCCGGATTACTCTTTTAAAATTGGACCTCAAATTGTTTTTTATGTAGAAGCAAAAAAGCCATCTGTTGATATAAAAAATGACCCGGAACCCGCCTATCAATTAAGAAGATATGCGCATACACAAGGTCTTAAATTATCAATTTTAACTGACTTCGAAGAAATTGCTGTATATGATACAAGAATCAAACCTTCTCCAAAAGATTCATCTGCAATTGGTAGAATATTTTACTGCACTTACGATAAATTATTTGATAATTATTCCAGTGAAGACTATGAAACAAACTTTGATTTTTTATTAAATACATTTAGCAAACAAGCCATTTTAAACGGTAGCTTTGATCGTTATGCTGAAGAAAATAAAAATAAAAAAGGAACTGCAAGCGTAGATAAAGGCTTTCTTGAACTTTTGAATAAATGGCGAGAAATTCTTGCTGCCAATATAGCTTTAAAAAATGAAAACATCGATGAATATAATCTAAATATTGCCGTCCAAAAAATAATTGATAGATTAGTTTTTCTAAGGATTGCAGAAGACCGTTTGATTGAAGAACCAAATTTTTTAATTAGCAAAACAAAAAAAGAAAATGTTTATGAGCATCTATTAGAAATATTTATTAGAGCTGATGATAAATATAATTCAGGTCTTTTTATTTCTGAAGATTGGTTAAAATCAATAAATATTGATGATAATACTTTTAAAGTCATTATTGAAGAAATGTATTATCCCAAATGCCCATATGAATTTTCTGTTTTACCTATTGAAATATTAGGTAATGCTTATGAACAATTTTTAGGGAAAACAATTAAATATATAAGAAAAACAAAATATGGGCATAAAATTGAAATAGAAGAAAAGCCCGAAGTAAGAAAAGCGGGTGGTGTTTATTACACTCCATCATATATAGTAAATTATATTGTAGAAAATACTGTCGGAAAAACGATTGAAGGATTAACTCCAGAAGAAATAAAAAATATCAAAATTGTTGACCCTGCCTGTGGCTCAGGTTCATTTTTAATAGGAGCATATAATTATTTACTTCGTTATAATCTTGAATTTCATTTAAAAAATGAAACAAAAAAGAAATCCGCTTTAAAACAAGGCATCATTTATCAAGTAGGTAATGAGATTTTTAAATTATCAACAGCTGAGAAATCAAAAATTTTAGTAAATAATATTTTTGGCGTGGATATTGACCAGCAAGCTGTTGAAGTAACCAGACTTTCCCTCTTGTTAAAAGTGCTTGAAGATGAAAATCTTGAATACAAGGAAGAATTATTTAAAGCAGAGCATCATCACCTCTTGCCCGACTTGTCTGAAAATATTAAATGTGGTAATTCATTAATTGGTAATGATTTTTATAAAGATAGAGACTTAACTTTATTTGGAAATGAAGAAATTAGAAAAATCAATACATTTGATTGGGAAAAAGAATTTTCTTCGATAATTCAACAAGGAGGATTCAATTGTGTTATTGGAAATCCTCCATATGTCAAAGCAAGAGATTATGATGAAGATAAAAGTTTCTATAGAGAATATTTAAACTCTTCCACAAAATATAAAACATTATACAAAATGTGGGATTTATATATTCCTTTTGTTGAAAAAGGCTGCAACCTTCTTAAATCTGATGGTCTTTTCAGTATGATTATTCCTGATACTATTGAAAATTCAGATTATGCAAAACTTTTAAGAAATTGGCTACTTGATAATTATTATATCAAGCAGTTAGACTTTTTCCCTAAATCTTATATATTTTACAGTCAGAATAAAGTAGTAGGTGTAAAAAACACTATTCTTCTTGTTGAAAAAGCTTCAAGTGAATCCAAGAAAATTCATAGAGTATTTCATGATACTGATTACAAGATTATTGAAAAAGAAGATTACTCAGAACATGATAAAAATGCTTTTAAGCAAATCGAAAGTGATGTTGATTTATTTAAGGTAGAATCAATTAAACTTGGCTATTTGTGTTTTACCTCTTATGGTTTAAGATTAAATAGTGATAAAGATGATAAAAAATATTCTTTTAAAAAGAAAGACTTACTTTCAGATACAAAGACAAAAATTCATATACGGAAATATACAGAAGGGAAATATTTAGAAAGATATAATATTAAAACAACAAAATGGCTTGAATGGAATACTGAAAGATGTCCGGCAAAATTAGTTCGTCCTACATTTCCTGAACTCTATAATCCAAATAAAATATTATTAGGTCGTCAAACTAAAGTCGCAGCTCTTGATACAGAAAAATATATTGTTGATAATACAATTATTGTATGCTTTCCGTATCATGAATTGGAAGGTATAGAAAATAGAAATTTAGAACGTTATTTTTCTAATATGGATAAAATGAGGTCAGAGCTGGAAATTCTATCAAAAGATGTTAACCTCTATTATATTCTTGGTATAATTAATTCAAAACTAATAAAATATTACATTAATTATTTGAAGCAAGGTGCTCTCGACATGTATCCTGATGATTGGAAAGAATTACCTATTCCAGTAATTTCTAAAAACAATGAAAAACTGTTTGAAAATTTAATCAATAATGTTATGAACCTCATTTCTACAAAAAGTGAATCAAATACTTTATCAAGTACCGATAGAAAACATCTTGAAACAAAAATCAATGCTATTGATGAAAATATTAACGATATTGTTTTTAAATTGTATAATTTATCTGATGATGAAAGAAATATTATTTCAGCAAAAGTATAGCCCTACGCCATCCGTGGCTTCGGGCTATAACTTATTAAAAAAAAGGGGGGCGGGGCAACTGCACTTAACACGGCGTAATGCGCGGCGCTCCCTTGCGGTCGATTGGCTGCATGTTTTTATAAAATTATTGAGGCATGAATTTATGGTTTTAAAAAAAGAAATAAAAGCATGAAAAACGGCACACCGCTTCGGGTATCGTTTACGCAAACGTTCTAAGCAATTTACGGCCCAAGGATTCTGCCCTAAAATCTTGCTTCATATGAAATATTTGCTTGAAAATTGTAATATATTTGTGTATATTAGGCACACATTGTATTTATGAGGATCTTATGCAACATTTCAACTGGGATAAAGAAAAGAATTTAAAACTTAAAGAGCTCCGTGGAATTTCATTTGAAGAAATTATTTTTTATATTTCAAATGGTGCTGTTATCGATATAATAGAAAATCGAAATAGCGAAAAATATAAAAATCAATTTATGTTCATTATTGAAATTGATTCATATGCCTATATTGTTCCATTTGTTGAAAATGATGATGAGATCTTTCTTAAAACAATTTATCCAAGTAGAAAAGCTACAAAAGAATATTTAAACAAGGAGTAATAATATGATTAAATTAGATAAATATGAAAAAGAAATAAATGGATCTTATGAAAAAAATGAATGGCAGTCTGTTAAAGATCTCTCTCAAAAAAAGAAAAAATACCAGGAGTTGGCGAAGGTTCATTTAAGGAAAGAAAAGCGTATTAATATAAGAATTTCTGAAAAGGATCTTGAAGATATTCAAAAAAAAGCAATTATGCAGGGTTTACCGTATCAAACACTGATCGCGAGTATAATTCATAAATATAATTCAGGACTTTTAATTGAAAAAAATGATTAAAAAAACAGGGAGTAACTGTATATAGCAAATCTTATGCGCCTCACTCACTGTCGCTCGTTTTGGCTACGTCAAATCGCGACAAAAAGACTGCTGCGACTTTGCATAAGCAAACCGTTGTGCGAAAGTCCGCCCCCCCATCGTTTTAGAAAATTATTCTTGATTTTAAAGTCTTAATTTAGTACTATATAAAGACCATGGAAAATAATAGAGGACAAAGATAATGAATACAAAACAAGATATACGCCCCATTTCTTTTGTAAAAGCAAATGCTGCAAATATGCTTGATCAAGTTAACGAAACTCATCGTCCAATTATCATAACTCAAAATGGTGAAGCAAAAGCTGTATTAATGGATACAGAAAGTTATGATGCAATGCAAAACGCGATAGGGATTTTAAAACTAATTTCTATGGGAGAAAACGATATAAAAAATGGAAAATTCGTTGAGCAGGATTCATTCTTTTCTGCAATCGAAGATAAAATCCTAAAAAAAAGATAAGATTATGGCATCAAAAAAATATACAGTATATTGGACAAAAATTGCACAAGATGATCTTATTGAAATAATTGAATAT
Source organism: uncultured Leptospirales bacterium (assembly GCA_964649175.1). Lineage (GTDB taxonomy): Bacteria > Spirochaetota > UBA4802 > UBA4802 > UBA5550 > JBBAGC01. The sequence goes on along the minus strand of CAZYPA010000008.1, from coordinate 37,696 downwards.
ATTTCATTAGATAGTCAGAATATAGCCGAAAAAATATTTGAAAAAATCAAAAAGCAAACAATCAAATTAGAAAATTTTCATGAACGAGGAAGAATTGTTCCTGAGCTTGATTTTTATAATATAAATAATTATCGCGAATTGATTATTACGCCTTGGAGAATTATTTATAGAATAGAAGAACATAAAGTTTACATTCTTGCTGTAATTGATTCAAGAAGGAATTTTGAAGATATAATTTTAAAAAGATTATTGAGAATTTAAGTTATTTAAAACCGGGGCAGACCTTCGTACAACAACGCATAAAATGCAGCGCTCTCTTGTGGTCGCTTGGCCTTGTATGTTTATAAATTTATTGAGGTATGAATTTATAGATTTAAAAAAAAGAAACAGAATCATGAAAAACGGTACGCCGCTTTGCGGTGTCGTTTACGCAAACGTTAGCTGTCAGGCTAAAATCAAAGGCAACAGGACAATTTATGAAAAAAAATGAAATAAAAAATATCTGGGCAGTTCCTAAATATCTTCCTTATGTTCAACCTGAGCTGACAGACGAGATTTTAGAAAATGCTGAGAAAAAAATTGGTTTCAAACTTCCGACAGAATTAATAGAAATTCTAAAAATTCAGAACGGTGGATATGTTCGATACAAACTTATGGAGACACCACACAAAATAATAATGGGAATTGGACCTTACTTCCCTTCTCTGACTGACATTGATTGGACATACCACAAAGAATATGTAAGTTTTGAACTTGACGGACTTGTTCCAATTGATGGAGACGGGCATTGGTATATTTGCCTGGATTACAGAGATAATAAAGATAACCCTAAAATTTCCTGGATTAATACAGAGTGCGACGACCAGAAAGAAATTGCAAACTCTTTTGCTGATTTTTTGGAACTTTTAGAGTTTGATATTGAGAATGAATTGGTGATTGAAACAAGTAATCCAGTCGAAACTACTGCAAAACAAATTGAGGAAATTTTAGAAATTAAGTTTGAAGACCCTGAATACTTCAATAGTGGCTATGCAAATTATAGAAGTAAATACAAAAACAGTTGGATTTGGCTAACTCCTAATAAAGTTCCAGCAGGATTTATAAGGGAAGATGACGATAGATTTAATGACCTTAAAGATCAAATGAATGTGTTTTCAGTCAGATTCCCTGAAATTTCCGACACAAGTCTTTTTCTCGAATTATCCGATGAAAAACTGAATATGGAAATAATCAACAAATTGACAGAACACAAAATAGCAATAAAACCAATAACCGAAATCATACAAAAAAGCCCGAACAGCTAACAGTGGCTTAGCTTCATTCGCTGGCGGTCGCTTGGTCTTCGCACAGCCACTTTTAGAGTTAAAAAATTCTTGCTTTTAATAAACCTATTTTATATAAAATTAATAACTTTGATTGGTAAAAGTTGCATAAGCAAAACGTTAGCAGTTATTATGGACAGGCACAGTGAAACATAAATTATATCAAATAGACGCTTTTACCGACACCATTTTTGGAGGAAATCCTGCTTGTGTGGTGCCGCTGGACAAATGGTTACCAGACAACATTTTGTTGAAAATTGCAAAAGAGAATGCAGTAGCAGAAACAGCATTTTTTGTTGATAAAGGAGAAAAAATACATTTACGTTGGTTTACACCTGAAATTGAAATGGATTTGTGTGGACATGCTACGCTTGCAACAGCTCACTGTTTGGTAACAATCCTTGACCATAAGAAAGAAACAATCATATTTGAAACATTAAGCGGAGATCTCATTGTAAAAGTTGAAAATGGGCGATATAAAATGGACTTTCCTTCGAGAATGCCGGTGGCTGAAATTTTACCACCAACAATTTCAAAATCTTTAAATACCCAACCAAGAGAAATTTTGAAAGCGAGAGACTATGTTTTGGTGTATGAAAATGAAAATGAAATCAGAAACATAAAAATTGACAGACAATTATTTGATCAAATTAATCTGGATCCGGGAGGTGTCATAGTTACTGCGGTTGGTGCTCACTGTGATTTTGTCTCAAGGTTCTTTACCCCACAAGCCTCAATATTGGAAGACCCTGTAACAGGTTCAGCACATTGTTCTTTAATTCCATTTTGGGCGAAAAGGCTAAATAAAAAAGTTCTTTATGCTGAGCAACTTTCTGGGCGTTTGGGCAAGCTGTATTGTGAAGACAAAGAAGACAGAGTAATTATTAGTGGACAGGCAAAAACGTATTCAATTGGTGAATTTTGGATAGAATAAAACAACTGCTAACAGGGAATTGCCAAAATCGGAGCTGAACAACTTTGATTGGATATTTGTGCTAAAAATTCTCGCCTTCGGCAATACCCAAAACGTTAGAGGTTAGGATAAAAAGACGACAATGGACAAAAAGACAATCAAAATAAATGGGGACAATTTTTCAGACTTGGAAAGTTTCTATTATGAGATAGACCGGGTATTGACAAATAATCTTGAATGGCAAACAGGTCACAATTTAGATGCATTCAATGACTTGCTTCGTGGCGGTTTTGGTGTTTATGAATATTTAGAACCTGTAAAAATTGTATGGATAAAGTTTTCTGACAGTAAAGAAAAATTAGGGAACGAACTTACAGAAACATTACTTAAAATGATTAAAGATCACGACCATATTGAATTTAAAACAAAGGACTAGGTATCTTCAATGACATTCACAAAATTAAAATATAGAGATTGGGAGTTTGAAGTTGACCATAACTTGACACGACAGACTTATAAAAACATTTCTGTTGCGGTGTAGAAAACTATCTCTGTATTTATTCTGCTTAGTCTGAATCGATAGCTGGTTAAAAAAAAGGCTATTGGATTAATGCCAATAGCCTTTTTGTTTGTAGCTTTATTTAAAAGTTTTTGATTTTTAACCTTGAGCTAGCAATGCTTTTTTGTCAGCTTTACCAACAGCAGTCCGGGGCAAGGCTTCCATGAATTCTATCTGGGTCGGCACTTTATAGGGAGCCAGAGATTCCCGGCAGAAAGCGATGACCTCTTCCTCTGTCATTGTTACACCAGGTTTTAAAACCACAAAGGCTTTAACGGTTTCACCTCGTTTGGGATCCGGAACTCCTACTACGGCTGCTTCCATAATATTGGTATTGGCAAACAGTACTTCTTCAACGTCCCGGGGGTAAACATTAAAACCGCTGCAGATGATGATGTCTTTCTTGCGGTCAACAATGAATACGAAACCTTCTTCATCAATATAGCCTATGTCACCGGTGTAGAGCCAGCCACCGCGGATGGCTGCTGCTGTTTCTTCCGGTTTCTGCCAGTATTCACTTATCACCTGGGGTCCTCGGGCAATTATTTCACCAAATTCTCCCCGGGGCATTACTTTGGTTCCGGTCTCGCCATCAACAATAAGCAGATCCGTATCATGCCATACCAGGCCCACACTGCCATATTTACGATGCCCAAATGAATTGGCCGTGATTATGTTTATGGTCTCTGATAATCCATAACCTTCAATTATATGCCCGCCGGTCAGGCGCTCAAATTCTTTCAAGGTCTCCACAGCCAGGGGTGCGGAGCCGGAGAACATGCCTTTAAGTGAACTGATATCTGCATTGGCTATGTCTGGATGGTTGATCAAACCTATGATCATGGCCGGGACAGTAGCGAAGATATTGGGACTGTGTTTTTGTATGGCTTCCAGCAAATTGTCGGCAATGGGGATTGCCACCAGCACGATATTGCCGCCGGCATAAAGATTGACACTAACATTGAAATTAAATCCATAGACATGGTGCAGGGGTATGGCTCCCAGACTGCGGTAATCTTCCCGGGCCACCACTTGAAACCCTTTGGAACTGACCGTGGAAGTGCGGATAGCCTGGGACATTATCATGGCATTGGTCAATACGCATCCTTTGGGTATGCCGGTGGTGCCGCCGGTGTATTGCAGTCTGGCTATATCCTCAGCAGTGACTTCAATGTCCGGCTCAGCGTTGCTGGCCTTGCCCATTAGATCATTTAAGTCATATATCCCTTCGCCTTTTTCTATTTCTATGGGATTATTAGGTACCTGGAAACAGATCACTCTTTTTACCGGAGAATTGGGATCTTTCATTAATGTAATGGCATGGGCAGCAAACATGGCCATTACGATAATGGTTTCTGTTCCGCTGTCGGCCATCTGATGTTGCAGTTCAGGCAAAGTATAAAGGGGGTTGGTGGGGACTTCTATCATGCCTGTTTTGAATAAGGCCTGCAGGGCCAGGACATACTGGGGAACATTGGGTGCCATGATTGCTACCCGATCTCCTTTTTTCACTCCCAGGTCCAGCAGGGCATTGGCTATGCGACGGCTAATGTCATTGCATAGTCCGTAGGGCAGGATGATGTCACCCATGAACAGATAGGGCTTGTCGGGAGTTTCTGCGGCCCATTTGTTAAACCACCATTTAGCCGGGTAAGGAGGATATTCAAAGTGGATAGGTGATTCGGGATCCAAGCGAGATTCCCAGGTATGACGCCAGTTTTTTACATCTTCATCGAAGTCTTTCAGCCAGTTTTTGTCCATTAATACAACCTCCTTTAAATTAAATATTGCTATAATTTAACCTTTTTAAGGGTTTTTATTCTATTATTTTAGGAGATCCCGCTGATAGAAAAGAAAAAGGGACGATAAGAAGAGTTAAAACAACTACCAAATATCTCATGAGATATCTCCTGTATGGGATATATAATAGGTTATATGAATGCCAAAAGGTTTATGCAACAGCAGAAATTCCCTTATGGCAGTGAGTTGTTAAAATTTCGAGTCGAAAATCGCGTGAAATTTTCTATTCAAACATACCCTTTTTGTATCGATAAAAATATCAATATTCACAGGTACCGTCAAGTTCTTTTTCATCAATTTTACCTACAGATGCTATAGCAACGTCGGGTACGCTGGCACGTTATCTGCAATTTTCATCTCCAACTGGGGGCGGAAATAGCAGATAACAAAACTTATGTGCTTTACTCGCTGTCGCTCGCTTTACCTACGCTATTTCTAGAGTCAAAAAATTCTTGCTTTTTAAAATTCTTCTTATATATGATTTATTGTATTTGATTGGTAAATGTCATGTAAGCAAGGCGTTATTCGATATGCCGAAATATTAAGTTTTATAAAATTTGTAGGTAATAATATGGATAATACTGTAACCGGAACTGAAGCAGGATTTTCTGGTGATGATCAACTTAAGATCGTTTTGAATTATATTTATAATAAGAATGGTTTTGCTCAGACGAAAGAATTATATTCTGCTTTAGAAAGTAAACTGAACGGGAAAAAACTATCTGATCAAGGAAAAGCAAGTTTACGATTTTTTGTGAACAAAGTTGCTGTTCAAGCAGGATTTATTCAACCTTATGATAAAAATAATCCGGGGTGGAAAATTACAAAAGAAGGTATTGATTATATTCAAAATACTGATATTACTGAAATAACTATTAATACTGAAACAAATGAAGAGGAAACAAGTTTATCTAATTCAGCCCGCGGGTTAAGTTTTGAAAAATATATTTTGGAACTATTAAAAATTATTTATCCGAATTTTGTTTGGCATCATCAAGGACTATATAAAAAAGATGAAAGAGGATTAGATTTTATTGGTGATCGGCTTGGAGAGTTGAAAGATAAATCTAATTCAATAGGTGTTCAGGTAAAATTTCATAAAAGTAAAAATTCACCAACTGAAATTGAATGGTTAAAATTTTTATTAGGTTGTTTTGCAAGAAGAGTTGATGATGCAATTTTTATAACAACAGGTAGATTAAAAACTGAACAATACAGAGAAGCAAGAGAAGCAAAGGTTTTAGTGATTCAAGGTGAAAGTGAAATTACTCGAATCGCAAAACATAATAAATTTAAAAAATTCGATTTGTTTGAAAATGATGAAAAAGTTGTTAATCATCAAAGTGATGAAATATAAAAAACATCGCGGCACGATCCGATAATAAAGCTTATATACTTCACTCGCTTCGTAACTTGAAAATTTATTGGTTTATAGATAATATTTTAAAGCAGAAATATTTCTTGACTTGTAATCATAAAATGATTACCTTGATTTATGTATGAAGTTAAAATTAAAAAGAATGCACTTAAAAATATACAGAAGATGCCAAAAAAGATTCAATTTTTATTTGCTTCTCTTGTTGATGATTTAATTGAAAAAGGTCCAATTCGAAAAGAATGGCCGAATTTCAGTGCATTAGGTAAAAACGAATATCATTGTCATCTATCTTACAAATGGATTGCATGTTGGTATTATGAAAATAATTCGGTGAAAATTGAGGTTTATTATGCAGGCAGTCGTGAAAACGCCCCATATTGAAATTATTATAAAAGGAGATATTCCTCCTAAGATTCTAACTTTATTAAAAGAAGAATATGGAAAAAAAGTTCATATTACAAATGATGAAGATAATGAATATGTAAATATAACCACAACTGAGTGGTATAAAAAAATTAAAGCGGAAAAAACTTCTGCTGATAATATGAAAATTTATAGAAAAATTCATAAAATAACTCAGGAAAAACTTGGAGAAATGCTTGGAGATATACCGAAACAACATATTTCAAATATGGAAAATGGCATAAGACCAATTAGTAAAATTACAGCAAAAAAATTAGCGAAAATTTTTAATGTTTCTGTAGAAAGATTTATTTAAAAAATAAAAGTGGCTGAGGATAATTCCACACATAAACGCTTATGCGCTCTATTCGCTTTTGCTCGCTTTACCTACGAATGCAAAAATCCCATATAATAATTTTCTTATACAAGATTTTGACATTTTACTTTGTTCCAGCCTGAAAGCAAAAAATAGTTCATCTTACCTTTAATAAATCCTTTTAATTTCATCCTGATGAAAAAAAATGGAACCATTTTAGCCCTAAACAGGGTCTAAAATAGAATTACTAATTATATTTTCTTGTCGCTTTTAGCAACATGGGGAATAAGGTATTTTATGTTATAAAATTATTTCTGAATAATAATATTTTGTTTTCAAAATAATTCAAATCAGCAGAATAAGGTAACATTAAGAGGGAGTATTAAGGTGAAGAAAGGAATTTCATTTTTAATAATTTATTCAATATTGTTTATATTCATGCAATCTGGTTTGTACGCTGAAACTTCTTTAACATGGGAGGAGTGCCTTAAAATCACATTGGAAAACCACCCTGAACTGATTTCAGCAAAAGAAAAAATAAACCAGGCCGAAGCCTCAATTGGTATTAACAGGAGCGGATGGTTCCCGGGTATTGACGCAAGTGCCTCAGCATCAAAATCAAGAACTGAAAATTCGCAGATAAAAAAGAATTCAGATTCTTTTGCATTCGGTCTGTCAGTGCAGCAGCTTATTTTTGACGGCGGAAAAACAAGGTATGATGTAAAGCAATCCGAAGAGTCACTTAAAGCAAAAAAGTATGATTATAATGTCACTGCAGCAACAGTTGCATATAATGCCAGAGCCGCATTTGTCAGTTTAATCAAGGCCAGGGAGCAGCTTGAAATAAACAGGGAGATCCGGGATATGAGAAAAAGCAACCTGGAGCTTGTGCGGCTGCGATACCAGGCAGGGCGTGAACACAGGGGATCTCTCCTTACAGCAGAGGCAAATTTAGCTCAATCTGAACAGGATATAGTTGAAGCTTCCAGAAGTATTGATTTGGCAGTTTCTGCATTATGCAGAAGTATGGGAGTTAAAAAAATCGATAATATAGCTATTATTGGTGAGCTTACAGTTCCTGAAGCTGAAGAAACTATTCCTGATTTTACTCTAATCATAAATGAGAATCCTGAGCTAAAAAGTATAGTACAGCAAAGGATAATATCAGAATATGCCCTGAAGTCCTCAAAAGCGGATTACTATCCGCGAATATATGGAGTTGCAGGAGTAAACAGATCCGGTGACGAATGGTTTCCGGATGAAACCCGGATTTCTGCAGGGGTTCAAATGTCATTAAACATTTTTCAGGGAGGCAAAAATCTTTATCAGACAAGACAGGCAGAAGCTGCTCTGAAACAGCTTTTTGCTGATGAAAAAAATACCCGCACTACCATAACCTATTATCTTGAACAGGCATGGATTAATCTGCAAAATAGTATTGAACAGGTAAAGGTGCAGGAGAAATTTTTAAATGCAGCAATAGAGCGGGTAAAGATTACTGATGCCCAGTATTCAATAGGTTCGGTTCTTTTTGATAACTGGATTGTTGTTCAGGATAGTCTGGTAAGCGCAAGACAGAAATTCTTAACAGTTAAAACCAGCGCACTTATTGCTGAAGCTGAATGGATACAGTTAAAAGGGGAGATAATACAATGAAGATCAATAATAAATTAAAAGTTATACTTGTCCTGATAGTTTTAATTACAGCAGCTCTTGTTTATATTTTTTATCCGGGAAAGGAGAAAAAAGCAGCAGCTGAATTAGTGGAAATAAATCCCCATTATGGAACAGTTACAAGATACGTTACAACAACCGGTACTGTGGAGCCTAGAAACAGGCTTGAGGTTATGCCCCCTATAAGTGGAAGATTGGAGAGCGTACTGGTCAATGAAGGGAATAGGGTAAGCAAAGGGCAGATCCTGGCATGGATGAGTTCTTCAGACAGGGCTGCGCTTATTGATGCTGCGCGTATTCAGGGAAAGGATCAGGTTAAATACTGGGAAGAGGCATATAAACCCATACCTGTTACAGCTCCAATATCAGGGATGGTAATTGTCCGTGGTTTTGAGCCTGGTCAAAATGTGTCAGCATCTGATGCCATAGTGGTAATATCGGATATACTCCTTATGAAGGGCAATGTTGATGAAACTGATGTGGGAAGAATCAAAGAGGGGCAGAGTGCTGATATAACACTGGATGCCTATCCTGATATTTCAGTAAAAGGAAAGGTAAAGCACATAAATTATGAATCTACAACTGTTAATAATGTGACAACCTATGAAGTGAAGATTGAACCTGAAACAGTTCCTTCAATTTTTAAATCTGGAATGAATGCCAATATTAAAATATATGATTTCATTAAAGAGAATATTCTGCTTATTCCGGTTGAAGCAGTTCAATATGAAAAGGGAATCCCCTTTGTTGTTATTAAAAAAAACAAAGGTGAGCCGGAAAAGCGGCCTGTTGAAACAGGTATTTCAGATGAAGTATATATTGAAGTTACATCAGGCGTAGAAGAGAATGAAATTATTTTAAGTGAATCAGGGGTATTTTTGCAAAAAAACAATTCCGACAAACAGTCAGGAACAAATCCCTTTATGCCTAGTCCCAGGAAAAGCAAGGGCAGATAAAAATGATAGAACTTAGGAATATCACAAAGATATATAAAACAGGGGAAGTACATTTCAAAGCCCTTGATAATGTTTCCCTTAAAATTGGTGCAGGGGAGTTTACAGCAATCATGGGAGCTTCAGGTTCAGGGAAATCCACGCTTCTCAATATTTTGGGATTTCTTGACAAGCCGGATTCAGGTGAGTACCTGTTTCAGGGTAAAGATATTAGCAGATTAAGCGATGATGATTTATCTGTTTTCAGGAATCATATTGCCGGTTTTGTGTTTCAGCAGTTTCATCTGCTCCCCAGACTTTCAGCAGTGGAAAATGCTCAATTGCCTTTAATCTACGCAGGGAAAGGGAAGGAGAAAAAAGCTGTAAAAGAGAAGCTCGAAATAGTAGGATTGTCTCACAGGGAATCACACCCTCCAAGTGAAATGTCCGGTGGTGAACAGCAAAGAGTTGCCATTGCCCGATCCCTTGTTAATGAACCTCTTATAATCTTTGCTGATGAGCCCACAGGTAACCTGGATTCAAAAAATGAAAAAGAAATAATGGGTATACTAAAGCGTCTTAATGAAGAGGGGAAAACCATAATAATGGTTACTCATGAAAATTCTGTTGCAAAGCAGGCAAAGCGAATTATTAGAATGAGAGATGGGAAAATAATTTCGGACAGTATGACTGCAACAGGAGCTGAAAGCAGTTTAACATCTTTACCTGATGATAAAATAAAAATCCCCAATCCTGCTTTTGATGGGAAAGGCAGCTCCTTTGGACAGGCTGAATTTATTGACTTTATGCTTCAGGCATTCAGATCAATTTTAACTCATAAGCTTCGCTCCTTTCTTTCCATGTTTGGAATACTTATTGGAGTTGCTGCTGTGATTTCAATGATAGCCCTTGGTGAAGGTGCAAAACAGTCCATAGCTGAAAGAATGAGTTCTCTTGGATCGAATATTGTCACAGTACGGCCAGGGGCTCAAAGAACTGGCGGAGTTATGCTCCAGGCAGGAAGTGTGACCCGCATTGAAGTAGAGGATGCTATTCAGATTTCCAGACTCAAAGAAGTAAAAAATGTAACTCCTAATGTTACTGAAAGGGCTCAGCTGGTTTATCAGAATAAAAACTGGAATAGTCAGGTGCAGGGGGTAGGCACAGGCTATGAAGAGATGAGATCTGCAAAACCTGTTGCAGGGCGTTTTTTTACAGAGCAGGATATACTGACAAGAAACCGTGTAGCTCTTATAGGATTAACAGTTGTAAAGGAACTTTTTGAAAACAGAAATCCTCTGGGCAAAGAGATAAAAATAAACAGAATTAATTTTACTGTAATAGGCGTACTTCCTGAAAGGGGTTCATCTCCATTCATGGATCAGGATGATGTTGTGATAGTTCCCTATTCAACAGCAATGTACAGGCTTTTTGGTAAAACATATATTGATTCAATTGACGTGGAAATTAAGAGTACTGATCTTATAAGTGATGCAATTGATTCAATTCAGGCTCTTATAATAAAAAGACACAGGCTTACTGGAGATAATGTAAATTCTTTTCACATAAGGGACAGCACTGAGTTCAGGGAGGCTATGGCTTCAACAACCCGCACCATGACCATGCTGCTTGGTTCTGTTGCTGCGATTTCTCTTGTAGTCGGGGGAATTGGCATTATGAATATAATGCTTGTTTCTGTAAAGGAGCGTACAAAAGAGATAGGTTTAAGAAAGGCAATAGGGGCAAGAAGAAGGGATATCCTTTCCCAGTTTCTCATAGAATCTGTTTTAATGACATTTACAGGAGGTATTGCGGGGATTTTATTGGGGGTAGGTGTTTCTGCTCTTATGACAGCCTGGGCAGGATGGGCTGTTAAAATTTCTCTTTATTCAATAGTTCTTTCAACAGGATTTTCAGTGCTCATAGGGTTTGGATTTGGATTTTATCCTGCAATGCAGGCATCAAAGCTTAATCCTATTGAAGCTCTAAGATATGAATAGAGTTGAGTTTGTTTGGAAGAAAATAGATCAGGGGGAATCATCTTTTAAAAATTATTTTGTATTGTCTGAGTTTTTTATTATATTGAAATTTAATACTAATTTTTTTAAAGGTGATTATATGCTCAGAGAAAATAAAATACTTTTTAATTTATATCAGATGTATAAATTATTTATATTTTATCCCCTTCTTGGCGTTTCAACTGTTACACTTGGTTTTATTTCAATTTTTCTTGCACTTTTAGCAGGGCAAAAAACAGCTTCAATACCTGGAGTAATATGGGCTCGCTTTAACAGCTTTATCACTCCCATGTTTGTTAGTGTAAGGGGAGCTGAAAATATTGATAATACACAATCCTATGTTATTGTGGCAAATCATCAGAGTCAATATGATATCTTTGCAATATACGGATGGCTGCCTGTTGATTTTAAGTGGGTAATGAAGATGGAATTGCGAGGTGTGCCTGTTCTTGGATATAGCTGTTATAGAATTGGTCATGTTTTTATTGACAGATCAAATCCTGAGGTAGCTATAGGGCAGATTAAAGATGCCCGTAACCGGATCAAAGGGGGTACATCGATTGTTTTTTTTCCTGAAGGTCATAGAAATAGTGGCAGCAAACTTCTCCCTTTTAAAAAAGGAGCTTTTAATTTTGCCATTGAAACCGGTTTTCCTATTCTTCCAGTTACTATAAAAGGCACAGGAAAGGTACTTCCCAGCAATACAACAGCCCTGTTTCCAGGGAGGGCTGAACTTGTAATTCACAAGCCGCTGCCTGTGGATGGCTACAACAGGGATAATATTCAGCAGCTCATGGATGAGTCAAAAAGAATAATTGAAGAGGAGCTAAATTTTTAGAAAGCCTGGATATTCAGGTTTCATTTTGTTTAAAATCAGCTACCTTTTCATGAAGGTGTTCAGCTATTTCTGATATCTCTATTGCATTTGTGGACATTTCTTCAGCACCTGCTGCATTGTCCTGGGTAAGCCCATTGATTGTTGAAATGGAGCGCATAATCTCACTGGTTGCATTTTTTTGTATTTCAGAGGCTTGCTGTATCTCTTCAGAGCGCTGTTTAATATCCGAAGCTTCTTTGTTTACAGTTTTATTGGTTGTAATCTGACTCTCCATAAATCCTGACATGGATTCAACCATGTTATTTATTCCGGTTACACCTGTTAGTATTTTTGAGAGCGAGGTTACCACGCTGTTAACAGTTTCAAGTCCCTGTCTGGATTCACCTTCTCCAGCCTTGATTAGTGAACTTATCTCCTTTACACTGGCGAATGTTTGATCTGCAAGCTTTGAGATTTCATCAGCAACTACAGCAAAGCCACGGCCTGCATTTCCTGCCCTTGCAGCTTCTATGGCCGCATTCAGTGAAAGAAGATTTATCCTGTCTGAGATGTCATTGATAATATTTATAATACCAGTCATTGCAGTAGATCTTTTATTCATTGAAGTTATGCTTTCTTCCATTGACTTGAGAGAGTGTCCGCCGGTTTGTGCTTCAGCTGAAATTGATGATGTCATTGTACGGGCTTCATTTATTTTGTTCTTCATCCCGCTTATTTGACTGGAAAGCTCATCAAGTCTGGATACAAGCTCTTCGATTTTAATCATCTGTATTCCGGCGCTTGTGGCAACATTTTCAATTCCTGCTGATATTTCTTCAATTGTTGCTGCTATTTCTTCAGCTGCTGCTGCCTGGTTTTGTGCGTTACTGGAAAAAGTTTCTGTGGTTGATGACATTATGGAAAAAGAATCATTAAGACGGTTAGAAATTTCTGAAACAGAAATCAGAAGCTCCCTTGTTCTGTTAAGATGTTCCTTGTTGTCAGCCTCCTCTTTAAGGCGCTCCATGGTTTTGTCAGTAATGCTTATAAGAAGATAGCATATTGCAGTTATAACAACAAGCTCAAATGAGAAATTTATTAAAGCTGTTATTAACTCAGCCTTACTTATTCTATGGGAGGATAAAAGAGCTGCAGCTTGTATAATTACAACGAAAAAAGCTATAATGAGTGTCATTCTTTTTTTGCAAAAGAGGGTACAGAAAATTATAAAAAGAAAAAGCTGGTATCCTGAAATTATGATACCTATGTCTAATATGGGGGTTCCTAAGAGGAGGAAAAAGCTGTACCCTACAAGAGAGAGGGAAACAAAGGTGTTTGCAGCTGCATAATATCTGCCTGTACGGAGAATAAAAAGGGATGCAATATTTGATATAATAATAATCATTATAGCAAGGCTGAGTATGGATATTATTGAATATCCCTGCACTGCAATAAGGAGCAGCCATAGAACAGGCAATATTGTAATAAATATAAAGGAAAATATTAAAAGTGTTTTTGATTTTAAAGCTATATCAAAGCTGTATTCTTCTTCGTGAGGAATAAAAAAAGCTATAAATTTGTTTTTCATTTTTTGCCTGTCCTGAGTAATCAACTTATTTTGTCTATCATAGGTATTTTATAAATAAAATCTTATAATCATTAGATTAATAAGTCAAATATTTTTTAATCATAAGTTTTTTGTTAAGATTATCGAAATAGGATTAAGGATGATGAAATTTGGTTATCATTCATGTCAGTTAAAAATTATAGTTATTAAAGACTTGCATCTATAAATAAGGCCAATCCTAATTTATTTACGATAGCCATAATTAAAAAAGTATTTCCTTAATTTCATATCTATGATATTTTGAAAACAAATCAAATTACAGGAGTTTATAGCAATGAAAACTATTCACCTGCTTTCTATACCGGTATTCATTATTGCTTTAGGAGCAATAGCAATTTTTACCAGATGCGAAGGAGGCCCTGAAGTGAAAAAAATAACAGACTTGACTACTTCGGACGTGTGGCTGGGTACCCGCATTGAGATGCCTGGATTGTCATCTTCTGTCCGAAAGATCTTCGGTAGTGATATAAAACTAAGCTTTCAAAAGAACGGAAAATGTATCATCAATATATCCGGTAAGGATTATAATGCAAAATGGAAACTAAAAGGAGATGAAATCTATATTCGTGGAAAAGAAATAAACACAAAAGGAGATTTTAATCTTGCCAGCCCTTCTGTTGAGGACGACATTCCCATATTGAAGCTGCATAATATTCATGATTATTTTGTAATCTTTTACAGGGAAAAAGATCTTTTGGATGATTGAGGAAAAGAATCACTTTGATTTTTTCAGGAGGCAGTTATCTTGCCACAGGGGTGTGTATGACTTATAAAATATAAGGTGGCATCATCTGCCCTGAATTAGAAACTTTAAGGTTATTTTTAATTTTATAAAAAACAAGTTCATTTTGCATCTGCTATAGACCATAATAAAATAGTTGACTCTGTTATAAAAGCTTCAATAATTGAACATAGTTAAATGGGTTCTGTATAAACATATATACATTGGAAATGAATATGAACAATGGAAAAGTAGGACAATGGGGAAAGAAGTAACAATTCTTAAAAAAAGCGTCAGTTTTGATAATCCCATACTGCGTCATTTTATAAAAAAACATTCCCTTGAAGAAAAGGATTCTATAGTTCTTGGGGTTCTCCTTGATCTGACAAATCAGACTAAAACAGATATAAAAACTCATTACAACATTATTGCTGATGCTGCAGGTCTTTCATCAATGGATGTATACCAGGGCATTAATACTTTGCATAGGTGCCGGATCATAGATTATAAGCCTGAAGGAAATTTTGTTCATATTTCATTTAATGAGATTGATGATAGAATCGAAGAGCTTGCTCTTGCCTATATTAATGCAAGGAAGATAAAACATCTCCAGGATGATGTGTCATATATGAAGAGGATGGATTATGTTCCATCTGAGGATCTATTTGACAAAATCTCTCCGCTTGTTGGAAAACTCATTGGAGCCAAAATTGCTGAGGTTTTTCGCATACTTGTGAATTATATTAATGACAGGCTTGAATCAGTTTTGAGCGGGAAGATGTGGCGTTTTAGATATATTGCATTTAGAAGCGGTTTGCCTATTGGAGAGGTAATTCTAAAGGAGAGCCTTGTCTGTATTGTTGATGAGGTGCTTATTATAGAAAAAAAGAGTTCACTTCTTCTGGGGCATGCTTCACGTCATGAAGATGAGGGGATTGATAGAGATATTGTTGTGGGGATGCTTGCTGCAATAATGGATTTTGTCCGTACATCTTTCAAAAAAAACAGAAAAAAGGATGAGTCTGATCCTTTGTTGAACAGTATTGAGTTTGGTAATTCAAGGATTATTATCCAGGAGAGTCCGTATTTTTTCAGCGCTTTTGTTGTGCAGGGTGCGCCAGGCATAGATTTTATAACAGAGAGTGATTCTCTTAAATCTTCTATTCATAAATCGTTTAGCACAAAGCTTAAAAATTTTAATGGATCAATGTACGGCTTTGAGGGGATTTCTACAATGCTTTCGGAATTCATTACAGGCATGAACAGGGTATCTGTTCCAGGCTATGGCAATGAGAGAAACTTCAGAAAACTTAAAATAGCTGCAGGTATTATAGTTGTTTTGATTTTAGCATTGTCCGGTTTAACAATCAGAAATAAAATATATGATTATCGTCTTGAGAAAAAATTTTATAATATCGCAGAGGAAAAATTGGAGAAATTTTCCTATGATGTTAAAGCAGATGCAAAGGGTGAAGTTCTTACAATTACTGGTCTTGTAAGCACTCCATTGATATCTGAAGAAATGGATAAAATTGCAGCAGGATTTTTGGAGATAAAAACAGTAGAGAACAGAACTGTTGTTGCGGATTTCAGAACAGCAGAAAAGTATCATAAAAATTTTGAGGAGCTTGAGCAGAAGTTTAATGATCTTCAGCTTCTTCTGATACGGCAGGAGCTGGAAAAAATTGTTATTCAGTTTCCATCTGGCATTGATACAATGGGGAACAGTCAGATGCTCCAGGTTCGGAGGATATATGAGATTGTAAAGAAATATCCTCAGATAGAACTTGATATTATAGCATTTAATGATCCTCAGGGAGGATTTGAAGTTAATAAAAGACTTGCTCAGGGAAGGATGAGCTCAGTAAGCTCATATCTTCAATCTCTTGGGATAGCTAAAGAGAGGATTCATATTACTGAATTTAATTCTGATATTATTTCTGCTGATCCACGTTATGCAGGATATATAGACAGAAGAGGTATAATGCTTTTCCCCAGGCTGGAGGAGTAGCAGAAGCATAGCCAGCTAGTTTGGTTTTATGTTGTAATTGTATTGATTTTCAAATTAAAATTCTTGACAGTATGAGAGTGTAAGAATTTTCTTGACGAGAATTCAGAATAGAATCCAGTAATGTTTTTCTGTCAAAGGAGTTTGGGATGCCTGGTGCATATAAATGGAAAGTTGTAATGATGGGAGATTTTGCTGTTGGAAAAACAAGTCTTGTACGCAGGTTTGTTTATGATGAGTTCAGCGACTCCTATTTGACAACAGTTGGTGTGAAGGTAACGAAAAAAGAGGTGTCTGTTAATGATAATGACATCTCTCTTCTTTTATGGGATCTTGCTGGTAGTGATAATTTTAATTCCATAACAGCTGAATACCTGCGCGGCGCTTCAGGGGGGATAATTGTTGCTGATATAACAAGAGAGAGATCTTTGCAAAGCATCCCCGGTCATATTGATATGCTCCTTTCCAGTAATCCATTAGCTGAAATTGTTGTGGCACTTAATAAGCTTGATCTTATAGAAGAAAATGATGAACGATTTATATATTTGAAATCTGATGAGTTTATGAAGAGTCTTAATGGATCACCTTCTGTTTTATTTACAAGCGCCATGAGTGGTAAAAATGTTGAAATGCTTTTTTTATCATTGGCAGATAAAATTTTAAAGAGCAAGATTCATGAATAACGGATTTGATTTTTCCTTAATTGACAGGTTTGGTTTTTATTACGGAATGATAGATAGCGACCTTATATTGCGCTTTGAAAATGATGCAATATATGATTTCCTTTCTGTTAAGCCAGCTGGGCTGAATATTCATATTACAGATTTATTTAATGAGACAATTGGACTGGAGCACGAGATTAAAAAAGTTGTCACTGGTGAAAAACAGGAGTTTAGCATAAGGAATATCAACAGGGTTAATGGAAGCGAAATTTTCTTTAATCTTTATTTTTTGAAACGTAAATATCAAGATTATCCAGCCATTGTTGTTATAAAAAATGTTACAAATGAAGTGTTGTTTTATCACTCCCTTCAGCAGAGCAGGAATGAAATCCAGCTTTTACAGCATGAGCTTCTTGATAAAAATTACAGGTTGGATAAAATTAACACAGAGCTTGAAGCTAAAGTTAGTGAAAGGACAAAACAGTATCAGGAAAGTTCAGATCTTGCGCAAAGGCTTTTGCTTCAAACAGTTGATGCTCTTTCCTGTGCACTTGAGTTAAGGGATCCCTATACATCAGGGCATCAGCAGAGAGTTGCCAAACTTGCAACTGCAATAGCTGTGAACATGGGTTATGATGAGCATACTGTTGAGGGAATAAGGTTAGCAGGCCTTCTTCATGACATAGGCAAAATATATGTACCAAGTGAATTTCTTACAAAGCCTGGTATTTTGCCTGAAGAAGAGTTGAATATAATAAAAACTCATCCTTTAAGAGGGTTTGAAATACTTAAGGATATTGAATTTCCCTGGCCTATAGCTGCTTATGTTATTCAGCATCATGAAAAGATAGATGGCAGTGGATATCCATTCGGGCTTGAAAAAAATGAAATTTTATTTGAATCCAAGATTTTATGTGTAGCAGATGTTGTTGATGCAATGACTACAAACAGGCCCTACAGGATTTCACCCGGTATTGACCAGGCCTTTGAGGAGCTGATAAAATTTAAAGGGATAAGATATGAACCTGCAATAGTGGATGTGTGTATTGATCTTTTTCAAAATAAAAATTTTACCTGGGATGAATAATATATTTGTGAATAGTTTAAGTATCAATAATCAAAGATACAATTGAATTATATACTACCGTACCTGAATCAGGCAACGGTAGTATAATTTTATGAAATATTTTTTTAATTAATTTTTTCTGCTGTCATTACAAGCTTGTTAGGTCTTGATGATTTTACATCAATTTCAAAACCCATATTTGCTGCTTTTGCATTAAGTTCCTGTTCAAAATCACCGGTTTTCCCTGCAAAAATAACTTCAAGCTTTGCAGCTTTTCCGTCTCTTCCTTTTTCAGTTACCTTTGATACTCCTCTTATTCTGATGGATACCTGATCTCTGAACGTGCGAAGCTCATCAGCACTTAATCCTGCAATAAGTACATTAATCTCTCTTGTATTTGCAGCCTGTACAAATTTACTAACAATAGTTTTCATAAACTGTCCGGGCTCAAACTTGCCTGTGTCAGGGTCTGTTTTTCCAAGTATCTGTTTTAGAGCAGCTTCTATGGCTTTTTTTGAAGCAGTTGCATCTTCAATATGAAGACCTGGAGCCTGCTTGCTTGTTGATGCAAGAACAGCACCTGTGTAAGCATCAATAGCCCTTAGGCGGATGATAGCTGATCTTGATTGCATTTCAGTTGCTCCAAGCGCTTTCAATGTTTTTGTGCCCTGGGACGCTGTTTCAGCTGTGCCTAAAATAAGTACTTCTGCACCTGCATCATCTAAGAGCAGATCCTGAACATCTTCAGATACTGAGCCTGTAACAGCCTTTTGCATCTTGGCTTTTTCTTTTTTTATGAGCTCCTGTGTCATTGCAGTATCAACAAATTGAAAACCGCTGTTTCCCATGATCTCCTGAATAAGCATTTCTGTTTCTGTAAATCCGGGAGCGTTGATTTTGCCATTAAATGTCTCCACTATAAGCACCATAAATTTAGGCCGTCCATATCTGTTAAGTGCATCAGCAATAGCATCCTGAATAACAGCAGGTTCAACTGTACCTTCAATGGTAACAAAATATTCAGTGTTATCCTGCCATTGCTTTATTATTTGTGGATTTTTTACAAGCCCGTATGACTGTGCTTCTACTATGTTTGCTACAAGCTGATAATCTTCCATAATGCTGCGCCCGGAAATGGATTCACCCAAAACTTTCCTGACAAGCTTTGATTTGGCATCATCTGTTGCTCTGTCCCTTGCAAGGGCTATGTCATTGTCAAAAATTGTAGCATAGCCGGTTTCCTGGGCTCTGTTGGGATTTGTCGCTTCTTTATCCTTTTTTACGCTTTTACCCCCTCCACAGGAAATTACAAAAAAAAGAAAAAGCAGTGAAAGTATGATTCCTTTTTTCATCATCTGACTCCTTAATATTCAAATTAATAATACTGTTCAATAGATTTTGATTTTCATAAGATCATATGCTGATTTCTTCTGTAAATATTATCATTACATATTGAAGAGTCAAATAATTTTTTGGTAAAGAGCATAATATAAGTGCTTGATTAAAAGATTATTGTAATTATTATAAACAGATAAAAGCTTTTATAAAGCAGAAGAACTAATAAATAAGCAGGTGTAATTTTGGCAGAGGATAAAAATTTTCTCCAGACAATTAAACTGGAAATTAGCAGAACCTTTAAGCTTGATCAATATGAAAGGATGTCATTTCATAATCTTTTGGGAGTAATAAAGTCTGCAAATGGGCGGGACCTCCTTATTAAGGAGCTGAACAAGGATCCTGAAATAAGGATTAGTGCTCTTTTTAATCTTTCTAAAATGAATGATGATTCACTTGTTCCTGTTTTTATAGAGCTTCTTGAAGGGAATATTGCTAATGAGGAAATTAGTATTATACTCGACTATTTTTCAATGTGTGGAGTTCCCATTGATGGCTCTGTTTTTATTGATCTTATAAAAAAGCTAAAAGAGCAGGATGGGAATAGAGATGTTGTTTTAAAGGCCTTTGATGTTATGGGCAGATTATGTTCAGAAAACAGCACTGTTTTAGATTATCTTATATCTTTACTTGAAGGTGAAAGCACCAGCCACATGGTAACAGGTGCTTTAATGGCTTTATCCTATTTTAAAAGAATAGATGTTTTTGAAGATATATTGCAAAAAAACGATTCTCTTTCTTCAGCTGTTTTTGATTCAATATACAGGCTTAATGTGCAGATTATGGCCAATGTTTATAGCACAGATAAAAAGGATTATTCCAGGCAAGAAAGATTTCAGGAAAAAACCTTTACTGCTGAGGAAAAACTCCTGCTTCAGGTTAAGGTATTGCTTGGAAAGGTTGCACCTAAATTTGACAGCTATTCTGATGGAACAAAAATATCTTTTATTAATGCAATGCTTTCATGCAATCATAGGGAAGGGATAATTTATGCAATAAAGGGTCTGGAATCCAGGGATATCAATATCGTTCATCAGACCTTGTATGTAATATACAATAATATTAGCAGACTTAGAACACCGGAAAAACTTTTTCGAAGCCTCCTGGCAATGAATATTTTGAGCGACAATAATAATGACATTGTAGTTGATATTTTTTATAAATATTTTTTCGAAAAAGAAGATTCCAGGGCTGATATTCTTTATAGAGATAAGCTTTATGGATATATTTCCAGCTCCCTGGAATCTTTTTTTGAAACTTATAGAAGGGAGTTTATGATTCCTGATGTAGTTGAAAACAGTTTTCCTGAGAATTTTCAAAAAATAAGGAGTTTTATTCTTAAAAGGCTTAATCCTGAAATTAAGCGAAAAATAATAGAAAATCTTACTGCACACGATTATGAACATTCAAGAAAAGTAATGGAATATATTTCAGGTTGGATTAAATATACTGATGAAAATGACAAAGAGGCACTATCTTTCCTTACTGATATTCTTTTGGACAGTGATCCTGTTTCAAGGGAAAAATCAGCAGGCCGAATAGAGTCAGTAAATTTTGATAAAATATATCTTCAGAAACGTATAGTAAGATTATGCAGGATTATAAGCCGTCTGCATATTGAAAGTGCTGCCAAGCCGCTTGTATATATTTACAACTATTTAAAAAAATATCCTGAAACTGAAATATTTGAGGCATCAATTGATGCTCTTTGCAGGCTGAATTATTCCTACATGCTGAGTGAAGTGGAAATAATGATTACAGCTGGAAGCCCTGAAGATCAAATTAAGGCAGTGAAAATTTTACCCCTCTTTACTGAAAAAAGGCTTATTAATATTATTACGGAATATCTTAAAAATAATATTACCACTGTTAATGAAAATGTAAAAGGGATGATAAAAATTTTAAGTGATCAAAACATAAAGTCAAATATCAATGTGATTTCAGTATTAAGAGATATAATTGAAAATAATCCGGATATGGAAATCAAGAGAAAGGCAATGGAAGGCTTTGGGAATTGCGCACTTGCTGAAGATGTTGAATATCTCAATAAGCATTTTCATGAAACAGATGACAGAATTATAAGAGAAACAGCGGTAAAGGGGATTGCTTCAATCATTGCAAGGAGAACTGATTATAACAGCCAGCAGCTTTTACGTTTTACCCAGGAATATCTGAAAGACTCTAGTATAAGGGTTCGTATTTTTTCGTGTATGATTCTTATACGGTTGGGAAACCAGGATGCTTTGAGAGTCGTAAGGGATATGCTTATAATAAAAAATAAATCAATACAAAGGGAAATTTTTACTGTTTTAAGCAATATACAATCTGCAGATTTTTATTTTTTCCTTATTTCTTTATTAAGAGAAGAGTATGGCATAAGCAGAGATATAATAAACGTTCTTGGAAAGCTCCCTGCTGAAGAGCTCCATGAGATAGAAACTTTTATTATAAATCTTTTCAGGAAATTCGAACTTCCTGAAGGTATGGGTCAGCCTAAATTGACTGCATCACCAGTACTTGTAAAAAAAGATGTTATACTGTTTTATTTTATTGTAAATAATTATATAAGCCTTAGCAGTGAATTGAATTTTTATGAGCTTATAAATCTTAATCAAAAGATCGATGCCCTTACTCTTAAATCGCTTAATAAATATTCCGGAGTAATTTCTCATAAAAGCCCGGATGCTGTTACAGTATGGTTTTTGGAAATTGAAAATGCCATAAAGGCGGCTGAAAAAATAAGGGATGGAATTCTCAACTACAATAGTTCCAGTATTTACAGTATGAACCTTGATGTATCTCTGGTAATAACTTCTGCGCCTGTTAGTATGTATAGGGATGAGATTAAGGATTATTCCTATGATGAATATATTGTAAAACCAGGATTGCCTTTAAGCAATACTATTTTGCTTAATCGTGATGCTGCTGATAAAGTTAAACAAAGCTATTATTCAACACCTGTACCAGAAATTTTATACTCTTTTAATTCAGGTGAGAATCTTCATTATGAGCTTATAACTTCTGTTAATTTTTTAGATAGCGCTTTTGCAATTATCAATGAAAAAGAAGAGGCTATTGAAAGAAAAAAAGAGATGGAGCTTCAGATTGAATCCCAGGTAAAGTCACTTCATATGCAGGGCAGATCTACAACCTCTATTGTAATTGCAGGTGAGCTCGAAAATGTGGGTGTTAAGCTTAAGTCTCAGTTTGCAGAGATTGAGAGGTATGTCAATTTAAGGTCAACAGACAGGGAGCTTAATCGGAATGTACGTCAGATGCTTGGCAATGCCTATGATCTTTACAGGGTGGAAATATCCAAGCTTACAATCAAGTAGGATTATCTGTCTATAAACTGCCTGGCAATATTAAGTTTGTGATTAATAAGAAGTATTGAATTAGTAAGAAAAAAACGATTCTGTTTATATTTAAGAAGCTCCTCATATTGTATAACTGCATTTGCATAGTCTCCTGTTTTAAAAGAAGATTCAGCAAAGTAGTAATGTAAGGATTTATTATAATCACCGGTTGTATCTATTGATTTGAAGAGTATAATAGCTTTGATGTATTCTTCATTAATAAAATGAATTTTAGCCAGGCCAAGCAGACCATTGGGAAATGTTTTATTTATTGAAAGTACTGATTGATAATAATTTTGTGCAGCTGCAAGCTGGTTTCTTTCAAAATAAAGATCTCCTATAATAGTAAGAATATTCAGATCTCTCGGATTCTTTCGCTGGGCAGCTCTGAAGTTATCAAGCGCCAGGTTTTCCCGATTTTTTCTGCTGTAAATATATCCAATCTGAAGATTTACTTTATAGTATTCTGGTATAATCTGCCCTGCCTTTTGAAGATGCATAAGAGCATAATCCAGCTTATTTAGATAAAGATAGCATATCCCTATATTGTATCTGAAAGGAAAAAAAAGAGGGGCCTTTTTTAACGCTGAATTTAGAATTTTTTCAGCTTCAGCATAGTCACCCTCAATCATCAAATCTGCAGCTTTGTTATTGGCCTTAGCTGCTGGATTTTCACCAGTGCAATAGAGTACTTCTTCTTTTGAATAAATACTCTCAATTGCAAATTCTTCAGGTTTGTCATTTATTTTGGAGAGCCAGAATAAATTATCAGCTAAGGTGTAGTGTAAAGGCATTATTGTAAAAATAAATGCTGTTAAAAATAATTTCAGGAATTGCTTTTGCAAAATTTATTCCTTATGACAGAGAATTTAATTAAGCCGGTTTATTTAATAATATATATAATATATATCGGGATAAAATCTTAATCTGTGAAACATTCCAAAATATTTTTAGCCTTTCCAATAATCCTGGTTGAGGCATAAATTTAAATAAACTGAAAAAAATCTTGCAAAGATCAGGCTAAATCAGTGTTATTGAATTTGGCTGTTTTGTAACATGTTTTGTTGGAATATTTATGAAAATAAAAAAAGATTATATGAATGTATATTATGAAGTTCCGGAAAATAAAGGGCGATTTATTGCTCCTGTTGTAACAATTGGAAACTTTGATGGTGTGCATTTGGGACACAGGCAGATCCTGATTACCCTTAAAAAACGGGCTGAGCATTATTCCGGTACCCCCTTTGTTGTGACATTTCGAAATCATCCAAGAACAGTAATCCATCCAGGAGCAACATGCAGGATGATTACAACAGTTGAAGAGAAGCAAAAGTATATTTTTGAATCAGGCATTGAAAATATTATTATGCTCGATTTTACAAAGGAGTTTTCCCAGCTTAGTGCGCGCGAGTTTTACAATGATCTGCTTATTGAAAAGCTTGGAGTGAAAGAAATAGTAATAGGCTATGATCATGCATTTGGAAAGAACAGAGAGGGGAATATTGATTTCCTTAATAAGCTTTCTATTGAAACCGGAGTTCCTATTACAAGGGTTAGAGAGGAAACAGTGGGTAATGAAATAATATCTTCAACTATTTTAAGAAAAGAGATTGATTGTGGTAATATGCTTAAGGTTGAAAATCTCCTTGGAAGACATTATACCCTTACAGGTACTGTGGTAAAGGGTGCGGGTAGGGGTAAAAGTTTGGGTTTCCCAACTGCCAATATTCAGCTTGATCATGAGGATAAGATGGTTCCTGCTTATGGGGTTTATGCTGTTAAAGTTTTTATAAATAATGCTGTATTTAATGGAATGCTGAATATAGGCAATAATCCAACCTTTAGTGCAAAGAGCAGAACCATAGAGGTGAATATTCTGGATTTCAAAGATGACCTTTATGGAGAAAAAATTACTATTGAATTTATCCAGAGAGTCAGGGATGAAATTAAATTTGAATCTCCAAAGGATCTTATTGAACAGATACAAAAGGATGAAGCTAGAGTACGGGAAATTCTTAAATGATAAAGAGAGAAGGTTGTGAAAGAATTTATTTTTTATTATAATTTTAAAAATATAACATTAAGGCTCATATCAGATCAGTTTTTCCTTAAAGCTGCTGAGTTTTGTGAAAAAAAGGCATCTTCCAAAATTACTGAAAAAACTTCTTTTCCTTTAATTATGGCTGTAAAATGGCTTAACAGCTATTTCCCTGTTGTGCCTGCTGAATTTCCTGAAGTTGTACCTGTTTCATCCAGGGAAAAAAAGGATATGAATTTTGAATCCGGGGAATACGAAAATAAGCTTTTTCTTGACATGACTGGTTATAGTGAAAAAGAAATTTCCATATATAAAAATTTGTTAAAAGTACCTTTTGGAAATACCATTTCCTATGGATTTCTTGCAGAAATAAGTTCTATTCCTTCAGGAGGGAGATTTGCAGGGAACTGCATGGCAAAAAACAGATTCCCAATCATTATTCCATGTCACAGAGTAATTAAAGCTGATGGTACCTGGGGGAATTTTACAGGTGGCACACATATTAAGGAATTTCTTCTTGAATATGAATCCGGGGCCTTAGATGACCCTGGAATAAAATAAGTGAAATTAAACTTTTGCCTTATGTCTGTTTTCTTTGAGCATTGCAATTATAAAGCCCCCTGTTATAAGAAGTGTTCCAAGCCATACCAGCCATATTAATCTTTTTAAAGATACATCAATAATGGCATAATCAGGAGGTATAACTACTCCCTTTTCAGGGGTAATATGAATTTTAATTTTTTTGTTACCTGCATCAACCCCTTCCAGAGTTATAATTCTATCAGTACCTGAAATTTTGTTTTCTATGGCAAGATGCTGGCCCATGCTGTGTTTCATGCCTGGTTTGTATTTTTTTCCATTAACCAGTATGTTTGCATAAATTGTCATATCACCGGAACCCATTTGTGAAATATCAAAGTCTATAAACTTTACTTTAAGGCCGCTTATGGTCTGCTCTTCGCCCTTGTTTATAACTGCTGATGAAAAATGACTTTCTGTAAAAATATACTGTTGAGGTGTAATGTAAATATCACCAGCAGGCCCTTTAAGTATAAATGGTTCTCTAAAAAGAGACTGGGTTTTAGGATTTATAAAATAGGGCATGTGTCCATGATATTCCTTATTGTCTTTTTGAACTGTAATGGCCACTGATGATGGATCAGTGAATTCAAATCCCTCAAGTGCTATTGATACAGGACCTGCCTGAACGGTTGACCCTTTTTCGATCATTTTTTGTTCTGTCCATGAATGGAAATTTGACGAAATAATTCCCAGCACCAGTATTGCAACACCTATGTGAGCCATAAGCGGTGCAATTGCAAAGAGCTTTTTGCTTTTGTACATGTCTCTTATAATCAGATATGTAAGGAAAAGAGACAGTATTGTAAAGATATAGGCTATTGGATTTTTGGTAAACATGATATTAAAGGCTGTTCCTGTTATTACTGCAAGTATGGCAGCAATAATAGCTGTTGTTTTTGAGTACCTTTGAATTGCAAATGAAGCGAGAATTATAAAGAGCAGTATAAGTATTCCAAAGGGGATTGAAAGATTGTTGTAAAAGCTTTCAGTAACAGCAGTGGGGTTTTTTAGGAATAAACCTGAAAAAATCGGCAAAGATGTGCCTGTAAAAATTATCAGGTTGTATATCCCTAATATTATTATTCCAAAAACAGTTAAGCTTTCTTTTGTAAAAAACTTATCAGCAAGTTTCTCTGATTTAATACTGCTGAATCTTTTTGAAAAAAGGAATAGGGATATGACAATAAAAAAGAAAATATAGCTTATGAGAAAAATGGCAGTATCGGACTTTCCAAAGGAATGAACAGAGAAATCGGAAAGAACTCCGCTTCTTGTAAGAAAGGTACTGTAAAGCACCAGTATAAAGTAGGTAAGTGCCATGAAAAGATTGGATCTTTTAAAAAGGGATTTTTGCTTTTGAAGTATTATTCCATGTATAAGCATTATTGATGCAAGCCATGGTATAAGTGATGAGTTTTCAACAGGGTCCCATCCCCAGTAACCACCCCATCCCAGAACTTTATATGCCCAGTAAGCACCCATGAAAATTCCTATACCCAGAGTAAGGCTGCTGAATATTATCCACTTGTAGGATAGTTTAAGCCACTTGTCGTAATCCTTTTTTAACAGAGCTGCAATTGCATAACCAAAAGGTATTGTTGCTGTGGCATATCCCAGAAACAGAATGGGAGGGTGTGTAACCATCCATGGGTCCATGAGGAGGGGATTAAGCCCGGTTCCATTAGAAGGGATTTGGTCCATTTTTATTTCTCCCGGGAAATAATCCCATACTGTTGCAAAGGGACTTTTTACAATAAGCAGAATAAGAAAAAATATTTGAAGCATGGTAGTAAGAGCCATTACTATATTTTCATATTCATCCTGTTTTCTGCAAATAAAAATTCCGCATATATTCAGGAGAAAAAGCCATAGAAGAAGGCTTCCTTCATTCCCGGCCCAAAGAGCAGCAATTTTGTAAGACAGTCCCATGCCTGTTTCAGAGTGGTTGAACACATAGGCGTATTGAAACTGATCAAATAAAAAGCCGCTTAGAAGCGTGAGAAAAGCAAAAAATATCAGCAGGGATGTGAGATAGTATATTCTTCTGCTTGTGTATAGGGAGAATTGATCGCCTGATGCGCTTCTGGCTAAAAAGAACATGGATAAAATTGAAAGTACAAGTGTTATAATTAGTATTGTGTTTCCTAATCCCATATTATTTATTTTCCTTTTCGTATTTTGAAGGGCATTTTGTCAAAACCTTGTCTGCTTCAAAAAGTTGTTTTTCAGCTGAATATTTACCTATTAGTACTACCTGATCTGCATGTTCAAAGTTTAAGGGCTTAACCCCTTTGTGGAAAGCAACAAGCCTATTTTCCTTCTCATCAACAAGGGTGAATTTAAACCCCTCGTCATTGTGTTCTACAGGAGAGTCGGAAGATCGTTTGCCTATAATCTGTAAGTTTTTACCAGGCATATTCTTTGCTTCATCAAAAGAAACATAAGGGCTAAACAGATCATCGCTTATGAGGAGTATTGAAAAAACCAGGAGAATGAGGGCTATTATAAATATAATGATTCTTTTAGAGCTCATTGATATCCTCTTCAATCTTTTTTAATTTTCTATCAAGCCTGAATAAAAACAGGGCAATACCTATCCATATTATCAGCACTATTGTCATCACTTCAGCTGGCATGTTGTTTCTCCTGGATTTTAAGTTTTAATACGCTTATGCGATTCATGATATTGTATATATAAAGATATAGAAGAGTAAAAGCTGCAATTGAAACAAAGAGCGTGTATTTCATTGTTGAATCAATAAGCATTTTTTTATCAGCATTTATAAGAGTGTCAGGATGCAGGGAGTCGTACATCCTGGGAATTATAAAAATAAAAAGAGGCATTACAATCATTGCAAGTATTAAATAAACAGAGCTTATTTTTCCCCTGTTTTCATTGTGCTCGAGCGCAGAGTAGAGGCTAAAATAGGCAATATAAATGAGAAGCAGTATTACAATTGAGGTTTGCCTTGGATCCCAGTTCCAGAAACTTCCCCAGTTTAAATTAGCCCATATTGCACCTGTTATAAGGGTGAGTATTGAAAAGTAAAGGCCTATGAGAGTTGAATTATACGCTCTCTCCTCTCTTAGTATGGAGTTTTTATTTTTTTTTATAATAATAACAATTGATTCAATACCTGCAATTAGAAAGGCAATAACAGATACAAATGCAACAGGTACATGGAAGTATATTGCTCTGCTTGCCTCTCCAAGTATTGCTGCAGGCGGAGCCCACATAAAGGCTAGGTAAATTGCAATTGGCATGACAATATAGAGAAGCTTGTGAATTTTCATTTTTTATTCCACCCATATATATCTGAAAAGGAGATAGGAGACTGTAGCAATAATTCCTGAAAAGAGAAGTAAAAAAAGAATATTTTTGTAATCAGCAGATCTGCTCCCTTCAATGGCAACCCAGGTATTTGATATGGATACCCACATTACAGGAAGAATAAGAGGAAAGGATAGCACTGTGAAGAGGGAGCCCTTTCCTCCGGCTTTAGATACCATTGCACCAAGTATTGTTGTGATGGAAGCAATTGCCAGGCCTCCGGAGATAACCGTGAGAATAAAAAGCACCGGATTTTGAGGTCTGGTCTGGAGAAAAAAGAGGTAGAGGGGACATACAACTGCAATAATTCCTGTAAAAAAGATTATATTGAAAATCAGCTTTGAAATAAAAACTGTTTCAGGTTCATATGAAAGCCTTAAAAAGAGGGAGGTTTTTTCATCTTCCTCTCTTGTAAAGGTATGTGCAAGTCCATTCATTGCACTGAAAAATATTATTATCCATAGAAGTATTGCATGTACATGGGGTTCAAAACCGGTTCCTCCTGCAACAAGGCTTACTGACATGGTTGTTATAAGTGCAAAGGCAAAGCTGATATTTACAGCTGACCTGTTTCTGTACTCAACAAGAAAATCTTTGTGCAGATTTTTATAAATACCTTTCATCTAATACAATTCCTCTTGTGCAGAGTTTAATTTCATCCGGTTCATTGGTTGCTATAATTATTATTTTGTCAGATTTCAGCTCTTCAATTGTGCTGTAAAGAATATCTTTTCCCCTGGTATCAAGGTTGCTCCCAGGCTCATCAAAAAAAATTACAGGAGGATCATTGATTATGGCGTTAATTATTTTTAGCCTCTGTTTCATTCCTGATGAGTAAAGCTTTGTCTGTCTGTTCCTTTCTTTGTGTATATTAAATTTTTGAAGAAGTTTGTTAATTTTATCTTCATCTATATTACTATTTGATACAAATTCTATGTTTTCAATTGCTGTTAGCATATCATAGGGGTTTACCTGGGGGCTGGTAAATCCTGAATATTTTAGGTAATCCTCAGTATTAATTGTTACATTGTTTTGTGTCCATCTTATATTTCCTGAATAAGGGCTTTGTATTCCAGCAAGTATTTGAAGCAAGGTGGATTTACCTGCTCCATTTGCTCCTGTAATATAAAAAGATTCCCCCTGTGCAATAGAGAATGACAGCTCTTTAAAAAGAAGATTGGAGCCAAAACGTTTTGTAACTGAATCTGCAAATATATTAATCAATTTTTTCAATCGGAGGTAAATTCCTTATATGTGTGCCATCACAAAAGGGATGGTTCTTTGAAAGCCCGCATCCGCATAAGGTGTAATGGTCTGTTGTTTCAGGCTTTGTATCTCCATCTCCTTCCATTTCGATTCCACCATAAACTTCCAGGGTTCCTCTTTTTTTTGCTATGATTTTAGGTTCACCCTTATAATAATTTATATGTCTTTTCCCATCTATTGTGTAGCAGAGAGCACCTGAGGGGCATTTTTTTATCACTTCTATAATTTCCTCCGGAGAAGCTCCATCAGCATTTACCCAGGGTCTTTTTGCTGTATCAAATACAGGCGGAAGGAGTCTTGTACAGGAGGAGTCATGGCAGCATACTGCATTGTTAAAATGAACTGTAATTTTTTCTCCTCTGTAATCGCGCCATTTGTAAAATGCTCTGTCAGGAAGCTTTTCTGTTTCCATGCCTGTTTCAACATGAGTAAAGTCACAATAGGGCATTTCTTTGGATTTTCCACATCTGCAAAGGGTGAAAACAGGCTTTATTTCAAGAGGGTCTCCTTTGCTGTTTTCAAGTCTTTTCAGGTCTTTTATAACATAGGGGTTTCCGTCTTTTATTATAATACGAGGGATTTTTTTAATATCATCTGCCATGCCCTTATCCAGTTATTAAACTTTATTTTCAGGAAACACCGTAGGTTTTTCTGTATGATTCCATTTTGTCTATCATATCTGTGCCTATGGAATATTCATCCCTTGCTGATGCATATTTTAAAAAATCAATTATGTCAAGTATTGTAACAATAGGATAAACTGAAATTCCTGTTGTTTCTGTAATTTCCTGAATAGCCGATTTTTCTCCAGTTCCTTTTTCCATGCGGTCAACTGATATTATTATAGCTGCCAGATCAGGGTTGCCATTTTTTTCAAGAATTTCAATTGATTCCTTAACTGCTGTTCCTGCTGTTATTACATCATCTACAAGGATTATTCTATCATTTTCAGAAAGCTGTTTTCCAACAAGAAGGCCCCCATCTCCGTGATCCTTGGTTTCCTTTCTGTTAAAGGTGTAACTTGTGTTTATGTTGAACTCTGAAAAAAGAGAGGCAACAGTAGCAACTGCAAGTGGTATTCCCTTGTAGGATGGGCCAAAAATAGCACTGTAGTTCCCCTTAACATTGTCCACAATGGCGCTTGCGTAAAACATGCCAAGGGCATTAACAGCCTTTCCTGAGTAGAGCATGCCTGTGTTAAGAAAATAGGGGGAGAGTCGTCCTGATTTAAGGGTAAATTCTCCAAATTTCAGGGCATTGCTGTTAAGCAGGAAGCTGATAAAATTTTTTTTATAATCCTTCATTTTGTTCTCCTTATATTAAGGGATTTTTTATCCCCTCTGACTTATCGGTTTCATATTTGAGTATAGATTAAATTTAAATATTATGCAGGGCATGTCGAGCATTTTTATTGGACAGGTAAAGCAAAAAGTATATTGACAGGCAGATGTATAAAATTTTGAAATCATAAATTGTAATATTAGAATGGGGTACTGATTGAATTGAAAAAACTGACCTTTCTTGATGGGTTCAGGGCTGCGATTCCTGTTTTTATAGGCTTTTTACCAATTGCTGTGACATTTGGTCTTCTTGCTGCTTCTCTGAATATGTCTTTTATTCATACATTTAGCTTTTCAGCACTTGTTTTTGCAGGGGCCAGTCAGTTTATGGCACTCAATATGCTTCAGGCAGGTATAGGTATAGGGGAGATTGTATTTACAGTTTTCCTTCTTAATTTCAGGCATTTTTTAATGAGTGCCTCTTTGTCGTCACGGGTAAAGTTTAACAAGCTCCTTATACCGATTATTGCCTTTGGTATTACTGATGAAAGTTTTGCTGTTTCATCCATGCAAAAAGGGGAGCTTTCTGAAGGATATATGCTGGGTCTTAATTTTACATCATATTCAGGATGGGTTCTTGGAACAGCTGCAGGGTTTGTGGTAGGAGATTTTCTTCCACCTATATTGCAGGATAGCATTTCAATCTGCCTTTATGCAATGTTTGTTGCAATACTTATGCCAGAGGTTAAGCAGTCTTTAAAAGCCGGAGTTGTGGCATCCCTTGCAGGTTTGCTAAATACTGGTTTTGTATACACAGGAATTATAAGCTCAGGATGGTCTATTATTGTTTCAATTATTGTTGCTGCATGTGCAGGCATGATTATTTTTAAGGACAGGGAATAGCTATGGATATTTTTATTCTTATATTTTTAATGCTTGCTGTGACATATATTCCCAGGGTTGTTCCATTTTATCTTGTGAATATTGAATCTATTCCACCTCTTTTAAGAAGGTTTCTTTCATTTATTCCCTATGCTGCACTGGGTGCCTTAATTATGCCTGGAAGCATTAATGCTGTAAATGGCAGACCTGTGATTTCACTTTTTGCAGTATGTGTTGCAGGGATTGTAGCCTGGTTTAGCAGGGATATAATTGCCTCTGTTTTTTTGTCTGTTGCTGCTGTTTTTATTATGCTTCTGATTTTTTGAACAGGGGGTTTTAATCCTCTGTTTCCTGCTGATGAAAAAAAATTTCATTTTTTAAAAAAAATCATCTTCTAACTTGACAGATAAAACATAAATATTTATTTTAGCAACTGAACGTACGTTCGTTCATTCATAAATGGAGGATTGTAATGAATAGATCTGATAAAGAGGAAATAATAATAAATATTGCCAAGCAGCTATTTTCAGAAAAAGGGTATGCTGCAACAGGGATAAGGGAGATCGCTGAAAAATCTGGACTATCCCTGGGTAATTTCTATAATTACTTTAAAAATAAGGAAGAGCTTTTTAAACGCCTTATAGATCCGGACAACATTATCAAATCTCTTGATGCAATCCCCTCCATGGTTAATGAGGACTTTCCTGAAAATTTTGATAAGATCATCCGTACAATTAAAAGGGTAGTGGATATGAACCAGGAGTTGTACAAGCTTATATTTATTGATCTTATTGAATTTGGAGGGACAAATACAAATAACATAATGGATAGAATTTTGCAATTCTCAAATCAGACTTTTAATGATGATGTAAAATCCAGGGTAGTTGGCACAAAGATCAAGGAGATGGATTATCTCTTTTATCTAAAACTCTTTGTTACTTCAATTCTTCCTCTTTTTATTATTAACAATATTCTCCCTTCAGCAAAGATTCCCTATAGTGACAATGAATTATCCAAGCTTATTGCTGATGTACTTATGAAAGGTATAAGGGTGTGATAAAATTTTTCCTGAAATATAATATTGTTCTTCTTATGGCTGGAATAATATTTTCAGGAGCTGTGCTTTATGCTGAGATCTCTGAAAACACTGAAAATTCTGAAACCATTGAAAATGTTGAAACTGTTGAAAATACTTGCTCTGACCTAACTGATGATTCAGCGTCTTTTGACAATAATTCCCTGGATAACAGCTTTGATGATTTTGATGATTTTGGTTCAATGGCAGATGAAAAGGCAGCTTTTAATATAAAGGTTTATACAGAATACAGGGGGCTTCTTTCAACATATTCCAGACAGGATTTTTCTGATATTTATAAAAAGAATGAGTTTAAAACAAATATAAATTTTAAATACGGTCTTTCCCATTTCTATGTTCAGGGTGATTCTAATGTGTTTTTATTGCCTGGATTTATCTATGATGATTTAAGTAAAGAATATAAATACAGCAGTGATTTTTCTGTAAAAAGAAATGGCACAATAACCTCTGAATATGCTGAAATTGATTTTCGGGAATTGTATCTAAACTATGAAAAGGGTGCATGGAGATTTCGTGCAGGAAATCAGATCTATCACTGGGGAACTGCTGATGCTATAAAGCTTACTTCCTATTTTAATCCCTTTGATATGCGCGAGCTATTATTTAAAAATGAGGACACAGAGCTGGCAATGGGCGTTCCTTCAATTTCAGCTTTAGCTTTTATAGGGAGTGATTCTCTGGAAATAGTATTTGTGCCTATTCATACTCCTGCAAGGGTTCCTGTAACAGGAACATATTGGGGGCTTGAATATAGAGAGGGGCCTTTTCCTGTTGTTATAGATGAGGAAAAGGGAATTGATTCCTGGATTAAAGGAGCAGGTTTAGGGATAAAATATTACAGGAACATAAAAAATTTTGATACACATTTAAGCCTTTATCGCGGCCCTGACAAGGAGACTTTATTTCGGCCTGTTAAAACAGTATCAAAGCCTGATGAACCTGTTTCTGTTATGGTTGAGCCTCAATATAATCCGGTTACTATTGCAGGGATTGCCCTTTCCAATACATGGGAGAGATTCATATTCCAGCTTGAAGGGGTTTATTCTCCGGACAAAAGAGGTGTGGTTAACACTAAAGTTGACTCTGCAAAAATAGATGATCTGCTTCCTTTTAAAATTGAGAAGAGCCACTATTTTGCATATTCTGCAGGTTTTAATTATTTTGTTCCTTTTTCTCCAAGCAAAGAGGGTATGGTTACTGCTGAATGGAGCAGGTCGCACATGTTGAATGATAAGCTTATGAAGCCTTTTTTATCTGATATTATTACAATAAGAGCAAATGAAAAATTTTTACAGGGTAAACTTGAAACATCCCTTACAGCTATTATAAACAGATCAGCCTCTCTTTATATAATAAGCCCTCTTGTGCGTTACAGGTACAACGACCATCTTTCTTGTGAAATCAAATATGCCTATATTACTGTGCAAAAAAATAATTATTATTCAGGCTACAAAAATAATGACTTTGTGGAATGGAGGGTTCGCTATGAATATTAAAAGTATTTCAAGAGCAATAATTTTACCAATATTTTTTATTACCCTGATTTCCTGTGGCACTGAAACTGTTGATGATTCAATAATTTCAGGACGTATTTCCCTGGCAGATGAATACAAAGCATCAATAAAGGGTCCTGTATTTATTGCAGTTTCAAAAACAGATGACATAGAGCTCATAGAAAAAGACCCTGCTTCCCATATTGCAGCAATCTATGAAGCAGATCTGGGAAAGGGTACATTTTGCATAGACCTTAAAGATTCAGGAATAGTTTTTGGCGATGATGTTTTGCTTTTCGCTTTTGTTGATAATGATTACAGGGGAGGAATCCCCAATCCTACAAAGGGGGATATTGTGGGTTTTTATATTGACCGTAACAGCTTTAGCACAAAGTACAGGGTGGGTTCAGATTCTTTACCTGAGATTATTATTAACAGGTATAATTATGGTCATAAAACAAAAGTTGAGGGAATTATAGATTCAGAAGAAGCAGGTGATGTAATACTTATAGCATATGCTGGTGAGCTGGATTTAACAGATTTTTTTGATACGGGTGTTTCAGGAATTGAGATTGATGTTGATTCAATTATCGGGTATAAAAAATTTACGAAGCCGGCACAGTCTGTTTTTTTCTCTCTTTCTATAATGCCCTATGGATTTGAGACCCCTAATGATGCATATATATTTGCAGTACTTGATGAAAACGGAAATGGAAAACCAGATACAGGAGAAAAGATAGGCTTTTATGGAATAGGGGTCGAACTTGATAAGCTTATTGAATACCTTGAATCAGATGATTTTTCAGGATTTTCTGACTTTCCCGAATTAGGTGAACTCCCCTGGCCTGATGATTGGCCTGATGATTGGCCTGATGCCTGGCCCGATGATAGTATAGACACTGATGTTCTTATAGCATTTCTTAAGGAAATTAATAAACAGGTTCCATTAGCAATTCCATTAAAAATCTCTATTGAAGAAGGAGATACAGTTCTTGGTAAAAGCATAATATTTTCAGATGCAACATATTAGTAGCATAATCTTAATATATAAAGAGAGGGAGCATTAAATGCAAAAATACATAAATCTGGTAGTGAGCAATCCAAAAAAATCAATAGCTTTGATAATACTCATTACAATAATTTTAGGGAGCGGGCTTCCCAAACTTGAGTTTGAAAGCTCTCTTGATTCAATGATGCCTCAACAGGATGAGGAGTATATTCTTAATGAAGAGGTAAAAAAGATATATGGTAATAATGGAAAGTTTATTATTATAGCTGTTTCAGGTGAAAATGTAATGACACCGGAAATTTTACTTTCTCTGGATAAGCTCCATCAGGATATTGAGGAGTATGAGAATTTTGATCAGTACAAAGAGGAGGGGCGCATTAAGATAGTTAAGGACGCCCTTTTATCAGATGATACTACAGCTCAAGGGCTTTTAGAGAAATTTAATGATGATCCTGTTTTTCAAAGATATTTAATACGGGCTTTTAAAAGTGAAGGAATTGATTCAGATTTAATTTCAAAGAGGCAGCTTAAATCTATTATTAAAAAGATTGAAGACTCCATTGAGGTAAAGGAGGGAAGGATTATTGACCTTATAGTTTCTCCCTATGAAATGCAGGACCTTAAAGGGGAGGATGATACACTCATAAGCTATGATTTAATTGAACGTGATGATTATAATAAGAGGATAATTCCTGCATCAGATGAAGAGATTGCAGCTTTCAGGGACAGGCTGGAAAATAATCCTGCATTTGAAAAGGGTATATATTTTAAGAATAAGGAAACAGGGAAAATTACAGACTTTGGAATAATGGTACGCCTCATAGACTCGGTTCCCTATGATTCAATTGTTAAAGAGATAGAGCAGATTGCATCAGGGTACGAAGGTGAGCTAAAAATTATACTCCAGGGTATACCTGTAGTATATCAGAAAATAAACCAGTATATGAGAAATGACCTGAAGCGTTTTCTTCCTCTGGTTTTTCTTGTGGTAATACTGGTTTTTTATTCCAACTTTAAAACATGGCGAGGGGTTGTTCTTCCTTTTATTACTCTTGTACTGGCTGATATATGGATAGTGGGATTGATGGCACACCTGGGATATAAACTTACTCTCGTTGGAATTGCACTTCCTCCTTTGATGATAGCTGTTGGGAGTTCCTATTCGATTCATATGCTTAACCAGTATTATATTGAATTTCAAAGAAAAGGGAGTCATCTAAATAGAATAAAATCAGCAACTGCGCGCATATCTCTTACTGTAATACTTGCAGGCTTAACAACGTTTTTTGGATTTTTTATGCTCATAGTAAATCAGGTTTCTTCAGTAAGGGAGATGGGGGTTTTTTCAGCCATTGGCGTTCTTTTTGCTGTGTTCATTGCTATAACCATGATTCCTGCTGTGCTTCTTTTTCTTCCAAATGATCCAAAGGACAGAACAATAAAAAGGAATGGGCAAAAAAGGCCCATGAATAAATTTCTTGCTGTGATCTCAAGCTGGGTAATTGATCACACCAAAGCTACAATCGCAATACTGGTGGTTCTTTTTATTATTTCCGCAGCAGGCCTTGTGGAGATAGTTGTGGAAACCTCTGTGTTTGCCTATTTCAAGGATGATGACCCTATTATTGCAAGCTCAAAGGTAATTGGTGAAAAATTCGGCGGTTCCTCTGCCCTTAATATAATTATTGATTCTCACAGGGATAATGGAATTAAAGAGCCTGAAATTTTAAAGTTCATTGAAGAGTTCAGGGTA
>CAZYPA010000007.1:0-42990 GCA_964649175.1 uncultured Leptospirales bacterium | reverse complement strand
TTACCCTGGGAATTCTGCTTTCCATTGGGGTAGGAAAACCATCTTCCATTTCCAAAAGGTTTACAATTTCCTTTCCCCACTATGGGGAAGGGGTTAGGGGATGGGGTCTAAGGGGTCAGAGCAAACTATAAAGATTCTTTTTATATAAGATGGGAAATTTTAAGAAAAGGTGAAATTATAGATTTATCCCTGAGGTTTTTTGCATTTTTTAGATTAATTGCTTGAATTATGTCTCATGTTTTAATATCAATAATTATTAAGTGAACAGAGACTTGAAGATTGGCTAATAATATGTGATTTTAAAGGTCTTTAATTTAAACTATTATATAAAAATTAAAATAAAAAATGGCATAGATTTATGGATTTTGTTCATCTTCACACTCATTCAGATTATTCAATTTTAGATGGTGCTGTTACTGTATCAAAGCTGGTAGAGCGTTCTCTTGAGCTTGGTATGCCTGCTGTGGCTTTAACAGATCATGGAAATATGTTCGGGGCTATTGAGTTTTATCAGCAGGCCAGGAAAGCAGGAATTAAGCCAATTATAGGTCAGGAGTTTTACGTAGCACCCGGGTCCAGGTTTAAAAAAGAAATATGCAGGGATAGCGGTGAAGAAGTCGCTTATCATTTAATACTCCTTGCAAAGGATAATACAGGATATCGTAATTTGATGAAGCTTTCTTCAATCGGTTATACAGAGGGGTTTTATTATAAACCTCGTATAGATATGGAGGTGCTTGAAAAACATTCTCAGGGGCTTATAGCCTCATCTGCCTGTATTGCAGGGCAAATTCCTGTAAATATAATTAAAGGATGCCCGGATGAAGCAAGGAAGCTTGCTGGAATATATAATGAGATTTTTGGTAAGGATAATTTTTATCTTGAAATGCAGTATCATGGAATAAAGGAGCAGGAGATTGTCAATGCTGAACTTGTACGCATGTCAGCTGATCTTGATATTCCTCTTATTGCTACAAATGACGTGCATTATCTTAATAGAGAGGATGCCTACTCTCACGAACTTCTACTTTGTGTTCAAACAGGGAAAACCATGTCTGACACAAACAGGATGAGGTTTTCATCTGACTCATTTTATTTTAAGACTCTTGATGAGATGAGAATGGTCTTTGCTGATTATCCTGATGCTCTTTTTAACACATGTAAAATTGCAGACATGGTTGATGTGGAAATTGAACTGGGTAAGCCTGTGTTGCCTAATTTCGAGGTTCCTGATGGCTTTAGTCTTGATTCATATCTCAGGCATCTGGTTAATCAGGGTGTGCCATCCCGTTATGGAGCAAATGTTAGTGATAAGGTGAGATCACGGATAGATTATGAACTGAATTTAATAACAAAGATGAAGTTTTCAGGATATTTTCTTATTGTATGGGACTTCATTAATTACGCAAGAAAACAGGGGATTCCTGTTGGTCCTGGCCGTGGTTCTGCTGCAGGGTCAATAGTTTCATATTGTCTTGGTATTACTGCGCTTGATCCTTTGAAATATGATCTTCTTTTTGAAAGATTTCTCAACCCTGACAGAAATGAAATGCCTGATATGGATATAGATTTTTGCGCTGACAGAAGGGAAGAGGTTATTGATTACGTTAAAAGCAAGTATGGTGAAAATCAGGTAAGTCAGATTATTACCTTTAATAAAATGAAAGCCAAAGCTGTTGTAAAGGATGTGGCCAGAGCTTTGGATGTGCCTTTTTCTGAAGCTAACGAAATCAGCAAATTTATAATGGAAGATTCTTTGGAGAAATCCTTAAATAAATCGCCAGAATTGAAAAAGTTTGCATCAGATGAAAGAGGGAAGCAGCTCATTGAAATTTCCCTTAAACTTGAAGGGCTTAACAGGTCCGCGGGAAAGCACGCTGCTGGTGTTGTTATTTCAAAGGGTGAATTAACAGACTTTGTTCCTCTGTATAAAGATAAGGATGGAAGTATTTCTTCACAATATGAAAAGGATACCCTGGAGCAGGCAGGCCTTGTTAAAATGGATTTTCTTGGTCTTAAAAATTTAACAATTATTAACAGGTGCCTTGAGCTTATAAAGGAGAGAACCGGTGAAGATCTGCATATAGAAAATATTCCTCTTGATGACCTTGAGACATATAAGCTGCTTCAACAGGCGGATACTAAGGGGATTTTTCAGCTTGAAAGCTCAGGCATGCAAAATATTTTACACAGGCTGGGTCCAACTACATTTGAAGATATAATCGCAATAGTTGCACTTTTCAGACCAGGCCCTCTTGGTTCAGGTATGGTTGATGATTTTATTGCACGCAAAAAAAGGCCGGATCAGGTACGTTATCTTCATCCTACACTTGAGCCTATACTTCGTGATACCCTTGGAGTTGTTGTGTATCAGGAGCAGGTAATGCTTATTTCCCAGGTTATTGCAGGCTTTACTCTTCCTGAAGCTGATAAGTTAAGAAAAGCCATGGGTAAAAAAATAGGGCACATTATTGATGAACTTGAAGCAAAATTTCTTGCCGGTGCTGAGAAGAACAGAATTGATAAAAGCATAGCTGAAGAATTATACAGCATGATCAAAAAATTTGGAGAATATGGATTTAATAAATCGCATTCAGCAGCTTATGCACTTGTCACATATCAAACAGCGTATTTAAAAGCTCATTACAGAATAGAGTATATGACAGCTCTTCTTTCTGCACAGCCGGATAAGCAGGAGGATGTTATTCAGTATATTAACGATTGCCGTGAAAATGGGATAAAAGTTTTATCTCCTTCAATTAACAGGAGTTTTTATGATTTCAGCATTGAAGGCGATTGTATACGCTTTGGATTTGGGGCAATAAAAGGTCTTGGTTCAAAAGCAATTGAAAACATTATTGAAACAAGACAAAGGGTAGGTGAGTTTAAAACACTCAGGAAGTTTCTTGAAAATGTAGGCCTTTCTGTAGTTAACAAGGGGGTTCTTGAATCCCTTATTAAATCAGGTGCTTTTGATGAAATTCATACTAACAGGGCACAGCTTTTTGAATCAATAGACCTTATTCTTGATCTTGCCAGAAAATATCAGGAGGATATTGCTTCAGGCCAGGGTGATCTTTTTAGCATGGACACCAGCATAGACAACAGCAGAATTGTTGATGATCTTCCTTTTATTAAAGAATGGAATGATAATATTAAGCTTGGTTTTGAAAAAGATGTTCTTGGTCTTTATTTTTCCGGTCATCC
This sequence comes from uncultured Leptospirales bacterium, assembly GCA_964649175.1. GTDB lineage: Bacteria > Spirochaetota > UBA4802 > UBA4802 > UBA5550 > JBBAGC01. Next base: position 39,783 of record CAZYPA010000007.1, on the reverse strand, counting down.
ATTGGGACGTTATCAAAAAGAAATCAGCTCCTTTCCCTCTTACACTCTTTCGGAAATTACTGAAGAGCATGCAGACAGAGAAATTTCAATAGTAGGAATTCTCAGCAATGTGTCTATACGAAGGGCACAAAAAAGTGGTAAAAATTATGCTACAGCAGTATTTGAAGATCTTGAAGGATCTGTTGAGGTGCTTATTTTTTCCCGTGTTCTGGATAAATTCAATGATCTTATTAATAGCACAGAGCCTGTAATGGTTACAGGACGGGTTGAGTTTGAAGGTGACAGGGCAAGAAAAATTATTGCTTCAGGATTTAAGTCATTAAAAGAGGTGCGCAGGGATGCTGTTGCAGCAATACATATTAAACTCGATTCCTTAGGTGTTGATGATGATGTTATTGGGGGCATAAAAAACATCATTGAAAAACACAAGGGTAATTGCCCCCTTTATTTCCATATTAAAGATTCCAAGGAGACAAAGATTATACGCGCTCATTCGAGTTTTAGCATTAAGCCTTCGGAGATGTTTATCAGTGATCTATCTGCTTATGTGGGACAGGATTCAATCAGGTATTCGTTTAATAACTATTGATTAGTTAAAATAATATGTTTGGATTTTTCCCATATTTCTTTGCCTATAGGTTTACCAGAATCAATTTCTTTATGCAAATTGCTGTCATTAATTTTATCAAGCAAATCGTTAAGGCTGTTTTTTTGTGGAGTAATAATTATTTTTTCTTCTTTTTTTTCAATTTTCACAGGAAATCCGTCTTGTAAGGAGTATTTATTTAATAACTACTGATTTGTATGTTTGAGGCAGATTTGATTTTATCTTTTCAAAAATTCATTTTTAATCTGGAAAATAAATATCAATTCTGCCTGGATTTAAGTTTAACTTTTAAGTTGTGATTAAAATATCCTAAAAGTTAAACCAGCCATAACATAAAATTCCGGAGGCATATTTCCTGAATATTTATTTTGAATTGGAAGTTTCTCCATCAAATTATATTCAGTTCCATAAGTTTGATGAAACCGGATGTCTTTTATCAGCTTGGAAAAAAAGTGATAATCAACGCCCAGAGCGAGATAAAACTCAACATATTTTGAAATGTATGCAGCAACTCCAAGCTCAAGCTTTGCAAAATATGTATAGACATGATCAGAGCTCAAAATTTTATAAGTACCCCATGTAGAGTGATCTTTGTTATAGTGCACTTCACTAGTAACAAGTATACTTTCATCATCATATTGAGAATATTTTGATATACCCAGGCCTGGCACTAAGTAAAAGCTGAAGCCGGACAAGGGGAATCTGAACATGCTGTTAATAGATAAACCATACCCTTTAAATTCAGGCTCTCCAACCCCGACAGAGAGCACATCTACTGAGAAATGTGGTGGTTTTTTCTCAGTGGCAGTGAGGAAGGTATATTTAAAATCTAGACGTAATCCCAGAGATTCAGTAAACTCATAAGATAGTGCAAGTACTGCTGACTGTATATAAATTTTCTGTTTTGTATCAGTCAGGTAATATTGGCCGTTTTTATGTTTTACTATAGGAACAGAAATCTTTGGCAAAATCCCTGATTTATAGTATAGTCCAGCTGCAAATCTGTTTCTTTCATCATATTGTAAATAGGTTCTTACAGGAGCTGAATAGCTTGTATTTGCCAGCTTGTTTATAATTTTTATTGCAAGTATTCTTGAGGCAAGTTCCATATTCTCTTCGCGTAAAAATCTTTCTGATTCAGAAAGTTCAATTTTACCTGTATTAACATCAACTACACGTGCAGATATTACAAAAACATTGCCTGTTTTTGTTAAAGTTCCAATTAATATTTTGTCAGCTATAACCAGCTTTCCAACCTCAATTGCAGTTGATGTATCAAATGCTCCAGTCATGAACAGCTCATGTTCCATTAAAATCTGGTTAAGGCGATTGCGTTCTACTATAGTAAACTCCTGCTTTTTTGACATTTCAGTATTTATGAATTCACTTACTGCTTTTGCTGCATATAAGGAAACATTATTTGCTTCAAAGTCAAGAACTGCTAATCTGATTTTTTGGTTTTCTCCGGAATTGTTATATGCTTCAGCAAAATTGGGTTTAAAAAATGTAGATATTAATAATATCAATAGAATTTTTAAATATAGCGGATTAAAAAAATTATTGAGGTTAAATAAATTTAATTTAATGTAAGTCATGCTATGCTCCTGTTTCGTGCATTTCTAATAAAGTAATCCTATCCACTAAATGAACTCTATTTTTTAATAAGTCAAATATAAATTAAATTGTTTTGAAAAAAAGCACCATACAGGTTGATTCCCCGAAGTAGTTCAGTACAATATTTCAGCCAAGAATTTATTAATTTTTATGAATAACAATTTGACATCTTTTGCAGGTGCTATCATAGCAATTGTATTATAAAAAAATTTGTTTGGCTAATTTATAATTTCTTATGGGAGTATAAAATGAAAGTTGTTCATAAAATAGAAGATGTAAGACAGGCTGTTTCTAAAGCGCGTTCTATGGGAAAGAAAATCGGTTTTGTTCCTACTATGGGTTTCCTTCATACAGGGCATTTGAGTCTGGTTGATATTGCCAGGGAAAACTCTTCTTTTATTGTAATGAGTATTTTTGTAAACAGACTCCAGTTTAATGATCAGGATGATTTTAAAAGCTATCCCAAGGATATAGAGCAGGATATTAAGGTAGCAAAAGAAGCAGGGGTTGATCTTATTTTTATACCTGATGATTCTGAAATGTACAGGAATAATTTAACACATGTCAATGTTGACAGGGTGACTCTTAACCTTTGCGGAGCCCACAGGCCCGGACATTTTGAAGGCGTATTTACTGTTGTGAGCAAACTCTTTAATATTGTACAGCCTCATGTAGCTGTTTTTGGACAAAAGGACATACAACAGGCTGTTAGTATTGAAAAAATGGTTTTGGATCTGAATTTCCCTATTAATATTATAATTGCACCAACAATAAGGGAGGATGATGGCCTGGCAAAAAGTTCCAGAAACAAGCATTTAAGCAGTAAAGATCGTGAAAATGCTGTTGCCATATTTCGTAGTCTTAAAAAAGCTGAAGAGGTTATAGGAGAAGGTGAAAGGGATATGGAAAAGTTAACCTCTATTATGATAGAGGAGATTCAATCCGGAAATCCTGATTCAATAGACTATGTATCAGCAGTAAGCTACGACGATCTTTCTCTGGTTAAAAAAATTACAGGTAAATCTGTGATTGCTGTTGCTGCTTTTTGGGGCACAACAAGACTAATTGATAATATGATAATAGATGATATATCAGGCAGATTGAGATGCATTTACTGATTCGGGTTTTTCTATTTTCTTGTATGCTGTGCTTTGTTCCTGGATGTAAAACAGCAGGCCCTTTAACTCCAGTGGATTCTTTTATTGCTGTGCAAAGAGCAATTGAAGCAAATGATATCAGGCTTATTGGAGAACTTGTAAGTAAAGGCACAAAAGAAAAAGTTGACCATTTCAGGAAAACACTTTCCACTCTGGATAAAGATCAGCTGATTGCAATAGCTAAATTTTATAATATTGATCCGTCAAAACTGTCCGGTATAGATTTTCATGGGGCCCTTTCCCTTTATTTTTCTCCCAGGTCTGATTTATCCCTTATAAAAATATTTAATGAGGATATATCCTATGTGGATATATTCGGGAAGAGAGCAGTTGTAAGAACTCAAAGCGGGTTTGAAATTGATTTTGTTAAAGAAGGCCCATACTGGAAGCTTGATCTAAGTGAGCTTTAACCTGTTATGGCCAAAAAGCAGATAACCATCCCGATTTTTATTCCCCACATGGGCTGTCCCCATTGCTGTGTTTTTTGCAATCAATGGAAAATAAGTTCAGCTGAAAAAAAGCCTAATCCGGATAAAATAAAAAATACAATTGAGCTTTATCTTTCCAGAATCAGTTTTTCTGTGGAAAAGGTTGAGCTGGCTTTTTTTGGAGGAAGCTTTACTGCAATACCCTTTGAAGAGCAGGAGTTTTTTCTCTCAGCAGTAAAGCCTTATATGGATAAAGGTGTTATAAATTCTATACGTTTATCAACCCGACCCGACTATATTGACAGGAAAAGGCTTGATCTTCTTGCTGCTTATGGGGTTTCAACAGTGGAGCTTGGAGTCCAGTCTTTCAGTAATGAGGTGCTAAAACTTTCTGAGAGGGGACATGGTGCTGAAGACGTTTATAAAGCTATTGAGCTTTTGAAGCTATATGGTTTTAGAACAGGGATACAGCTTATGCCAGGCCTGCCTGGAGATTCTTTCTCTGCTTCAATTGATTCAGCATCATCTGCCTCAGTTCTTGACCCTGATGATGTGAGAATATATCCGGCAGTTGTGTTAAAGGGAACAAGACTTGCTGAGATGTACAGAGAGGGAAAGTTTTGCCCTTTAACAATTGATGAGGCTGTTGAGGTTTCAGCAGCAATGTACAAAATCTTTGTGGAAAAAGAAATAAATGTTATAAGAATAGGGCTCCATCCTATTGATTTTTATGAAGAAACAGTTCTTGCCGGACCCTACCATCCTGCATTGGGCTTTCTTGTAAAATCCAGGTATAAAAGGGATATTCTTGAGGCTGCAATAAAAAAGGGCAACATTAAAGTGAATCAGGATTCTTTAGTTCTTGTTATACCTTCCCTATGTGCAGAGGAGTACATAGGAATGAAAAAATGTAATATTGATTATATTCAAAATCTTTATAAAGACAGGAAAATTAAATATATAATAAGGGATGTGAAAAGCCCTTATGTAGAAGCATGAGTTTTGTAGTGCTATTACAGAATTTATGTTGACTTATTGATGCTGAAATTATGTTTAGTGTATATTATACATTGATTATTGAGAGGTGACACATGCCTACCTATGAATATGAGTGTCTTGAGTGTAAGCATAATTTTGAAGTTTTTCAATCTATGAATGATGAGCCTATAAAGGTTTGTGAAAAATGCGGAAAAGCAGTAAGAAAAGTTTTTCACTCTGCAGGTATTATTTTTAAAGGCTCTGGTTTTTATGTAAATGATTATAATAAGCAGAAGGATGCTGATTCAACATCTGCTACAATGCCGGAATCATGCCAGGGCGGATGAGGAAGCTGCAGCCTGTCTGGTACAGACTAGGTTATTTCTTTTTCCTTTTCATTTTTGCCCTGTTTTGTCTGTAGATTGTCATAAGATATTTTTCTATTTGAAACAGGGCATTCCCTGAAAGAGCATCATCTTTTAACTTGTAACCTGTTATTGAATCAGTGTAGTCCCTGATTGCTTCCGGGCTTCTTGGTATTTCAGGATCAACTATAATATAGTCAACATCAGCTATGAGGTATTTTTTGCTTCTTATGGGATAAAGAACCTGTCTTGCATTATATATTGGAATAACGATTTTAAGGTTACTCGCTCTTAGCTCACTTATCACCTGGTCTATTGTTTTTTCATTCTCAGGCTTAATTTCAATGAAATCAGAAATAACAGCTATGATAGAATTTTTGTTATTTATCTGTTTATAAACATCCTTGGCAGTTTTTGAAAGGATTATCTTCCCTGCTTTTTCACCCTGTTTTTGAATCCCGGGTTGATCATGAGCTGTTTGTGATGATTTAGTATTTTTAGAAAATATAGACCTGATAAAGTTTATAAAAACAGCAATAATTGAGTCATCTGACTGATTGTCCTGATCTTTCTCATCAGTATTTTCAGCATTTTTACTTTTTTTATAGGACTCAAAATCTTTAATAAGAGTAGCAATTTTGCTTATAGCTTCCTGACTTTTTAGGATCTTTAAGGCTGTAGTATCTTTGGAACTGACTTCTTTTCCAGCTTCAGAGAAGATTTCTGCTGTAAAAATTTTGTTGTCCCTTTCTGTTTCTGTTAAGGAATTAAATAGTTCCGGATTATAAACAATAAGCTGAATTAATTCTTCAAATTTTGCAGGATAAAGATTGCTGTCTATAAGGTACTTTATCTTATCATCTCCGGTGTAAATTATTACTTTCCCGGAATTGGAGGCTTCTGCTTCCCATCGTGTAAAAACATCAGGAGTAATTTTTTCAAAAATATTCATTATGTCCCTGTCTGTTGATAAGTACTGGGACTGGATGTACTTCATTATATCATTGTTTAAAAGTTTGACAGGGTCAAGAATCTTATCAACCTTGATAAGGCAGTCGCGCAATGACTTGAAGTTTTTAATCTCAACTATTTCCTTTTTATTAAAAGCTGGAGCCATTTCTCCAGTGAGTATGTTCATCAGGTAGTCGAGCTTTGAATCGCGATAGTCACTTACATTGGGATTTAGGATGCCAAAATTTTTAAGTCTTCGATTAATCGCAATAGAATGGGAATCTATAATTTTTTTTATTAGTTCAAGGTCTAATTTTTTTCGAACATTTTCATAGTTGTTGCTGTGGAAACAGTAATCTTCACTTTTTTCAAGGCCGTTTTTATCAAGGCAGAAGTTTTTAAAGGTAAAGATATCTGTTCCCAGCCTTGTTTTCATAAGCTGCGTAAGGTGGGTTCTTTGTTTTGCTTTTTTTATAAGCTTTGTCAGGTTAAAAAGTCTGAATTGGGAAAGCAGATCAATAATAGCCTCTGTTGATTTTTGGTCTCTTTCATTTACAAGCAGATTAAATTCTGTATCCTTCATGAGAAGGGTGAATTCAGTTTTTTCATTTATGATAAGGTTTTTACTTTCCCTGTCAATGTCAAAAGTGAAGGAGTATACAGGTTTTATTTCATCAGGATGGTGTTTTATCAATTCATCTGTAATATATTGAATGTTCTGCATTCTTTTGGGAGTGAATGGTATTTTTATATTTCTGGAATTATTAAGGTATTCCATTGAGGCAAGTTCACCTGTTCTCTGCTTAAGCCATCTTGCCTGCATGCCCTTTATTTCAGAAAGAACCTCAATAATAAAGGGCTCCTTTTCAAGGCGCTGATTTAAAAAAGAAAAGTCGGTATTTTTATTTATCTTCAATTGAAGAAGCCTCAGTTTAAAGTTTTATGCAACAAGTAGTTAATAAATTTTCTCTTGAATTGAATATTTGTCAATTATTTATTATATCCCTGTACCATGGGAACAAATCTTACATGAATTATTTCTTCAGTATGGAGTTCCTGTCCATCTTTAGATATGCAAAAAAGTTTTTGAATTGAGGAGCCCGCTGGTGCAATAAGACGCCCCCCTGAAGCAAGCTGATCTGTAAGAGCTTCCGGTATAGTTTCAGGTGCTGCTGTTAGAATAATTACATCAAAAGGGGCCTTTTCAGGAAGGCCTTTGTAGCCATCACCATGAATTAGTTCCACATTTTTACATCCAAATTTCATAAGATTTTTTTCAGCTTTTTCCTTAAGATTTTTGATCCTTTCAATGCTGTATATTTCAGATGCCAGTTGAGAAAGAATAGCTGTTTGATAACCTGAACCTGAACCAATTTCCAGAACCTTTTCATCCCCTTTTAGCTGACAAAGCTGACTCATCAATGCCACTATATAGGGTTGAGATATGGTTTGTCCATCACCTATAGGGAGGGGATGATCTCCATAGGCATCAACCATGTACTGTTCAGGAATGAACATTTCTCTTTCGGTTTTACGCATTGCCTCAATTACACGTGGATCAGATATACCCCGGGCAATAAGATGATTTTTAATCATTTTCTCACGCTGCTCATGCATTATTTTAGATGTGCTATTCATTTCCCCTCTTATAATCTGTTTAAATTAAAAAATAAATCCCTTCTTTGCTATTTTTGCTGCTTCACTCATATTGTTTAATAAGTCTTTTGTAAGATCAATAATATAAATAGAATCATCTAATTTATAATAATATACCAAGATTAGATAGAGAAAAGATATTAATGTGTTGCTTTTTTGATACACTATCTAATGAATATTTATTAAATTTTTTAAAATAACATTCCGGATAATATAATATAAATCAGATTTTTTGATATATATTATATTTTTAAATCAAATTTTATATCAATTTTATTGTTTTGGGGAATTTCCTTCAATTTTTTCTTCAAATCTCCATGGAATTAGAAAATAATTATGAATTTATTCGTTTTTGCAATTTATTTTAAAAATTTAGGGTTTGGCATAAAAATTGCATCAATAATATATAGAGAAACAAAGATAATTAAAATAACAGAGAGGTGATGCTATTATGACAGATTTTCTTAATATGTTTTGGCTGGTTGTATCTTTCTGGATTTTAATTGAATATATCAATATGAAATTAACCAAAGGAAAGAAAAAAGAAACATTATTCAAGCATTTGAATTCTGATGAATGACAATTATGCTCTGTTTAATTATAATTGACAACCCTGCCTGCTAATATATCTTCATTTTAAAAGATTTTTATATTTTTTACTTTTCAGGAAATGTAGAGGAGTTTTTATGACTCTGTTTAAAAAAAGATGTTTAATTGTATTTCTGATTATTTTACCTCTTATGTTGCAGGCTGATACTGATCTGACAATATCTGAAATTGTATATAAAATTGACGTGTATCAAAATAAATCAGTTAATATGATATTAAAGCTCAAGCAGGTTGACAGAATTTTTGAAAAAATTATTTTTTATGATTCTGAAAATATTGATATTGAATTTGATATTTCCGGTAAAGAGGCAAAAAAATGGCTCAGGAATGATATGCTCAATCTTCATGAAGGCATGGCATACAGGGTTTCTTTTATAGTTACAGGCACTGGTAATCTGGGGGGACTTATTGGGATACTTGAATCTTTTACTCCTCTATTTCTGGATAAAATTCCCTAGGCTTTGATTAAACAAGAAAGCAGAATAGCTGGGCGGCTATCCTGCCTTCTCTTTTCTTTGCAGTGCCAAGCTTCCAATATGATAAAAACGGGAGGGAATTACCATATTTCCACTTGTAAGGTCTATATCGGCAGTGCTTTATAAAGACTTTAACAAAATTTATGTAAAAAAAGGAAAAAATGACAGGAATTGTTATACGGGTTTTTGGACGCTACTATACTGTTAAGCAGAATAATGTTGAATATATTTCAGTTTTAAGAGGGAAAATAAAAAAAGATCCTGAAATGAGAAAGTTTTCCAATCCGGTTGCTGTTGGGGATGTGGTTAACTTTTCAATAGACAGAGATGGACTTGGTATAATTGAATCACTTGTTGAAAGAAAAAATTTTTTTTCCAGAAAGGATAAGCTTAAAGGAAAAGAGGATCTCATAGCTGCAAATCTTGATCAGGTTATTGCTGTACAGTCCTTTGCTGTGCCCAGACTCAATTTAAGGTTTGTAGATCGCATACTTGTAAGGGGTGTGAGTGCTGGTATTCCTGTTGTTCTTTGTGTGAATAAGCTGGATATTGCTGATAAAGATGATGAAGCTTATATAAGCTCCTATTACAGGGATTCAGGCCTTACTATAATTTTTGTAAGTGCCTTAACAGGTGAGGGGATTGAGAGTTTCAGGAATATGATTTCAGGGAAAAGGTCTTTGCTTATAGGTTCTTCCGGGGTTGGCAAGTCATCTCTTTTGAACAAGGTTTTTTCAGGGCTTGGTGCTAGAACAACAGCGGTTTCTGAAAGCACAGGAAAGGGGAGGCATACCACAACCAATGTTCAGATGGAGCAGATTAATAGCACCACAGAGCTTATTGATACTCCTGGAGTAAGGGAGTTTGGCATAATGCATATTGAACCTCATATGCTTGGAACATATTTTCAGGATTTTAATGAAGCTTCAAAAAAATGCAGATTTAGCCCCTGTAGTCATGATCATGAACCTGATTGTGAAGTAAGACGCCTGGTTGATCTTGAAGAAATCCATCCTGATAGATATATTTCATATCTTAATATACTTTATTCTCTAAAGGAAAATATTGATAACATGTATTAATAGGAAGCAGTATAATGATTGATGTTTCTAACTTACATATATCTTTTGACATGAGAGATGTGCTTAATGGAGTATTCCTGGAAGTAAATGCTGGTGAAACCCTGGTGCTTATGGGAAGGAACGGTTCCGGAAAATCCGTACTTCTTAAGATAATTGCCGGATTGATAAATAATTATTCAGGCGTTGTTAAAATAAACGGCAATGATGTAAAGGATATATACAGTCCTGAAGGTTTTGCTAAATCTTACAGTGCAATTAAAATTGCATATGTGTTTCAAAAAGGCGGTCTTTTTGATTCAATGAGTGTTTTTGATAACACCGCATTTGGGTTAAGAAGATTGGGCTTTAATGAGGATGAGATTTTCTCCAGGGTAAGTGCTGTTCTTGACAGGGTGGGCCTTAAAGGGAGTGAGTATAAGCTCCCTTCTGAAATTTCAGGAGGAATGCAAAAAAGAGCAGGACTTGCCAGGGCAATATGTATTGAGCCTGAAATTATTCTTTATGATGATCCCTCTGCAGGGCTTGATCCTATTTTATCCGATTCCATTGCGGATTTAATTATGGATATAAAAAAAGACAGCAATACCACAGCTGTTGCAGTGACACATGATCTTGCTGTAGCAGAAAAAATTGCAGATAAAATTGCACTTTTATATGAAGGGAAAATTGTCTTTTCAGGAGTTCCAGATGATTTTTTTTCCAAAGAAAATAAGTTTGCAAAACAATTTATAGAAGGTGACCCTGAAGGGCCAATAGATATTTTTAGTCAATAATGAGGTAATTAAAAAAATGCGTATATTAAATAAGCGTTATGATGTTATAGGGATAGGTTCAGCCCTGCTTGATTTTGTGGTTTTAGTGGATGATTCTTTTTTAAAGGAGATGGGTCTTGAAAAGGGGGGAATGCATCTTATTGATGAAGAAAGAAGCAGGGAAATTTTTCAGAGGATTATAAATTATAAAAAAGAAATAATTCCAGGCGGCAGCAGTGCAAATACAGTTGCAGGTGTAAGTGCCCTCAAAGGCAAGGGTGCATTTATTGGAAGGGTTGCAAGTGATGAAAACGGTGAAAGCTATATCAGGCAAACAGTGGATTCAGGGGTGGATTCATATATTTTAAAAGGAAGCGGCATAACTGGTCATGCTATTACTTATATCACCCCTGATATGGAAAGGACTTTTACAACGCATTTGGGAGCAGCTCTTAATCTTTCTACTGATGATTTTAATATAGAAGTAGTTGAAAACAGTTCTGTGCTTCACCTTGAAGGGTATCTTTTTGAAGCGGAAAACCTTAAAGAGGTTTGCTTTAAGGCTATGGATGCTGCAAAAGGAGCTGGCACACTTATATCTGTGGATCTGGCTGATCCAGGGCTTATAGAAAGGGCCAGCTCTGTTTTAAATAAAGTAGTAGATGATTATGCTGATATTGTTTTTGTGAATGAGGCTGAAGCTTTTAAGTTTACAGGATTTAAGGAGCAGGAAGCCCTGGAAGCTTTGGCAGAAAGAACAGCCTTTGCAGCAGTTAAGCTTGGTGATCGCGGCAGCTTAATAAAAACAGGTGGTAAATCTTTTGTTATTCCTTCATATAGCGTTGATGTTGTAAATACAAATGGTGCTGGTGATATGTATGCTGCCGGAATTATTTATGGGTTAACAAAAGGGCTTAGTCCTGAACAGGCCGGGAAAATAGGAAGCTATGCTGCATCTCTTGTTGTAGCATCTACTGGCGCGCGTTATACAGAGGCAATAGATATTTCACATATTATTTAAAAAAAATTTCCATATCATTTATTGCTTTTTGATATGTCTCATCAAAATTGAGTTTGGATTTATATCCGGCAGCGTTTTTGTGACCACCTCCAGTATTTTGAATTGCTATGGCAGCTACATTGATATCTCCTTTTGTACGCATGCTTACCTTTACCGGGCCGCCTTGATCCTGTTTAATGAGAATGCTGGCAACAACTCCTTTTACAGTAAAAGGGAGATTTATTATTGATTCTCCTTCTGCGAATGAACCGTTGGTTTCTTTAACCATATCAGGAGTAAGCTTCATTATTACCATTTTGCCATTGTGCAATATTTCCATTGTTGCGAGTATTTTAGTTCTTAGCTGAAAACTTGAAAGTGAATTGCTTTCGTATAGTTGTTCATATACCTTAAATGGGCTTACTCCATATTCCAGAAGGTGGGAGGCTATACTAAAGGTTTCTGAAGTGGTTTTGGGAAACCGAAAAGAGCCTGTATCAAATACTATTGCTGTATATATAGCCTGGCATGTTTTAAAATTAAGTTCTTTTCTGTAATACTGGATTATGCCGTAAACTATTTCTGCAGTTGATGAAGCTTCAACTTTAATGAAGTTAGCATCTGCTTTATGGAGATCGCCTTCATGATGATCTATAATAAAGAAATCCTTTACTTTGTTTTTCAGTATTTTATAGGCTGATCCAATATTTTCATAATCATTTGTATCCAGAATAATATGAACAAAATCTGCAATGTCAGGTGGAAGTTGGGATTCATCTTTTAGAACTGTAAGTTCATTGTCTATATCCATAAATTTGCATATTGTAGGAGCTTGATCAGAATTGAAAATATATGCTTCTTTGCCCATCTGCTTTAGAAGATCCAGAAATGCTATTTCTGAACCCAGTCCATCTGCATCAGGACTTTCATGAGTTGAGATTATGAATTTGTCATATTTTGTTAAAAAAGCATCGAGATTAATGAAGGCCCTGTTCATACCTGCTCCTGTTTAATATTTGTCTTTAGCAAAGGGAAGCCCATTTCTTCCCGAACCTGTAAATATTTTTCAGCACATTTTCGTGCAATATTTCTTACCCTGGTAATATAGCCTACGCGTTCAGTAACAGAAATAGTACCGCGCGCATCAAGCATGTTGAATACATGAGAGCATTTTAGTACATAATCATAAGCAGGCAGTACAATGTTGGCTTTATCATATTCAAGAATAGAAAGGCATTCCTTTTCAAAGAGGTCAAATAATTTAAAGTGCAGGTCTATATCAGCTATATTAAAGTTGTAATGAGAAAATTCAACTTCACTTCTATGGTGAATATCTCTATAGGTAAACTGTTCATTCCATTTTATATCAAAAACATTATCAATCCCCTGTATGTACATGCATATTCTTTCAAGGCCGTATGTTAATTCAACTGAAACAGGGTCAAGATCAATGCTGCCGCATTGCTGAAAATATGTAAACTGTGTGACCTCCATCCCGTTTAACCAAACCTCCCATCCCAGCCCAGCTGCCCCAAGAGTAGGTGATTCCCAATCATCTTCAACAAATCTTATATCATGTTCCTTTAGTTTTATACCTAAATATTCGAGTGATTGGAGATAGAGGTCCTGAATATTTACAGGGGAGGGTTTCATTATTACCTGATATTGGTAGTAGTGTTGTAATCTGTTTGGATTGTCTCCATATCTTCCATCAGTGGGCCGGCGTGATGGTTCTACATAGGCAGCATTCCATGGTTCCGGGCCAAGTACTTTGAGGAATGTGGCCGGATTAAAGGTTCCGGCTCCTACTTCAAGATCAGCTCCCTCTATTATTAAACATCCCTGTTTTGCCCAGTATTCGTTTAGTTTTGTAATTATTTCCTGAAAATACATTATTTATCCTCTATAAAAAAATTAAACCAGGCAAATTGACTAATCAGTAAAGACTTAAGTCAAGTAAATTAAGCTCATGTTTAATAATAACTAAAATTATAATATTTATCAAGGTGTTTCTATATTAGATAAGTATTTTTCTTTAATAGTATTATGGTAAATTGTAAATTCTTTTTTTAAATCAAGTTTGAAGAATTTAAGTACATCTTCATCTGCAATTTCAAAACGGGATTTATTTTTTTCAATATCAACAAAGAGATCCGCAAGATATACTGTGTAAATAAGGGTTTTAAGTTCTTCAGGAGCCAGGTGAGGTCTGTGATGCAGTTCAATTGTTTTTGTAAGGGATTCGTTAAAATTCCATTTTTTGCATATCATGGCACCAAGAGAGCTGTGGCTTATTCCAAGGGCTATTTCTTCAAGAAGGCTTGAATCTTCAAGGCCTTTGTAATCGGAAATTGTTTTTAATTTTTTAAATAAGTCATCTTGAAGAGAAAGCATAATAATGTGGCCAATATCAGCAAGTAGCGCAGCCAGATAAACCTGATCTGCCAGTCCGGAGTCTTTTTTTGTTTTTTTAATAATGTGTTGTGCATAAAACGCACGCTTGTAAGAATTATCCCATATTGCTTCAAATTTCTTATATTTGCTTTCAACTACCTTTTGAACTCCTGTTGCTACAAGGAGTGTGTTTATTCCCCGTATTCCAATAATCTTTACTGCTTCATCAATTGTGTTTATGCGATTCATGGTTATATAACCAGCGGAATTTGCAAGTTTAATTATTGAGGTAGTGAGTCCGGGATCTGTGGCAATGGCATGACTTATATCTTTAATTGTACTTTCCGGATTTTTGCATAAAAGGCCTATCTGATTAACGTAATTTGGAAGTGATGGGATGTTGTCAATTCCCTTTACTATTTCTTCAGTAATTTTGAAATGTGACTCAGGGATTGTTTTATTATATGGAATATTTAAAGATGCTGAAGTGCCTGTTTTATGCTGCTCAATTGAAAATGAATCTTTAGGGAAACCGGAGTTTTTAAGAAGCATAAGAGCCATTATCAGTCCAAGTCCTGCTCCTTCAGAATCGTCCAGTACATCTGTGAAAGCTTCAGTAATGTCATTGTACTTATAAGCCTTGTTGATCCGTGCTTTTATTTTTTTAAGCTCAGGTTCAAGGATAATTATGTTGTTCTTTACGTTTATCTGCATATTGTCACTTGATGTGAAAAAGGTGACTCTTACTACATATTGTGATTCCTCTAAAGATGAGAGAGCGTCATTGTTTTGACTTTGGAATACATGTTCTTTAAATGTTTCCATTCCTTCTCTGTATTGCACAGGATTGCGAATATCCAGTCCTGATGATTTAAAATATATTCTTTTTAAATTTGCTTTAATCGCATTGTTTACAAGTTCTTTTGTAATTGATATTATAGTATCCTTATGAAAAAGAAGGTCGTATTGCTCGAGATATCTGTGTATCATCTTTATTATCTGTGCTTCAACCTCAGATCCAAATCTTTTAAATTGGATATAAAAGGGGTTTTCATTTATTATTGCATCTAAATAATTAACAGGGTTAATATTAAAGTTTTTTGTTTCAATATCAGTCAAAATGACTCTCCTGAGTGTTTCTCCCTTTAAAACTAAATTATAAAATAGTGTTAATTTTTTAGCAACACTTTTTTTGCATTATTAAAGAGGAAATCCTTAACTCTTTTTTAATTTATAGCAAAGAGCAGGTGTTTTATTAAGTGAGAATCATATTTTTATTTTATTTAATTTCATCTTGACATCAGTAAAAGTTATAATTATTAATTGCTTGACTGATTCCGGCATGATAATTCCGATTATTTTTTGATTAAATCATTTTTTTTGACGGAGATTTTTAGATGAGGTATAAGGCGGATTTTCCCAATCTAAACACAAAAATACCTGATGGTATTGCTCCTGGCGGGAGACATTACAAGATAATCGTAGTAGATAGCAGAGAATTCAATAGAAAGCAGATAGCTCAGATTTTTGAATCTGAGGAGTATGATATTGTAGCCACAGCTTCAAACGGAAAAGAAGCTATTGAGCATTATGATAGATTAAACGGTAAGGTTGATCTGATAACAACAGAACTTGATATGCCTGTACTGGATGGTTATGCCTTAACATTTGAGCTTAAAGAAAGGGGTAATGTCTCTCCTGTTGTTTTTATAAGTGATGAAACTACAAAGGGCGTAATGCAGGATCTCATTTCTATGGGGGTAAAGGATTATATTCTCAAGCCTGTAAATAGGCGCATTTTGCTTGAAAGAGTAAAAAAAGTGATGGTTAAGTATTCAGGTGGTTGAACCGATTTAATCCTTTAATCTGTAATTAAGATTTATTCAGAGAGGTTTTTATACCTGATGATTTTATGGGAATACCCTTGCTGATAAGCTTCTCCTTAACCTCTTTAATGCTTACTTCTCTGAAATGAAAAATGGAAGCAGCAAGTACAGCATCTGCCTTTCCTTTTATAAGTCCCTCATAAAGATGATCAACTGTTCCTGCTCCGCCTGAAGCAATAACAGGTATATTTACTGCCTCTGCTACGAGTCGTGTAAGTTCAATATCATAGCCATCTTTTGTGCCATCTTTATCCATGCTTGTTAAGAGTATTTCACCAGCACCCATTTTTTCTGCTGCAACAGCCCAGTCAACAACATCCATTTCAGTTGCTGTTTTTCCGCCGTTTATAAAAACTGTCCATCCTCCTTTATCATTTTTTTTTGCATCAATAGCTATAATGATGCGTTGTGAATCAAATTCTTTTGCAGCCTGTGTAATTAGTTCAGGATTAAGAACAGCAGCTGTACTAATGGAAACCTTGTCTGCTCCGCTTTTCAGTATTAGCCGCACATCTTCAACAGAGCTTATACCGCCTCCTACTGTGAATGGAATATGTATTGTGTCAGATATTTTTTTAATCATGTCAAGGATCGCATTCCGTTTATCAGATGAAGCTGTAATATCGAGAAAGCAGAGCTCATCTGCTCCTTCTGAATCATAGAACCTGGCATTTTCAACAGGATCACCAGCGTCAACCAGATCTAAAAAATTTACTCCCTTTACTACACGTCCATCTTTAATATCAAGGCATGGTATAATTCTTTTGGCTCTCATGTGCAACAAGCTCCAGATTTTGGATTTATAAATACCCTTATAGTTTTCTTTTTACGCGCCCTTATGGGGGACAGGGGACCGGCTTTTGAAAGCTATAAAGTCAGAATCACAGACTTATTTTAAGAATAAATAATTAATTACAAGGCTTTTTTTTTAGGCTGGTGCAATTATTCTGGACAATTAAATTTAATATTTTAATAGATTGAATGTAAAGAGTTATTATACATTGTTCATTTTTACATTTATTTATAAAACTTGCAGGTACGAATTATGAAAGAAAAAACGGATTCAATATATTCTGAGGTATACAATATATTCTCTGAAAAATATTCTGGCATGATCGATTCCTATATCAGTGATTTTTACAGGGAAAAGATTGAAGGTGCAGAATCGGATTATGTAAAAGAGCTTTATGAGGTAATACTCGAATACTGCCTTAGAGATGGGAAAAGAATAAGGCCCATGCTCCTTATAAATTCTTACCTTGGCTACAGGAAGGGTTTTAAAAAA
Source organism: uncultured Leptospirales bacterium (assembly GCA_964649175.1). Classification (GTDB taxonomy): domain Bacteria; phylum Spirochaetota; class UBA4802; order UBA4802; family UBA5550; genus JBBAGC01. Next base: position 22,543 of record CAZYPA010000007.1, on the reverse strand, counting down.
ATAAAAGAGATAATAAAATTTGCTGCAGCAGTTGAGCTTATGCATTCATTTCTTCTTATACAGGATGATATTATTGACAAATCAGAAACCAGGCGGGGAGGGGAGGCAATGCATCTTTTCCTTCAGAAAAAATACGAAGTGGTTACAGGAATAAATACAATCGGGGCAGATGTAGCCATAGTACTTGCTGATGTAATTTTTTCTAATGTTATAGAAATTATAAGCAGGGCAGATGTAAAACCGGTTGATAAGAACCGCTTTCTTTCTGTATTTTCAAGCACTTATGAAAAAACAGCCTGGGGGCAGATCCTTGACTCACTTAGCTCCATGCCTAAAAGAGCTGCTATTGAAAGCAACACCCCTTTGCGTATAAGTCTTATGAAAACTGCCTTTTATACAATTGCCTATCCCATGATTATGGGTTATGTTCTTGCAGGTGAAAATAAAAAAAGCGAAATGAAAAGTATTGAGGAGGTTGCACTTCCACTTGGCATAGCTTTTCAGATAAGGGATGATATACTTGGAGTTTTTGGTGTAGAAAAAAATACAGGTAAAGCTGTGGACACAGATATTCATGAGGGGAAGTTTACCCTTTTGATTCAAAATACCCTCCAAAGGCTTGCAGAGAAGGATCAGGACGAATTTCTTAATATACTTTTATCTGAAAATAAATCAGATTCTTCTGTGTCCAATATTAAAAAAACAATACTCGACTGTGGTGCTGTTGATGATACTCTTGATAGACACATTGAGCTTCTTGAGGAAGCAGAGGAAAAGCTTGATAAGCTTCGCTTAAATGAAAAATCGAGAAATGTTTTAAGAGGAGTAATAGAGGTTATTTCTCATGTCCCAGCTGAATTTACGCAGGAATAATCTTTATTATTTGCATAAGCCTGGATTTTTCAATTTCATACTTTGCCTTTAGTTTAATTATTACAGGATCTTTTTCAGGAGACTGGTGAAAATCAGCATAGTCTTCAATTATTGATTCACCCCTTATTGTATCGCGGTTTCTTGATTCAAAGACATTCTCATCCAGGATATTAATATAGTAGATGTATTTATCAAGAGCTTCTTTTAAAGGGATGGTTTTGAGTCCCAGGGAATCTATTACTTCAGCTGCATGTGCCCAGTATGGGGTTTCATCATCATCCCTGTATATTGTTTCAGGATCAAAGGTGATGTTGTCACCAATTACTTTAGCCACTCTCTGGGCTAGATGCTTAAGTGCGTAAAAAGTAATATGAAAATTATATGCTTCACTAGCTTTTAACCTGCTTGCTTCTGTCATGAAATTTTTACCAAGCCCTTTTATGTCGCTGTCTGTATAAATTTCTTTTGTAATATTGATTCTTTCAAGAGCACCTAATGAGCTTCTCATTATGTCAATAATTTCAGGTCTGAATATTTCAAGGTCTGTTTTATTTTGTCCTGTTCTGTGTCGTTCTATGTATTTTAATTCATTTCTTATTATGGCATAAATATTTCTATAAAGTCCCCATGCAGGAAAGATCTCATTAATGGAGGGTGAAACTTCATCATATATGGCAGATGGCTGATTGATTAAAGAAAAGGGGAATAGAACTTTTTGCGGCATTGTAGTAACACCGGTGCTTATAATCGAATAGGGTGCTTTTCTGTAATCAGCAGGGAATTTAATATTAGTACCAAGGCCAAAGAACATCCCTTCACCGGGAAATATTTCCTGATCAGGCTGGCGCGAAGTGTGATTTGAACCAACATTTGCTCCATAGCCCAGGTTGCCTTTTCCTTCAGGCCATATTGCGGAAATCAATAAGGAATGATGATGCGCGCCTGTTAATGGGCCTGTAAATGATGATGTTATTTCCGCCTCTCCAATTGATGAGCCTGGTCCAATAATACTGCTGCTAATAAGGCATTTTTTTTCACAGGTGGAATGTTCCATAATAACGGAATTGTGAATCAGGGCAGATGAGAGGATTGCACACCCTGCCTGTATGCATGAATTTTTGATTTCAACTCCAAAGCCTATTTTTGTATCTGCCTCTCCTCTGTTAAGTATTGTTGATCCTTCAATAATCCCTGTTTCTGAAACAATGGTTCCTTCGTCAATAAAAGAGTCTGATATTGAAATGGTGTTTTTAATAAGACAATTTTTACCTATAAAGCCGGTTTTGAAAGAGCAGTCCTCACTATAGGCTTTTATAAATCTCTTATATGTTTCATCGCAGTTTTTGGAGTCGGTTATTTCATTTAATATATCTAATGTGATTTCGCAAAAATAATCGATAGAGCGTTCTCCTGTTTCAGGGCCTATATTAATTGTTCCACATGTTCCGGCAGAGAACTGTTTTGAAGCAGTTATGCTGCTTACGTGAAAAAGAACAGCTGATTCTGAAATGGTATAGTTGGATATTAGATTACAGGAGTCAATAAGGACATTTGATCCTATTTCACTGTTATAAATATTACTGTTGTAAATACCTGTGCATGGGAATAGGGTGTTTCCAGCATGCAAGGGTTCCCCTGTAAATTTGCCTAATATACAGTTCCCATAAAACCTGCTGTTTTTTATAAACTCAGGAGAAAAGGATTCGTCAACAAGTATGTTTTGCCATTCAGGTGAAAAATTGTTCCCGGTAATTAAAGTTTTAATCTCATCATTTGTGAGGCTCCTCACCCTGGCAGTTGAAATATTTTTTTCTTTATTAAGGCCTGTGGTTTCCACAATTTTTAGGAAATGGGAATGTTCCAGTATTTGGGAAAGCTGCTCTTTCAGATCTTTCTTTTTCATAGTTTTTACCCTTTGCTGCTCTATTGTGTTGAGGCTTTTTTATGCAGAATTAGAAAGTATATTCAGCATGAATAAAAATAATGAGAAAGTAAAGAATAATTTATGATTAATCCGGACTGCCTTGAGTCATATTTTTCTTTTTATTGGCATAGTGTTTTTCATAAATTTTTACTGATATAATAGCTGTTATGGGTATGGAGATGAAAAGACCTATGCTTCCAATTGCTGATTTAACTATTTCTCCTAATATAAGGTTGTGGTTCAAAACCATCCAGAAGCTCATTTCTGGCTGCAGACGTATTGAAATAAACAGTATAAGTCCGAGGGAGCTTCCCATATAGGCTAAAATAAGGGTGTTTACCATTGTGCCAAGAATATCTGTCCCAATATTCAGCACTGATTTATATGCCTGTTTTGCACCTATATTTGGATTGGCTTTGTATATTTCTGCTGTTGAAGATGCAATAGATATGCACACATCCATTACTGCTCCAAGTGCTGCAATAATCATGCCTGAAAGAACCAGGCCTTTCATGTCTATTCTGATGTTTGATGCGTAAAAAACAGTGAGCATCTCATTTGAAACTATACCAGCAAGGTGCATTACTGAACCGAAAATATAGGCAAGTATTGAAGCAAAAAGAACTCCCAGAGTCGCACCTAATATTGCTCCCAGGGTTTTAAGCTGAAAGCCCGTAATTATAGGAAGAGTAATAATGATGGAAATGATTGCTATACCTATTGCAATAGGGAGGGAGGGGTAACCCTTTAGTGTAGCAGGAATAAATATCAGAAAAAGCAATGCAATTGTTGCAATAAGAGCAAGTAAAGAAGCAAAACCTTTAAGCCTGCCTATAACAATTACAACAACAACCATAAGTATGAGCAGAACAATAAGGCTTTTGGTGTTGTCCATGTCATATATTGATATGTACTCAGTGCTCCCTTCATCTTCTGCTCCGGATATGCCTATGAAAATTTTGTCACCAATGTTGTACCGCATTTCTTCAGGAAGTTCGTTTTCACCACTGAATACTGCTTTTTTAACTTCGCCTTTTAGATCACCATCAAGAATTTTTAAAAAAATCCAGGTTTCTGTAAGAGGGATTCCCTGGTAATTGTCAATATCATGTACCTGTATATCTGTGATTTTGGCTTTTGCATAGATCATATAATCATTATAAGCCCCATGCTGTGCAATAAGGGGTATTGATAAAAATAGCATCAGCAACATAACAGTTATTTTTTTCATTTATTTCTCCTGAAAATTAACAGCTCTAACAGATAATTTTACCAGTTGCCATTTCCCTATTACTGGCTTTTTTTCAATGTTATCAAGTTAAACCCCCTTTAAAGGGGGTTTGTGGGGTTGTTGCGGAACAGTGAAATTCCTAATCATTTTATATTTTGAAAAATCGCTTAACTCAATACAGCAATTACATGATTTTTGAGGCATTGATTTTTTTACCAGCCTCTGTTTGCCAGCTTGTCAGAGTCCTTAAGCTCTGACATTCCTATGCCAGTCATGGATTCACCCAGGTCTTTTGAAATTTCAGCCAGTTTTAAAGCATCTTTATAATAGGTAACAGAGTCCACTATGGCTTTTGCCCTTTTTGCAGGATTCCCTGATTTGAATATTCCTGATCCTACAAATACAGACTCAGCACCAAGGTGCATCATCAATGCAGCATCTGCTGGAGTGGCAACTCCTCCTGCAGAGAGATTGGGAACAGGGAGCTTTCCTGTAATAGCAACTTCAAGGAGAAGTTCATAGGGAGCACCTATGTCCCGGGCAACACTCATAAGCTCCTCTTTTGGCAGGTTTTTTATCCGGGCAATGTCATCCATGAGTGTTCTCATGTGCTTTACAGCTTCAACTATGTTGCCTGTACCTGCTTCACCCTTTGTACGGATCATTGCTGCGCCTTCACCTATTCTTCTTAGTGCCTCACCAAGGTTTCTGCATCCACATACAAAAGGTACTTGATAATTGTTTTTATTTACATGAAATCTGTCATCAGCAGGGGTGAGCACTTCACTTTCATCTATAAAATCAACTCCCAAAGCTTCAAGAATTGAAGCTTCAACAAAGTGGCCTATTCTGCATTTTGCCATAACAGGTATTTTTACAGATCTCTGTATTTTTTCTATCATTTCAGGAGCAGACATTCTTGCCACACCGCCAGCAACACGTATATCCGCAGGAACTCTTTCAAGTGCCATAACAGCTACAGCACCGGCATCTTCAGCTATTTTAGCGTGGTCAGGGGTTACAACATCCATGATTACCCCGTTTTTAAGTTTTTCAGCAAGCTCAACTTTTGCTTTCCAGGTAGAGTCTTGTCTGCTTGACCATAATTTATTATTCATTTTTTTGTCCTTTTACCTTTTAATTCAATAATTATAATATTTTGATAAAGCCTGTTTTATGTAAATATAAAAATTTTTCATTAGTTTGTACACATGTTAAATTGAAGCAGTTAATTTTCAATTTTTTTTTAATTTTTGTTAAGTAAATAACAGATACCCTCCTTAGAAAGCAATGAAAAATTAAAAAAAATAAATTTTAAAAGATAAAGCAGGGAAAGATTCATCATTTATAAAATATTATCATTTTTTTTGATTTTGTCGATAATTAAATGTGAAACTGGAGGAAAAGTATGTTTAAAAAAATATTAATAATATTGCTAATTCTTGTTTTGGCACCTGCAATTCCAGGTATTATCAGTGCAAGGGAAAGTTACGAGGATTATCTTGAAAGCTATAATAAAAATACTCAAGGTGAAACCAGAGTGCGAAGGGATAAACCTTTGTCGGAAATTCGTCCTGGAGAAAGGGACATGCTTCTTGATGAATTAAGAGGTGCTGTTCGGGAAGAGATTGATCAGGGAATTACTAATGAAAAGACTGCAGAAACCAGAACAATCAATAATAATAAACTTGTTGAAGATGTAAGACGGATTGTAAAGGAAGAGATTGAAGATGCAATAAAAATTAAACAGCTGAGATATCTTAAAAGCGGCACATATGAGGTTGGAGGTTTTCTTTCATTTCAGGCAAGAGGAGTTGATTCGAGTAATAATGATAACAATAATATTTTAAGGGTATATCCACAGCTTGCTTATTTTTTATCAAACAATATAGCTATTGCAGTAAAAGGCGAAGCTGAATTTAATCTGACAACAGATACACAGGCTTATAATGTCGGGTTGGGCCCTCAGTTTGTTTTTGGTATAACAAAAAAGGATGATATCTGTTTTTATGCTGATATGATGGGCGGTATCAGCAGAAATACCTCCATGTCAAAAAAGTATGGGTATAGATATTCCAACGGCTTAGGTGTGAAATTCATAACAGTTAGCGGTGTAATTTTTAATGTAGGTGTACAGCTTGTTTTTGATAATCTGGGAGAAAAAACTTCAGGATTCCAGAATCTGATTGTGCCTACTATAGGGATAACAGCGTGGTTTTAGAGGTTTTCTTTGACATATCCGCCTCAACATAAAGCAATCCCTGTTATAAGGGATTTAATTTCCCTGACCTTTGATAAGTATGGAGATTCAGATCCATTTAATGCTGTATCCAGGGTAAGGGAGTTTTTGTTTAATAATCCTGAAATTATAAAGGACGCCCTTGCCAGGAAGGGTGTTTTTTTTGATGACAGATTTGATGAGGATTTTATTTCAAAAGAAATTTCCAGTTTTCTTGCAGTATTGGTAATGCAGCCGGTTAACAGATTTATTGATAATACTGATTTTGATTTCTTGTATCCTTTTTCCAAGTCAGGTGCAGTTTCTTCAGATTTTTTTAGAGAGAGAATATATTTTATTTTTAAAAATTCATTCAATTTTTCAGAGGCTCATATTTTTCTGAAAAGTTCATGCAATATTTTTCAGTACAATGTTTTAAACAGGTATATGGAAGAGTTGTTATCCAGGCAGAGTGGAGTTTTTGGCTTGTTAAAAGATAAAATTTTTGATTCATTTTCACTACAGGAATGGGTAAATTTTGTTGGGACTGTGTTTCTTGTAAGACCGCTGGTTTATGTTAAAATGAGTTCATGTCATCATCTGCCCCTTGATTATGAAAATATGGATGGATTTATTAAATGGGTTGGCAAAGATTTTTCCCCCTTGCCTGAAAGGATTATTGAAGAGGGATATAAAAGTTTTTTGCCTGGGCTTAACCCTGAGCTATACGGTTCCTTGCCCGGGATTATTGCTGTGCTGGACACCATGTATCGGATTAGGCCGCATCAGGCAGAGTATGAAAAAGTAGAGGAGCCAGCAGATAGAAGCTGGCTTGCCATTGCACTGAAAAACGCTGAACATTATTCTTTTGACAAAAATATAATTGAAGAGCTTTATTCTATTGCAGAGGATAAAAAATGGTAAACTCTCCTTTTAAAGTAATTCAATATATTGTACTCTTTGCTGCTTTGATACATTCTCCATTTGCTGAATTATATTTTTTAAGTGAAGAAAGCCGAAGTTTGTTTATTTTTGCCGGGATTGCAGGACTGGCTTTGGATCTGTTTTATTCAGTTGAATTTTTTGTTAAATCCGTAAAAAGTGGACAGGACAGGGGGTTTAAATTTTATTTTTACAATAATTATGGATGGGTTGATTTTTTAAACTCCCTTGTTATGCTTTTGTTTGTTTCAATTCCCTATATGGTGATTGTTGTTTATGGCAGTTCTGATCTGCTAATGGTAAAGACTTTTTTTATATTTTACAGCCTTTCATCCTCGATAAGAATAGTGCGTATATTAAAACTTGCTGTTATGATTGTGCCTGCAAATAAAGGCATGGCTTTAAGACATACCTGGCTTATAAGCTGTTGTGCGGTTGCAGGAATTTTTCTTGTTGATTTTGTTTTTGCTATAAGCGGATTGAGAAATGTTTTATCAGGACTTGCCCTGTATTTTTCAGCGCTTATTGTAGTTTTTATTATCAGGACTTTTTATATGCGGTATTTTGAATTAAACATATCTCATGTTATTGGTGTTGTTAATTCCGGTATGAGGAAAAAAAATTATGATCGAATTGCAGTAATTGATGAGAAACATAAGGATGATGAAGTATTTCTTCTTGCTGATTATTACAACAGATTTTTTCTTCCAGCCAAGATGAGACAGATTATTGATGCAGAGAGTTTGAGACCTTTTTCCGGAGTTCCAGATAAAAAATAAAAAGGCACAAAAAGGGAATTGGTTTTTAATACTTTATATCAATTATTTTAAGAGATGTGTTTTTGTCAAAGGTGCTGGATTTATTTTTTTTAAAAACAAAAATTATTTCGGTCCTGAAATTTTTTTTATTATAAAATAATACTCTCCACTAAGTTTTCGCACAAGGTCTAGTCCTCTGCCTGTTTCTGATAATAGTTCAGTGACATCTTCACCTGTTTCATAGGCTCTTTCTAAAAGGATGTTTTGTTTGACAGCATCATTGATGCTTTCCAGTACTCTTTCACGCGTAAGGTTCCCATTATAGTCAGTTATTGCAATAGCATAGCTTTCTTCTGCCCTTCCAAAAAAAAGGTCTACAAAAGAATTTTCCGGAAGCGTGACCGGAATCCTTTTTAATTTTTCATCAGTGAATCCGTATGAATGATACACTGCATTGATGGCCATTTCATTAAGAAGAAGTGTCAGGGTTGATTTCCCAACAATATCAAATCCCCATGCATCAATCTGTTCCACTATCATTTCAACAGCCTGTTTTATCTGGCTTGAGCTGTTTATCTTAATTTTTTTTATATCTATGGGATTATTCAGGTAATTTTTAATTCCGAAAATTTCTTTCCCGGTAATCAGCTTCATGGAAAGGGTTAAAAGTTCTGATTTGTCAACAGGTTTACGCAGTACATTGCCTATGCCTTGAGTGAATATTCTGTCAAAGAAAGAATCTATGTTTTTATCTGTAACCATAATTGTAGGAATATTCGGGTAGTTTTCATTTATGTATTCATATAACTCAAAGGCGTTGTCACCTGGAAGTTCAATCTCTGAAACAACAAGATCATAATCATAAGCTCTTAATTTTGAAATTGCATCAAATGCTGAATCACAAAAGTCTACCTCAAATCCATGACTTAAATATGTTTTACCAATTGTATTGCGATATTCTGAAATATCAGCAATAAGAACCCTTTTTTCCATTAAAAGCCTCTAGGGATTGTATATAATTATGTACAATAGACAAATTATTATTTCTTTTAAGTATTAAATTAAATATGCAAAATATTAACACTTATTATTAAATGTTACATACTTTTATTGAGATAATTATTTTTTTTATTGATTGTTTTGCACCTTTGATTTAATTATTATAATGTTTAATGACGATAACTTATATAATATATTATAATCATTATCAAATTATAAAATAATTTGATAATTGTGTCAATACTATAGTGAAAACTGGAGGACAAATGAAGCGAATAACAGTATTTATATTAATGATTCTTTTTATAGGGCAGATATTTATCACAGCTCAGGAAAACAAGCTTGTTTCTGAACAGCTTGATAATCAGGGCAAAGTCTATGACAAGCAGATACTTGAACTTAACAGCAATATACAGAAAAAAATTTCTGAAACAGGTATTCTTACAAATGAGAATATAAAAGTACTTCCATATCAGACACAGTTTCGTGTGGGACCTGACAAGGAAAAACCCCAGTATCTTGAGATAATAAAGCACACCTATATCAGGAGCAGCCAGTTTGGAAGGGATTATATTGGTGTTGAAGAAAAAATCATGAGAATTTATACTGATGGGAATAGTGTAAGCAAAACGGAAACAATAATTTCAACAAAAAATTACAACAGCCTTGAATCGGAAGTAGTTACAGTGATTGACCCATCCCCAATGACAGAAGATAATGATGACATTATATTTACTCATGAGGTGAATAAAAAAAAGTTGATTGAAGAGAAAAAGCTGGGAGATATAAAAAACACCCTTGCTCAGCCTCTTAGAAACGAAATAAAGATGCAATTTATTATACCTAATCTGAGCATACTGTTGAATTCAATTGTATTTATTAGTGAAGCATCTTTAAAAGGCTTTGGTGATTCTGATGATCTTATGCTTGATTTTTTGAAAAAATCTACTCTTTATTGATTATAATAAAAAATAAATGTTAAGAAAAAAAGTATTTTATTGTAAAATAGAATACTTTTTTTTATAATGGTCTATTGCTTGTTGCTTCTTTTTCTGGAGGATATTTTGAAAAACCCTATTCTTGTACCTGAACTTCGGGATCTTCTTCATAAAAAAAAAGTAGGTGTTTTAAAATCATTTCTTGAAGATGGACACCCCAAGGAAATAGCTGAATATATTGCCCTTCTTAATCCTGATGAAATATGGAGAATAATAAACCTTGTAGGGAAGGAGCTTCGTGTTGAAATTTTCAGCTATCTTGATATGGATGTTCAGGTTGAGATGGTGTCCGGAACCAGAAAGAAAAATATTACAGAGCTTCTTGTGGGAATGGGCCATGATGACAGGGCTGATCTTTTTCTTAACCTGGAAAAGGATATGGTGGACAGACTCCTGGTTCTTCTTCCTCTTTCTGAAAGAGCGGATGTTATAAAGCTTACATCGTACAAAGAGCATACAGCTGGCGCAATAATGACAACTGACTTTGCCACTCTTTATGAGAATGACATTGTTGAAAAAGCCATAGCAAAGATAAGGAGGGAAGCCCCTTCAAAGGAAACAATTTATTATATTTATGTAATAAATGAAGAAGGGAAGCTTATAGGGTTTGTATCATTAAGGAAGCTCATTATATCCAAGCCTAAAGATAAGGTGGCTGATATAATGAAAAGGGATGTGAAATTCGCTTATACTTCAAATGATAGAGAGGTTGTGGCAAGGATAATTGAGGAATATGATCTGCTTGCTCTTCCTATTGTTGATGAACATGAAAACCTTGCAGGTATTGTCACCTATGATGATGCCATGGATATTCTTAAAGAGGAGCAGACTGAAGACCTTGAAAAGCTCATGGCTATTAGAGGTGGTGTTGAAAGTAAAGCCTATCTTGATATTTCCTTTATTACTCATTTTAAAAAAAGGGCTTTCTGGGTTATTGTACTTGGACTTGTTGGTATTTTAACAGCCTTTATAATTGAGTTTTTCAGCAGTGCTATAGAAGCTTTGATTGTATTAACTTTTTATATGCCTCTTCTTAATGCTGCAGGGGGTAACACAGGTTCCCAGTCTGCTACTGTTGTTTTGCGTGCTTTAACATTAAATGAGCTGATATTTAAAGATATTTTTAAAGTGATAAAAAAAGAATTTTTTGTAAGCCTTTTACTTTCTGTATGTTTAGGTGTGATAGTTTTTTCAAGGGTTATTCTTCTTACGGATTCATCTTCAATTCCTGAACAATTTACCTTAATAAGCGTAGCATTTGTTATTTCTCTTTCTTTGGCTTTGCAGGTTTTGTGGGCTACAATTTTTGGAGCAGTGATTCCCATGATTGCCACAAAGATCAAGGTTGACCCTGCTGTTGTATCTAGTCCTCTGCTTGCAACATGCGTTGATATGGGGGGAGTAATAATATATTTTTCTGTAGCCAGGCTTGTGCTTGGAATTTAGCCTGTAATCAGGGGCTTTATACCTTGGCAATTATAACTGCACGAACCGGTGCCTGGTATCCTTCAATTGTTTTATTTTTATCAAGAGGGTCAAGAAAATCATTTAATGATTCTGTTTTTACCCAATCTGTTCTTCTCTGTTCCTGCTCTGTTGTTTTTGTTATATCTATACAGAGGCTTGTACTAAATCCGGCTTTTTTAAGCCATGACTGAAGAACCGGAATAGTTGGTAAAAAATAAACATTCTGCATCTTTGCATATCTTCCTGCAGGATAAAGGCAGATATGTTCATTTCCTTTAAGAATCATTGTTTCAAGCACAAGCTCCCCATCTGCTGCCATGACAAGCCTTATGTTTTTTAAAAATTCAACAGGGGATATTCTGTGATAAAGAATGCCCATGCAGAATACTGTGTTAAATTTTTTCCCGGGAATATACATCTCCTCAAATCGAATAGGGAGCGTGTGGATTTTTTCCTGGTTTGCCATGGAGTTTAAAACTTTAAACTGGTAATAAAAAACAGAGTAGGGCTCTATGCCTAGTAAAAATGCAGGGTTCTGTTCAAGCATGCGAAACATATAATAACCATTGCTTGAGCCTATGTCAAGTATGTGCCTTCTATACAAGGGAGAAATAATATTTTTAATCCTGTCCCATTTGAGGTTGGATTGCCATTCTGTATCAATATTTATTCCAAAAATTTCAAAGGGTCCTTTTCTCCAGGGCCAAAGCTCCATAAGTCCTGCTTTCAGCTTTTCCTGATCTTTTAAGGGAATTTCATCAGGCTCTCCAATTTTTACAGTATCTCCGGTGAAGTCAGTAAATTTTGCTTTGTTCATGGATAATTGTGAAACAATCCTGCTTAGCTTTCTTCCCTTTGCATCTTTTGTTGTAAGCTCATTTTCTTTTTTTGTCAAAAGATCCCTGTAGTAGTTTATCTCCTGATCTTTAAACTGGAAGCTTGCTGCATTTTCAATAAATCTATACATATTATTTCACACATAAAAAAGCAGCAAAATGATACCACTTGAACCATAGTTCAATTTTTTCAAAGCCTGCATTGCCAAGCCTTTTTTTATGGCATTCCACAGTTTCAGGGATCAATACATTTTCAAGGGCTTCGCGCTTGCGTGAAATTTCAATTGTTGAATAACCGTTTTTCTCTTTAAAACCATAGTAGATCTCCTGCTGGAGTTCAGCAAGTTCATTGCTTTCATTTACTGTTTTTTCAGTTAAAAGAAAGATCCCCCCTGGAATAAGAGATTCATATATTCTGTTTATAATATCATCCCTGTCTTGAGGAGGTATAAATTGAAGAGTAAGGTTTGCTACAATCACTGAGGATTTTTCAAAGCTGATATCTCTTATGTCAGCAACGAGGGCTTCTACTCTTCCTGCTGAGCCAAAGCCATCAGTTCTTTTAATGAAAAGATCTATCATTGGACTGGAGTTGTCAATTGCTGTAAGCTTAAAATTTCGATCTTTCATTGTTGAAATAAGAGCTGAGGCATAGTTCCCATTAGAACAACCCAGGTCATAGATCATTGTATTGTCCTTATAAAACCTGGAGCTAAGCAGAGCCTGATTTTTTATTATTTCACTGTAAAAAGGAACGGATCTCTGGATCATATCATCAAAGACACTGGCAACAGTATCATTGAATTCAAATGGTGTGTGTTCAGGAAAATTTAAAAAAATATCATCTTTTTTCATTTAATATTTATCTCTGTTTATTTTTTCCCTGCAAAAATCAGCAGGCTTTTAAAATATCGTTTATAATAACCCCGGCAGCTGTGAGGCCAAAAATTCCGGGCATATAGGAAATGCTCCCCTGTATTTTTTTGTGCAGTCCTTTGTCATCTTCAACTGTAGTCAGGGTCTTGAGATTCTCCTTTGAATAAATACACCTTACACCGCTTGTTATGCCTGCGCTTTTAAGTTTTTTCCTAAGAGTTCGGGCAAGCGGGCAATATTCTGTTTTGCTTATATCGCACACTTCAACACCGGTTGGGCAAAGCCTGCTGCCAGCACCCATTGATGAAACAAAGGGAATCTTTCTCTTTTGAAGCTCGCATATAAGGAACACTTTGGAGTCCAGCTCGTCAATAGCATCAATGGCATAACAGCTCTTGTAATCCCATGGTATAATTTCATTGATGTTTTCAGGAAGCAGCCTTTTTGTAATTTTTATTATTTCAGCCTGGCTATTGATGTCTTTGATTCTCTCTTCAGCAACATCGGTTTTGTATTTACCAATGGTTGATACAAGGGAAAGGATTTGCCTATTTATGTCAGATGGCGCCACAGTATCATAATCAAGGAGTATTAATCTGCCCACACCTGCCCTTGCCAGGGCTTCTGCTGAATATCCGCCAACACCGCCAAGTCCAAATACAGCAACTGTTGCGTGCCTTAGCTTTTTTACACCTTCCATTCCTGTGATGATTTCTGTTCTTGATTGATCCATCATATACTTAATCTGAATATCCTTGCTGCATTCATAGTTGTTTTTTCTGCAACTTTTTCTTTTTTTACACCCAGTATTTCTGCTGCTGCTTCAAGGTTGAGAATAATATTTGAGGGAACATTTGGTTTCTCAGTTCCTACAGGGGGAATATCAGGGCTGTCTGTTTCAAGCAGAAAATTATAAGGATAAATTTTTTTTAAAACATCAGCCCTTTTTTTGCTGTTTCTGTATGTCAGTATGCCGCCCATTGAAAAAGATAGCCCCATTTCCATCATCTCTTCAGCTATTTGCACACTTCCTGAAAAGGAATGAATAATCCCTCCTGCCAGAGGCATGCCGGTTTTTTTTAAGGATATTGAAAGTTCATTAAAGGCACCGCGGCAGTGTATTACTACTGGTATGTTTTTATTAACAGCGAATCTCATCTGCTCCTCAAAAACAGCAAGCTGAAGTTCAAAGTCCGGGCTTGTAATTTTTTTATCCAGTCCAATTTCGCCAATAGCAATTGCGCCTGTATTTCCGGCTTTTTCAAGCCTGTCATAAACATCAAGGTCGCTCTCTTTAACATACCAGGGGTGCACACCTGTGGTAAATTCTACTTCGCTGTATTTTTCAGCCAATGCACAGGATTGTTCCCACTGGTCTATTGTGATTGATGATGTTATAAGTTTTACAAGGCCAACATTTTTGGCATCAGATATTATTGAGTCCAGGATTGTGCTGAATTTTTGGCTTTCAAGATGGCAGTGAACGTCTATGAGTTTCATTTTTATTCAGGTGTAATATTATTTTTTTTAATTTTTTCAAGATAAAGTTCAAGGTCGCCCATTGATATAAAGTACTGATTTTTCCCTTCAGTATCAAATTCTAATGCAAATGTGGCGTAGTGTTTTCCGCATACAATAAAGAGCTCCTGTTCAGGAAATTCACTGAATATGTATTTGAGGTGTGCAATTTCAGTACTATCCATTTCATTGATCTGTCTGAAATCAAGGATTACAATATCCTTAGCAATGCTTTTAATAAATACATTTGAGAGTATTTTATTCCTTTCATTCATTGCTTTTTCTGATTTTAGGGTAAATCTGAAAATCAAAGAAGTTTTGTTATTCTTTTTTGAAACAATGATATTTGTTGAGGCATTTTCCTGAAGCTTTATTCTTTGATCACGTGCCTGATTAATTGCTGTACGCACCTTGCCGGAAAGAATAAGAGGATCAGAATTTTTTGCAATATAGTCAAGAACACCAAACTTCATTGCTAAAAGTACATCATCCCTTTTTGTTTGTGACGAGTACATTATCACAGGGATATGTCTGGTGAAATCATCTGTTTTAAGTCTTTTCATTACTTCATAACCATCAATGTCAGGCATTACAACATCGAGAATAATAAGGTCAGGGTTGCCGTTTTTTGCCAGTTCCAGACCAATCTTGCCAGAAGATGCTGTAATCACATTGTGCCCATCTTTCCCAAGTACATCGGATGTTATTTTAAGGGCCATTTTTGAGTCGTCAATAAGCAGAATAAGCCCATTTAAATCAGGGTCAAAATTGAGTTCTTTAAGCAGGGGCGTTTCTTTTTTATTTTTGTCAGAATGTTTTTTTGAAATTAATCTTTCAACACATTGAACTACATGATTTTTAGTAAATGGCTTGGCAAGGAAATAGGAAGCTCCATTGTGTATGCCTTCAATTATATTCATTTCCTGATTTGCAGAACTGATTATAACTATTTTTGCCTTGCTGTCATAATTTTTTATCTCCTTTGTTGCTTCTATTCCATTCATGCCTGGCATATTGATATCCATGGTTACAAGGTCAGGCTTAAATGTAGCATATGCGGACAGGGCCTTGTCCCCACGTTCACATTCGTGTACAATAGTGTGGCCCATTGAAATGAATATATCTCCAAGCTTTTTCCGGGCAAGTTTTGAATCATCAACTAATAAAATTCTAGCCATAAGAAATTTTCCAGAATAATTCCGCTCCTTTATTCGCCGATAATTTTCACAAGCACCCGTTTGGGACGTCTTCCATCAAACTCTGCATAGTATATCTGCTCCCATGGTCCAAAATCCAGTTTACCCTGGGTAACAGCTGCAACTATTTCACGGCCCATTACAGAACGTTTAATATGTGCATCGCCATTGTCCTCACCTGTGCGGTTGTGCCTGTATTGGGATATGGGTTCGTGTGGTGCAAGTCTTTCCAGAAAGTCATCAAAGTCCTGAATAAGGCCGCTTTCAGCATCGTTTATATAAACGCTGGCAGTTATATGCATGGCATTAACAAGACATAATCCTTCCATGATTCCGCTTTTTTTAAGCTCTCTTTCAACATCTCGTGTAATGTTGATGTACTCTCTTCTTGAGCTTGTGTTAAACGTCAGGTATGCTGTATGTGATTTCATTGTTTACTCCTTAAGTGACATTTCAAGAACTTCAACAGGGTGAAGCACTTTGAATTCTGTATTCATTTCTATCTGCATTTTGCAGGTTTCACAGTCTGTAATAACAATTTCAGGATGCACACTGTTTATCATGTTAAAAAGATTTTTCCCCACATCCTGGGATATCTGGTAGTTTTCATTTTTAAATCCATATGTACCAGCAATTCCACAGCATTCAGAATTAAGTACAACCAGATCAAGTCCCGGAATCATTTTTAAAACATTGAGAGTGTATATTACTCCTCCTGTTCTTTCCAGGTGGCAGGGGGAGTGATATGCTGCTCTTATGCTCAGGTTCTTCATTGCTGGAATATTCCCTGACATAAACTCTTCAAAAATGAATCTTGTAATGTAAAAGGTTCTTTCATTAAATGCTGAATTATCGAGTTTTAAAAATCCGGGATATTCATGCTTAAGTGCATAGGTGCAGCTTGATGAAGTGGATATTATTTTCATGTCAGAGCTGGTTTTGGATAAAGATTTTATATTGAAAGCAGCATTTTTTTTTGCCTTTTCAATATAGCCGTTTGCTATTAAAGGCACACCGCAGCATTTTTCCTTTGTAACCTGAACTCCATATCCAAGGGCATTGACCACCTTTACCATTTTTATGCCAAGTCCATGATTATTGTAGTTTACATAGCAGCCGTGAAAGTAGAGAACATTTTTTTGAAAACCGTTTTGACTTTTTATGGTTTTTTTCCTGAACTTTCTGCTAAAGGTTCCTTTGGCATATGCAGGAAATGTTTTGCTATAGGGTATTCTCAAAAGCAAATGCATAAATATTTTGACTATTCGTAAATTAATTATAAAGTTAACAATAGAGCTGAACATGGTTGCAATTGAGCCTACAAAATCTGTTCTGCTCATGAAAAAATCTCTGGGTCTGAACCAGTGAATTTTAGAATAGTTCCATTTGGCTTCCTGTATAATTTCTGCGATTTTAACATCAGAAGGGCATGCTATTTCGCATCTTTTGCAGTTTGTGCAGTATTTAAGAGAGGCGTCAACAAGCTCGGGATTTTTTATCCGTAATCTTTCTGCATCAGGGCCTGACTGTTTAGGACCGGGAAAAAGATGAGTTGCCTGGGATACGGGGCAATACATATTGCATATTGTACATTTTATGCAGTGGTCAAAACTTATATTTTCCTTACTTATCATTTTTTCAGTTCCTTAATGATTGTTTCAGCACAGCTAAACCCGGTTGATATTGCCACACCAGCTCCATTCCCTTCTTTTACAGGATTATATCCGGCAAGGACTGAGCCTGCACAAAAGAGGTTCTTTACTGTTTTTCCTTCACTATTTTTCGGGTTAAGCTTTTTGTTGGTTTCAACCCCATATTCTAAAAAGGGATGGCTTTTTTTATCAAAAAAGGAATCATTATACCATTTATTTTCAGGCTTGTCATTTTTTACTTTAAGCCCAAGTACAGGCTCAAATATATTGTGAAACTCACTTGCCAATCCTCCTGTAAAAAAACTGCCAGTAGCAAGAACAAAAAAATCAGCGCTAATACCTGGGGTGCCTGAACCTTTGGTAATAATCTTCTCTAAAGTGTTCCCCTTGTATTCGCCTGATTCAGCTCTATCTCCTGAAATATAGTCACCACCCAGACTTATGTACCGGTTCTTAAGGGCATTATCAAGCCTTAATCCGGGAATGGAAGGTGGAAGGGAAGGTATTTCATAGATATATTTTCCTGTCAGCTCCTCAAGCCTTTCTCTTATAAAGGTATAGTTTTTAATGCCAAGAAATGCAGGCATGGAAACAGCTTCAGCATCTCCTGATGCTTTTATTATTTCTTCAGCAATTCTAGGCAGGTATTTTTCAGTTTCAAAAATTCGCGCAAGGTCAATGGACCTGAATTCATGGAGGTTTTTTTCCGTGTTCATATAATAGGGCAGAGAAATTTCTCCTGAAACTATTTTCAGATTTTTAAACAGACTTTTTTTCTTTAGCAGCGCGATTGTTTGCTCAGGATAATAGTCTCTGAAGCCATTGAAATTCAGAATAGCAATTTTGTGTTGATTTTTTAAAATGCTCACAGCTCTTTCATTAAAGATGCTCTCCTGTGAAAGATATGTGGGTTTAAGAGTACCTATAGCAGTGATATGAAAATGGTTTAAATCTCCATTGTTATTCAGGACAAGGGATTCCTTTTTCAGTTCATTTGAAAAAAAGTCTATGCTTTTTTTTATGTTTGAAATTCCAACAGCAGCATAGGGATGACTTCTCTGTTCAGATATTACCCTGCTGATGTGTTCAAAAGGTTTTTTGACTATATTTCTTTTTTCATCATATCCTGCCACATCAATGGAGCCTGATGAAAAATGGAGGGAGTTCATGCCGCCTGATATTATGGCTGTTTTTAAACCTTCTGAAGCGCAGCGTATGCCACAGGTAAGCCCTGCTATTCCTCCGCCAATAATTAAACAATCATATAACACTTTAATTACCTGTTGAGTTTTTTTTATCAATATCATCAAGTCCAAAAAGGCCCTGGTAAATCCAGTAAGTAAATTCAGCCTCTCTGAGGCCGTCACCCCATAAGACCAGTTGCATGCCTTTCCATCTTTCTTCAAGAAAATCCTTTAGCAGATCAATGGAGCCTTCAGCAGTTGCACCCTTGTATTCTTCAAAAAGCCCGGCTGCTCTGTATGCACATAATCCGCCCTGACATGGGCCCATGCCTATTCGGGTTCTGCGTCTAAGATCAACAATATTTCGCACTTTAAGGTTTTTAATTGCATATTCTATTTCACCTTCAGTGACCATTTCACATTCACATATTAGCCTGTAGTTTTTCATTTTTTCAGTTAAAATGCCCTGTACCCTGTGGCCGTGTCTGTAAAATGTTGACCCCACAACTGAGTTTGGAATACCGGTGAAACTTTTCACACTTTTTTTTCTGCTAATATGGCTTTCAGATCCTGGAAGGGGGATTTTGTGTGTTTTGCATTTTTTCTTTATATCCAGTTTTTTACAGGCCATGTCAACAGCTTCTTCAGCCATGAGCCTGTATGTCATAAGCTTGCCTCCTGCAATTGATATAAAGCCATCCATGTTGTCTCTTTCTTTATGATCAATTAAGGCAATTCCTCTGGTAATATTTCGTCCCTGTGTTTCTCCTGATACAGCAAGAAGAGGACGTATCCCGCAATATGCTCTTAGGGCCCTTGTTTTTTTTACATTGGGAATTAAGGCTTCACCATCGTTTAAAAGAACTGAAATTTCATAATCCTTTACAGTGAGATCCTCAATTTCATCATAGGGAATTTCTTTGGATGTTGTTCCAATCAGAGAAACAGTATCCCCTGGAACAATAATGTCACCATCTCCAGGAGGGCGACACCTGTTAACTACAATATTGTTTATGCGGTAATCTATAATAAGCATTGAGCCCTTTGATGGAAACATTTTTAATTCAATGCCAGCCATTTCGCAAATTTGCTGGCCCCATATCCCTGCAGCATTTATTACAAGGTCTGCTCTTACTTCAATATCCTCACCACTTTGGCTAATACAGTTAACTCCTGTGATAGTTCCATTTTTTACAATTAAGTCCTTTACCAGGGTGTGAGTGAGAATTTTAGCTCCCCTTTCAACAGCATCAAGGATGTTGGCAGATGCAAGCCTGAACGGGTCAATGGTCCCATCTGGAACTGTTATCGCTGAAAGTATGGCAGGGTTGAGATTAGGCTCAATCTCTAAAGCCTTCTTTATGGGTATTTCCTTTGCATCAATACCGGCAAATCTGCAGGCTTCAAGCAGCTTGCTGTAATAAACAGGGTCATCTTCCGGAAGGGTAACAAAAATACCTCCTGTGTCTTCAACACAATGGGCTGCTATTTTTTTTAGAATTTTATTCTCTTTTATGCATTCTTTGGCTGATTCAATATCTTTTACCGCATATCTGGCTCCGGAATGAAGCAGACCATGATTTCGACCGGTTGTTCCTGAAGCAATATCGTTTTTTTCAATGAGTACTGCGTTTATCCCTCTCATGGAAAGGTCACGCAGAATGCCGCAGCCAGTAGCTCCGCCACCTATAACAGCTACAGTTGTTTCAATTACATACATTAAGTCAAACCAGCCTTTTAAAATTATTAATACTAGGAGACTTTAGTGAACCTTTATGGAATCTAATGTCAAATATTTTATCTTCTAAAAATGATAATTTGGCTGACAGGTAATTTAACTTTGTATTTATGGTTTAAATTATTTGGCTTATTTTGGGATTTTGAGAACAGGATTCCATAACAATTCATGAAATTCCTATATTTAAGAAAAGTTCAAAAAAAACAGGAAAATGTACTTATAAATTGACTTTACTGGTTGAAATAATAAGAGTGTAAAAATATGGTAAATAATTATGATTTTAGATAAGATAAATTCTCCAAAGGATATTAAAACACTCACTTTTGATGAGCTCCAGGTTTTAGCTCAGGAGGTGAGAGACTATATGCTCGATGTTGTTTCAAAAAATGGCGGACATCTTGCATCTTCCCTTGGCGTTGTTGAGCTTACAATTGCTATGCATAAAGTTTTCAACACTCCATCTGATAAGATAATATGGGATGTGGGGCATCAGACCTATGCTCATAAAATTTTAACAGGCAGAAAAGAGCAGTTCAAGACAATGCGTGAATATGGCGGTATAAGCGGTTTTCCCAAGCGCAAAGAATCCCCCTATGATTCCTACAATGTTGGTCATAGCAGTACAAGCATATCCCTTGCAGTTGGTGAGGCTGTTGGCAGGGATCTGCAGGGTGGTGACTATAAGGTTGCTGCTGTCATAGGCGATGGTTCTCTTTCCGGTGGAATGGCCTTTGAAGCGCTTAACCATATAGGGCATATAGGAAATGATGTTATTATTATTCTTAATGATAATGAACTTTCTATTTCAAAAAATGTGGGTGCTATTTCCACATATCTTACTGATATGATATCAGGGAATCTTTATAACCGTATCAGAAAAAAAACAATGAGAATGGTAAAGGCAATCCCCTTTGTTGGGAAGCCCTTGTTTAATTTTCTTATAAGGCTTACAGGTTCATTTAAAAGTTTTATTATTCCGGGACAGCTTTTTGAAAATATGGGAATAAGATATTTTGGCCCTGTTGATGGTCATAATATTCCAAAGCTTGTTGAAATTCTTGACAGAGTAAAGCGCATTAATTCAGGTCCCAAGCTTATTCATGTTATAACAAAAAAGGGAAAGGGTTTTGTTCCTGCTGAGGCTGATCCATGCAGCTTTCATGGAACAGGGCCTTTTTGTACTGACACAGGAGAGAGGGCAAAAGGAGGAGGCTGTGAATCCTATTCTTCAGTAGCAGGAAGAACCCTTGCAGAGCTGGCAAAAAAAGATCCCCTTGTAACTGCAGTAACAGCAGCAATGAAAGAGGGGACAGGCCTGGTGCCCTTTGAAGAGGTTGCTCCGGAAAGACTTTATGATGTGGGTATAGCAGAACAGCACGCTGTTACTTTTTCAGCAGCTTTGGCTTCCACTGGCCTTAAACCCTTTGTGTGTATATATTCAACTTTTTTTCAAAGAGCCTATGATCAGCTTATCCATGATGTAGCTATTATGAACTTGCCTGTTAAGATTTTAATTGATAGGGCAGGTATAGTTGGGGATGATGGAGAAACACACCATGGAGTATTTGATATAGCAATGTTTAGAAGTATTCCCAACTTTATTTTTCTTGCTCCATCTAATGGCTCTGAACTTAGAGATATGATTTATTTTGCCTGGAAATACAATAGCGGGCCTGTTGCAATAAGGTATCCCAGGGGAGCGGTTGAAGTTCCCTGTGTTGATGTGAAAAATCCTGATGAGTTTGTGCCAGGGAAAATCAAGGTACTTACCAGAGGGGGGAGAATTGCGGTTTTTGCTCTGGGTGATATGGTAAATACAGCAGTTGAGCTCAGTAAGCTGCTTGAAAAGAGTGATTATCCTGCAACAGTTATAAATATTATGAGTATAAAGCCTCTTGATATGAATGGCATTTCTGATATTATTAATGAATCAGACTACTATATAACTCTTGAAAATGGCGTAATAAACGGAGGTGTAGGGGAGTATATTTACTCCAGCCTTCCTTCACATCTTGCAATGCGCAGGCTTTTTAGCGGCGGTTTCCCAGATGAGTTTGTGACCCATGGCAAGGCGGATCTGCTTTTCAGGGATCACGGTATTGACCCTGATGAGCTTTATAAAAGAATTATGCC